>QHOX01000200.1:571-8772 GCA_003219465.1 Verrucomicrobiota bacterium | reverse complement strand
CCATTTGAATCCACACCGATCAGTCGAAGCTGGAGAAGTTTCCGTCTGCACGCGTTCAATTCGGCGAAACCGTCGAACGGGGCGATCTCCGCATCTGCGTGTTCGCACGTGAACTTTATGTATTCGCTCACGGCCCGTGCTCGGGAAAAAGCGCGCGGATGCTTTTCTCGTTCGCTTCGCAGACGCCTCGCTCGGTAATCAGTCCGGTCACCAGGCGTTTAGGCGTGACGTCGAACCCGTAGTTTGCAGCCGGACTTCCCTCCGGCGTAATGCGCACTTCCACCTGTCGCCCCTCGAGCCACCCGTCCGCGTGCTTTACTTCTTCCGCGCCGCGCTCTTCGATCGGGATCTCTTTCAACCCGTCCCGCATGTTCCAGTCAAGCGAAGACGAGGGCAGCGCCACATAGAAAGGAACGTTATTATCTTTCGCCGCCACCGCCTTCAGATACGTCCCGATCTTGTTCGCAACATCTCCCGTGTAGGTCGTGCGATCTGTTCCGACAATTACCAGATCTACTTCGCCATGTTGCATCAAATGGCCTCCAGCGCTGTCCGTAATCACCGTATGCGGCACGCCGTGCTCGCCCAGCTCCCAGGCAGTGAGCTTCGAACCCTGATTCCTGGGTCTCGTCTCGGCAACCCACACGTGAACCCGCAACCCGCTATCGTGCGCGGCATAGATCGGCGCCGTGGCGGAACCGTAATCAACAAACGCGAGCCATCCCGCATTGCAATGCGTGAGCACATTGACCGGCTTCCCCGCTTTCTTTCGAGCGATTTCTTGAATGAGATTCAACCCGTGTTGCCCTATCATCCGGCAGTGCTCCTCATCTTCTTGGGCAATCAGTCTGGCTGTGCGCAGAGCCAAGGCGACCTTTTCTTCCGCAGTTCTCCCGTCCACGATATTCTTTAACTGGCGCTCGACTGCCCAGGAAAGATTCACCGCCGTCGGCCTCGTTGCCTTGAGTTGTGCCGCTGCGCTGGCCAGGTGCTGATCGAACCAACCGTGCGCCGCGGCCTCAATTGTCGCAAGATACATCCCGTATCCTGCGCTCGCACCGATCAACCCCGCTCCGCGAACATGCATGTCGCGGATCGCCGTCACCATCTGCTCGACCGTACTGACGTCTTCGATCACGAAACGGTGAGGCAAAAATCGCTGATCGATCAGCTGCACGACGCATTGATCCTCCTTCCTAAGCCAGATCGTTCGAAAATGTTGGCCGCCCACCTTCATACGGTTTGGTTATGATCTCTGCACCCAACTCCTAACTCACCAATCGCTCAGGCGCGCGGCTTAGGCCACTTTGCCTTAATGTCCTTTGTGTTTGCTGACTTCAACGCTTCGCCGCGAATTGTGAAAGCTTTGTTTTAGCGTGGTTACGCGATCGGAAGCAGAGTGTCACTATGTTTTACCTGCGGCGTTCGCAACGGATTTTCTGAGATCTGACTTCTCTGATCTCTGATTTCCGACCTCTCGCAGAAGCCCGCGGATCACGTCCGCAGCGCTCGCCAGGTTCTACGTGGTTTTAACGACCTTGATACCGAGCTCTGAAGCCACGTACTTTCGATTGGAGACGGCATGGAATTCCATTCCATCAACGCCTTTTCAATATTCGATCCGTTGGCACTGAGCCAGGCGCTCATCTCGTCTTCTATTTTCTCCCCGTAAATGCGGTGTGAATAGACGAACGAGCATCCCGTGCCATCCACCAGCTTGAATCGGGCAAATGCCACCTCGATGAAATTTGGCCGGCCAAACACCACCGCGATTAAATGTTCCGCCGGCCGATCCGCTGTCCGAGGGACGGAATCGGTCTTGAGGACCTTTGCCTGGTGTCTTTTGTAATTGTCCAGAACGGCATTCGCGGTTTCCGCCAGGCGTTCGCCATCGTGGACGTCTGGATACGCGTTCACCGTCATCATGTCGGACCACTTATCGAGATTTTCCTGCTTTTCAGGCGTGAACTCGTGCTGATCGTTCTTCGACCAGCGGTGAAAATAACCAACGCCTCTGAAAACGAATGCGGGCTTTGCCGGAGGAGCAGCGGTGCGCAGCTCTTGCGCATCCAGTGTGCTGCAGGCGACAGCCGGTAGCGATAGAAAGACCGTAATCGAATGAATTTTCATCTCATACGGGAAGATAACCATAATGCGATGGTTCCTTCTCGAAATCCTCAAGGGTGTCGATGAAATCCTGGGGGATTTTCACCCGATCCAAGCTCACGCATGCGTTGGACAAGACGTTCACGCTCACGCTGTGGCAGTGCCTCGATTTCTTTGAGATTTGCCGTGCAGCCATTTGCTTTTGGGGTCTGGATCCAATGCAGGCATTTTTCCTTCCCCGAACATCCTAAAGATCAATTCCCATCGCGATGGCACCGGGGATCTCCTCCCACCCGCAGCGTTTCCAGAATTTACGGCCGCGCGGATTATCGTCCGCCACCATGATAATCACGCGTTTGAGTCCGGCCCGGCGTAGACCCTCCAAGCATTCGTCCAGCAGACGCTTCCCGAGTCCGCATCCCTGATAAGCAGGATCAACTGCCAGATGATAGATGTGTCCGCGGCGTCCATCGTGACCGCATAAGGCGACACCGACCATCCTCGACCCATCGGTCGCCACCCGGCTCAGTCCCGGATTCCGCGCGAGAAATTGAGCAACGCTTTCTTTGTCATCCCCCTCGGCGATCTCGAGACCTTCGACCCGCTGCCAGAGCTCAACCGCCGCGTCGTAATCGCTGATGGAAAATTCTCGGGTGTCGATGTTGCCGCTCATCTTTTCGCTGGCGCTAACCTTGGCTGCATGAGAAGACTAAGGCAGTATGAAAAGCTATACCAAAATTCTCTTTTCGGTTCTCGCGGCGGTCATTTGCGCCACTGCGTTTGCGGCAGACCAACCCGCATGCAAGAAGAGCGGCAAGAATTGCCCGATGAATAACGGTAAGGCATGCAATTGCGGCAAGAGCTGCGATTGTTAGTCAAAGGTGGGGAGGCGGCAAATTCTGCCCGCGACGCCGTAGCCCAGCGAAGGTTGGCAGCCGCTATCGTTCTGTCGTGCTGGAGCGGCGGCGAACCCAATCTTCGATTTTGGATTTCTTCGGTAAAAGGAAATGTAGTCAATGTGGCGGTTTGGTTGATACCAGTTGAGCAGCAATTCCCTTAGTCAGAACCTCTTCCGTTTTAGCATTTTTTTGGAACCGCGAGACTGTCCGCATCCGATTATATTGTAGAGGGCGGCGCGCGTTCTGAGCGTCGAGGAAGTTCTTGGCAAGAGCTTTCATCCCTCGCAAAACAACAAACAAGAAAGGGAAAACTATATGAAAAAGCTTCTCTTAATTGCATTGGTGGTAAGTGGATTGGCTTTCGTTCCCGTGCAGCGTTCTGACGCTCAAGTTTCAGTCGGAATTGGGGGGGTTGGAATTGGATTTGGCTATCCGGGTTACCGATATGGCTATTACGGCTATCCGGGTTACGGATACGGGTATTATCCATATGGATACTACCGATCATATCCGGACTATGGCTATTACACGGGCCGCTCGTACTACGGGCATCGGGTTTACCGCCACCACCGTCATCATTACTACCGTTCTCGGTACTAAGTTGGCGTAGGATATAAAATCCACTGAGCTGGCTCGGAAGCGATTCCGAGCCAGCTTTTTTTAACCAATGATCTTCCGCGATTCCAGCGCGCTCACCAGCGCGCTGCAAACGCACTGGCGACCATTTCCTGAAGAACCAAACGTCTGAATTACATCGCAAAGGGTGATCGGCGCGGTTTTCTTCGCGGCGGGAGGCGCATAACGAAATGAAACCACCGCGAGAGCGCATTGTCGATCTTAGTGCGATTGCCAGCGGCGAGGATCGCGACGCCGTCGTATTTTTCGATTCTCTCGAGGAGATAATTGATCTCGATGTTGGCGTAATGATCGTGGCTGTCCTTCACCTCGGCACGTTTTCCAAAAAGCGCATTGGCTTCGTCGAAAAAGAGGACCGCACCATTCTTCTCTGCTGCGGTCAAGACGCGACTCAGATTCTTTTCCGTCTCGCCAATATATTTAGACACGACGGCGCCCAAATCGACGCGGTATAGATCTTTTCGCAGATCGCAGGCCAGAGTCTGCGCAGCGACGAGAGCCCCCGTCCCCTTTTTGCCAGTGAACAGGACGCGGATGCTTTTCCGGTGCGCCGACTTGCGAATGCGCTTGCGCTTTGCCTTCGCACCGCATTTTGTGCAAACGAATGCCACCGCTTCGTCCAGGGATGCCCGAAGACGGGCTGGCAAACGCAGCTCGGGTTCGGTCCAGTTCTCCGGATAAACAAAGATCTTCCGGTTAGCGTCCCAGACCCGATAATTTTTGAGCCATTCCCATTCGCCCTCCGTTTTGCGGGAGCTGCTTTCCCTTTCTTCCTGCTTTTTTCATCGGCATCCAGATCCGAATGAACTATGTCCGGGCAATTGTAGCGAGCATTGCTTCCGAAAGTCAGGCGTGCTTTCTACAAAGTGCTCAAGATGCATCCCGAAATCTTAAATGCCCTGCTCAGCCTGCCCAAAGCTTGCTAGCCGTGGCTAGTGGCGGGCGAAGATTTTCGGAGTTCGGAGTTAGACGCGATGCTTTTCCGTTCCCTTGTTCGGAGTGTCGGTAAACGGCAATTGCAATCGGCCGACGCGTTGATAGCGTACTATCTTAAATGATGAAAATCCTTTTTGGGCGATCTTTGGTTGCTTGCGTTCTGTTGGGGGCCATAAGCTTCGTCTTTGCCGGCGGATTCAAGAGCCGCATTATTACGAGTTCGCCGCTAACGATCACGGTCTCTGACGAGCAGTCCCTCCGAGTCCGAAATTTTACACAACAAGGCGGCGTCGATCGCGGCGTAGTTACGGTGACGCTAAACGATCAGAGCGCCAATGTTCTCACCGCCAGCCGGATCGATACGAGCAGCCTTTCAACTTCGCAGGAAACCTTGAATCAAGTGGTAATAGCGGGTCCCGCTGAGGTAACAATTGCCCCGGTTGTCGGTGCAACCCTCTTCATTACCTACAGGAAGGAGGCCAATGAAGGCAGGGGCTCATTACCCGCTGAATTCACTCCCACTCCCACTGTTACTCCTGCTGCGACTGCTACCCCTACGGCTACCCCGTAAGGCCGGCGAACAAACGGGCTAGAGCTGTAGTCGCTTCGCCTGCCCAGGGAATGCTGCGAATGGGATTCCGCTCACATCTGATTTCTGATCTCCGACCTCTGATCCCGGTCGAGGCGACGGGAATTGAGCGACATTGATTGCAAAACCCGAGGCGACCCCATTTTTCCATAGGCGCGTTTTCTGCAAAGCGCTCAAGACATACCGGGAAATGTTAAATGCTCTGCTCGCGAATGTTTCGGAGTTTAGAGTGACGCAATTGCCTTTCCCATTTCGGCCGGAATCGAATCCGTACACGGAACGCGCCGAGATTGCTCTCGGCGCGAAGGGTTGATCTGGTTGCAAGTCCGCGATCAGGTCTGCGTCTTGTCTTTTTCGCCTTTCTTGCACTGGGCTTCGAACTTCGTGTACTGCTCCTTCGTCAGGATTCCTTTTGCCTCTTGCATGTATTTAGCTTCGCTCGCTTCAGAGCAACCGGCTTTCTGATGCTCGGCCATAGCTGCGTCCATCTTCGTTTTCTGCTCGGGTGTCAGGTTGAGGCTGGCCAGTGATGCCTGACACGCTACCTTCGCTTCGTTTCCGACTTTCTTTGTGCAATCGCCGTGTTCGCCCGCGAACATCGTACCTGCCGCAAAGAGTCCCGCCGCTACTAACGCAATGAGTTTGATCATAGTGACAAAGCTAGACCTTGCCGCTGGGATTGTCGTTCAAATCTGACACGCGTTGGTCGCGGCTGATCTCTGGCTGCTCCGCCGTTATTAGTGGTTTGTTATCGGTTAGTCGATCACCCGAAGCGTTGGGCATTTGCTTCTTCCCTCCCGCTCCCAGCGATTTCCTATTCCGAAATTCGCAATTCGCCATCCGCCATTACCGCATCCGCCTGTGCGGCTCGCACCTACTTCTCAAACGCTTCCTTATTCACAACATATGGCATCTTCGTCGGGTCGCCGCCGTAGTTTCCTTCCAGCACGTCGATCAGTGCCTGGACAGTGCGCCCAGCCATGCCTTTGTCGGGATCGACCGAGAGCCGCGTGATCTGCGCGCCACTGGCGAAGTGATGGAACAGACGCGTGCGGTCGGCGATTTCGGGATCGAGGAGCGGCGAATCCGGCGGCAGAGGCTCTTTCTCAAAAACGTCGAGCGCCGCCCCGGCGATGACTTTGTCTTTCAGCGCTTTCGCGAGAGCCTTCTCGTCCACGACCGGACCGCGTGAGCTATTCATGAGATAGGCCGTTGGCTTCATCAGCTTGAGCGTTTTCTCGTTGATGAGGTGATAGGTCGGCTTATCGGTTTCACCTTCGCGCAACAGCGGCACGTGAATACTCACGTAATCAGCGCCGCGCATCGCCTCTTCGAAGTCCACGTACTTGATCCAGGTCTTCTCCTTCTGGATCCCCCTGGCGTGGCGCAGGTCCATCAGCTCCTGGATCGACGCGATGTACCTGTCATTGTGATAGGCCGGGTCGTAACACAGCATGTTCATGTCGAAACCCGAACATTTCTTGATCATCGCCAGGCCGATGCGTCCGGTGCCGATGATGGCGATGGTCTTGCCAGTGACCTCGTCGCCGAGGAACGGCAGGAATGGGTGCCACGACGGCCACTTCCGTTCCCGCACCAGGCGTTCACTCTGCCACATCTTGCGCGCCAGCATCCCCATCATGAAAAACGCGAACTCGGCAGTTGCTTCGGTGAGCACGTCGGCGGTGTTCGTGAATGGTATCTTGTATTTGTTGGCGTCGCCGCGGTTGATATTGTCGAACCCGACTGCGATCTGGGCCACGACCTTGAGCGAGCTTTTCCCTGCTTCGAAAACCTCGGCGTCGATCGGATCGCGGAGTGTTGTGATCAACGCGTCGATGCCGCTCTTCACTTTCTCTATGATCAGCTTCTTCGGCGGCGCCTCGGGGCCTTCGTAAACATCCAGATCATAACCCCGCTCGCGCAGTCGGTTCTCCGCCGGATCCCCGATCCGGGAAGTCGCAAACACGCGAAAACGTTTCTTCTCGGCCATACAACAATGTCTCAACAAACCAGGAACGCAGGAAAACTCGATAGGATTTACCGAATTAAGTCGTGTAAAACAGGGACTGCTTCGTCACTCGTTTCTGGCTTCACAGATTTTTCTTTGCCCAGGCGCCGACGCGATCGAGCGCTTTCTCGATGTTCTCGATCGAGTTGGCCACGCTGAAGCGTAAATAGCCTTCGCCAAAATCGCCGAAGGCGGTACCAGACAGCCCGGCGACGTCGGCATCGTCAAGCAGCGCGTCGGCCAGTTTCTTCGATGGCCACCCGGTTTGCTTGATGTTGGGGAAAACGTAGAACGCGCCCTTGGGCAAGCGGCAGGAGAAACCTTTGATCTTGTTGAGGCCGGCAACCATTACGTCGCGCCGTCTCTTGAACTCGGCGCACATCGCGTCGACCGATGCCTGCGGCCCGCAGAGCGCTTCGATGCCGGCGATTTGCGTGAAACTGGCAGTGCAAGAGTTGGAGTTGGTCATCAACCGCGCGACGTGCGTCGCCAGGTCGGCGCGCATTACGCCGTAGCCCATACGCCAGCCGGTCATGGCGTAAGTCTTGGAGAAACCGTCGAGCAAAATGCAACGCTCCTTCATCCCGTCCACCGACATGATGGAATGGTGCTCACCCTCGAAGATGAGGCGACTGTAGATCTCGTCGCTCAACACCATGATGTTGCGATCGCCGATCGCGCGCGCGATGCCGTCGATGTCGTCCTTCGTCAACACGCCACCGGTCGGGTTCTGTGGCGAATTCATAATAATGAGCTTGGTGCGGTCGTTGATCAGTCCGTCGAGCTCGTTGACGTCGAGCCGGAAATCCATCTCCTCGCGTAAACGGATCGGCACCGCCTTCGCGCCGACGTAGTTGATCATCGATTCGTAGATGGGGAATCCGGGATTTGGATAGATGACCTCATCGCCGTCTTCCACCAGCGCAAGAATGGTGAAAAAAATGATGGGCTTACCGCCGGGGACAACGACCACCTCTTCGGGCGTAGCTTTTACCCGGCGCGTCTCACTCACGTACTGCGCGAT
>QHOX01000200.1:0-341 GCA_003219465.1 Verrucomicrobiota bacterium | reverse complement strand
TCATGACTCTGTCGCAAACGACAAACATCGTAGAGATTTCAATTGCCGTGTCCAGTGACTGAGTCCTGACATCTGTCCTCTAGTTTAACTGCGCTGCTTCCGGCGCGGCCGCCGCAGCGTTGATCCAGGAAAAAGAATCTTATCGCTGTCTCTCACTAAGCTTCTTGAGAATCTTCTGCGCGTCGCGGCGAATCTCACCACGGTACGGCTCCGTATCGGTCCAGGATGACGCTGGCGCCGCATGAGAATCCAGCAGAGCCAATGCCTTTTCGGCATATTGCCGTGCCAGATCCTTCTGGCCGTCTGCCAAATACGCATCGGCGAGGTTATCATTTGCGTCA
>QHOX01000124.1:2502-24036 GCA_003219465.1 Verrucomicrobiota bacterium | reverse complement strand
AAGGCGGGGTGGGCAAAACGACCACGGCCGTGAATCTCGGCGCTGCATTGGCCGAGTCGGGCAAGCGGATCTTGCTTGTCGATCTCGATCCCCAGGCGAATGCGACCAGTTCGTTTGGTTTGCAGGGAGTGGAGGACATTAGTCTTTATGAGCCACTGCTTGGCGAGGCTTCAATCACTGAAAAAATCTTGCCAACCCGGCGCGAAGGGCTGTTCATCGTCCCCGCCGATCTGGACATGGCCGGTGCGGAGGTGGAGATCGCGCGGATGCCTAATCATCTCACGCGCCTTGCAGAAACGCTGAAACCGCTGCATACCGATAAGACATTCGATTTCGTTTTCCTGGATTGTCCGCCGTCGCTTGGAATTTTGATGAGTAATGCGCTCGCCGCCGCGGACGAGCTGCTGACTCCGATCCAATGCGAATATTTCGCGCTTGAAGGGTTGGTGAAAATTGTGCGGCTCATCGAGCAAGTACTCAATTCAGGCGCGAACGAGCGTCTCGAACTGGGGGGGATCGTGATGACAATGTTCGACGCGCGGACCAATCTTAGCCAGCAGGTCGTTGCCGACGTGCGAAAACATTTCGGTGAACGCGTTTATGAGACTGTGATCCCGAGGAGCGTTCGGTTAAGTGAAGCGCCGAGCTTCGGGAAATCGATTCTGGAATACGCTTCGAGCGGACCTGCTGCCCAGGCCTATCGGGCGCTGGCGCGCGAGTTCATGAAGCGTCACGGTTCACCAGCCACTCTTCGCGAGAAATCGCATACACCAGCGTCGGAAAACCTCGAAACATAATTTCCTTTTCCACCTTCATTCCATTTTTTTCCGCCACGCGACGCGACGGTATGTTTTCCGCATGAATCAGCGAAATGACGCGTGGCAGTTTTAAATCCGCAAAGGCGTGATCGCGAACAGCGCGCGCGGCTTCGGTGATGAGGCCGCGATTCCAGTAATCGGGATGCAGCCGATACCCGATCTCGACCTCTCCTGGCAGTTCAGCGTGATGGTAAAAACCACAGTAGCCGATGACCGCGTCTTCAGCCTTTGGAACGACGGCAAATTGCGAGGGAATGCCGGTGCGATCCCAGCCGATAACTTTCTCGATGAAAGCGACCGTTTGTTTGCGTTCGGTGAAAACGCCTAAAGAGAACCGCATGAAATTGGGATTGCCAAACAACTGCGCCATCCGATCGACATCGTCCTCTCGGAATGATCGCAGAATCAGGCGAGCTGTGTTTAACTCCATAGTGATGGCTGATTCGACAGGTGGATCGGCTTCTCCGAAGACGATGTCAATCGCCGCAGGAGCAGTATCAACATTTGGCGCCAAAGCCGCCGTCCTAGCCAACGCGCCCGGAGGTCGCGTTCCACCTGTGTAATGGATCTTCCTAACGCGCGACGCGAATTCCGTTCACAGGTGGATCGAGATCTCTGAGCTCGACGGCGTTCCTCGCCGAAGGCGCAAATTTATCAGTCGACGAAGCGGCGTGTGTGGCCAACGCGTTTAAGGTAGGCGCGTTCAATCGGGATGGCCCCATAACATGCGATACACGCACGATTTTCGATTCTTTAGTTAAAAGATGCGAACAGACAAAGAGGAATACGCGCGACCGGCGCAGCCGCCGGATACATCAAGTCTGGCCGCCGTGCGCGAAGCGGCGGCTGATTGCACTGCGTGTCATTTGTACAAACGCGCAACGCAAACTGTTTTTGGCGAAGGTCCGAAGCATGCGCGGATGATGCTGGTTGGCGAACAGCCGGGCGATTATGAAGACGTGGCAGGGAAACCGTTCGTTGGTCCGGCTGGGAAGATCATGGACCGCGCGCTCGAAGACGCTGGAATCGATCGGTCGCAGGTTTACGTCACGAACGCGGTGAAACACTTCAAATGGGAGCCGCGCGGGAAACGCCGGATTCATCAGAAGCCTAACTCGCGCGAAATCGCAGCGTGCCGTCCCTGGCTGGAAGCGGAGTTGCGAATTGTTAGGCCCAACCTCGTCGTGGCAATGGGTGCGACAGCGGCGCAGGCCATCTTCGGTCCGGGATTCCGAGTCACCCGGGAGCGTGGCAAGGTGTTATCCTCGAAGCTCGCGCCAAGGGTGCTCGCGACTGTTCATCCATCATCGCTTCTTCGCCAACCCGACGAGGAATCGCGCGAACGCGAATACAAGAATTTCATCGCCGATTTGCGCGCCGCATCACGCGCCGCTGGCGAAGAATAAATCTTGTTCATTCGGCGATCGCTGCGTCTCGCGTTTTGTATTCTGCTACGAATGCCTTGCGGAACTGATCGAATGTCCCGCGTTCGATTTCCGCGCGCGCCCGCTTCATCAGGTTCAAATAAAAATGCAAATTGTGCAGCGTGATCAGACGAAGCCCGAGAATTTCCTCAGCCTTAATGAGGTGACGAATGTAGCCGCGCGAGAATTGCCGGCACGCAGGGCAAGCGCAGTTTTCTTCGATGAATCTTTTGTCCAGCGCGAACTCAGCGTTCTTTAAATTGAGCGTGGCTGTAGCGGTGAACGCCGTTCCATTGCGAGCCAGGCGGGTCGGCAACACACAATCGAACATGTCCATCCCGCGTGCGATCATTTCCAGCAATTGCGGAGGCGTGCCGAGTCCCATCGCGTAACGCGGCTTGTGCGTTGGCAAAAATGGTTCAGCCGATTCAACCGCGCGCATCATTTCCTCTTCCGGCTCGCCCACGCTCACCCCGCCGATCGCGTAGCCGTCGAAATCAAGCTCCACAATAGCCTGCGCAGATTCGCGCCGCAGATCGTCAAATGTTCCGCCCTGTACAATCCCGAAAAGCATCGAATCGGCGAGTGGACGAGTGGGCGAGTGGGCGAGTCCCCGTTTCGCCGCTTCGCCGCTTCGCCGTTTCCACTCCCGACATCTCCTTGCCCACTGCGCCGTTAACTCGGCGCTTTTCGCCGCGTAATCGTATTCGCACGGATAAGGGATGCATTCATCGAGCATCATCGCGATGTCGCTACCGAGCGCCGATTGAATTTCCATCGCGATCTCCGGCGAAATGAATGCTCGTCCACCGTCGATGTGATTTTGGAATTCGACGCCTTCGTCAGTGATTTTGCGCAATTTCGCGAGCGAGAAAATCTGGTATCCACCGCTGTCGGTGAGAATCGGCCCATCCCAACTCATGAAATTGTGCAGGCCGCCAAAATGCTTGATCACCCTAAGCCCAGGCCTAACGAACAAGTGGTAGGTGTTCCCCAGAATAACCTGCGCATTCAGCTCGCGGAGTTCGCGCGGTGTAACAGTCTTCACCGTGCCCTGTGTGCCGATCGGCATAAATGCAGGCGTATCGATCACGCCATGCGCAGTTTTTAGTCGTCCGCGTCGGGCTTTTGAGTGTTGATCGCTGGCGACGAGTTCAAAGTCATTCTGCATGTGAGTTAGAGAATCCTCCAACCTTCGCATAAAGCTACGGCTCGGCAGGCGACTTCGCTCGGAATGACAATTCAACGTACAAAATATTCGTTGCAGATCACGATCTTACCTCTATATTCGGCGCTTACCGCATCAGGCGCGTAAGTTGAGTTTGTTGCGCGGCCTGAAGCGGGTTTTTTTGTCGCCCGGAGTAACGACCTAGGCGGCGCCTTACTTTTTAGGAATTGAAAAATGCCCACGATCAATCAGCTGATTCGCAAAGGACGCCGGAAGGTGTCGGTGAAATCGAAGTCACCAGCGCTGGCGGGTTGTCCGCAGCGGCGCGGCGTGTGTGTGCAGGTCATGACGCGCACGCCGAAGAAGCCAAACTCTGCTCTGCGCAAGGTGGCGAAAGTGCGGTTGACGAATGGCCAGGAAGTGATTGCCTACATTCCGGGCGAAGGGCATAATTTGCAGGAGCACTCGATCGTGCTCGTGCGCGGCGGACGAGTGAAAGATTTGCCTGGCGTGCGCTATCACATTGTGCGCGGAACCCTTGACGCGCTTGGTGTGGATGGGCGGCGGCGCGGTCGCTCCAAATACGGAGCGAAGCGGCCGAAGGGCGGGGCGGCCGGTGGAGGCGGCGCGGCGAAAGCAGCGCCGGCAGAGGCGAAATAAAAACAATCAACGTTTGAAACAGACGATCGACAATGTCGCGGCGGAGGAGAGTTCACAAAAAAGAGGAGCACGTCGATTCCCGATATGGGAGTGCGGCGGTAGCCCGTCTCATCACTACCGTGATGAAGCGGGGCAAGAAATCCCTCGCCGAACGCGTCGTCTATACCGCGATCGATAAATCGCGTGAAGGCTCCGATTCAGTCGATCCGCTGGAGATTGTAAACAAAGCAGTCGAAAACGTTCGTCCGCGGCTCGAGGTGCGTTCCCGCCGGGTTGGCGGTGCGACGTACCAGGTGCCGATGGAGGTGGCGCCCGCACGGCAGATCTCGCTAGCCATGCGCTGGATCGTGAGATTTGCCGACGGCCGCAAGGGCCTGCCATTAGCTGACGCGCTGGCGCAAGAACTCAAAGACGCGGCTGCGGGTCAGGGGAACGCGATCAAAAAACGCGACGACACCCATAAAATGGCGCAGGCGAACCGGGCCTTTGCGCATTTCAGGTGGTGACGATTATGGCGACGGCCACAATGGAACAGAAGGAAGCTCCGGCGAAAAATCCAAACTCGTCGAATCGCAAGTTTCCGCTGGAACGAACGCGGAACATCGGTATCGCAGCGCACATCGACGCCGGCAAAACAACGATCACTGAGCGCGTCCTTTTTTACACCGGCATGATCCACAGAATGGGCGAGGTGCACGAGGGCACAACCGTCACCGACTGGATGGAGCAGGAGCGGGAACGCGGGATCACGATTACGTCCGCAGCGACGACCTGCACGTGGGCGCAGCGAGAGGAAGAAGGGGTTTACAAAATCTTCGAAGGGATCAAGCAGCGCATCAACATCATTGACACGCCGGGGCACGTTGATTTTACCGCCGAGGTGGAGCGTTCACTCCGCGTGCTGGATGGCGCAATCGCAGTTTTCGACGGTGTGGCAGGGGTGCAGCCGCAATCCGAAACGGTCTGGCGTCAGGCCACCAAGTACAACGTCCCGCGCCTGGCTTTCATCAACAAAATGGATCGCGTCGGCGCGGATTTTGAAATGTCAGTCGACAGCATCCACAAAAAACTCGGCGCCAACGCGTGGCCGGTTTTGTTGCCTCTCGGAAGGGAAGATCAGCTGCGTGGCCAACTCGATATCATCAACAAGAAGGCGATCATTTATTCAGAGAACGATCAGCTTGGATCTACCTATGAAGTCACTGATGTGCCGAAGGAGTACGTTGATGCGGTTGAACAGGCGCGCAACGAACTAATCCACCAGGTTTCTCATATCGACGATGAAGTCGCCGAGGCGGTGCTTCACGAGCGCGAAGTCACGCCGGAGTTGTTGAAAGCCGGCATTCGTCGCCAGACGATCGCGAACAAATTCGTGCCGGTGATCGGCGGATCCGCTCTCAAGAATATTGGTATTCAATATTTGGTCGACGCGGTCGTCGATTACCTGCCAAGCCCGCTCGACATTCCACCGGCCAAAGGCCAGAACCCCGACACAGGCGAGCCGATGGAAGCGGTCACCGACGATAACGGCCCGTTCTGTTCGATCGCCTTTAAGCTGTGGAGCGATCCGTTTGTCGGGAAATTGGTCTTCTTCCGCGTTTATTCCGGCACGCTCAGCAAAGGCGATACTGTTTACAATCCGCGCACGAACAAACGTGAGCGGATTTCGCGTTTAATTCAGATCCAGGCGGACAAACGCGAAGACATCGAGACGTGTTACTCCGGCGATATCGCCGCGATCGTCGGAATTAAAAATATTACAACTGGCGACACGCTATGCGATGAGGATCATCCGATCCTTCTTGAACCCCCGTCATTCCCCGATCCGGTCATCTCGATGGCGATTGAGCCGAAGACGAAATTGGATCAGGAAAAAATGGCGACCGCGTTGCAACGCCTGGCCGAGGAAGACCCGACCTTTCGCGTTTACACGCACGAAGACACCGGTCAGACCATCATCGCTGGAATGGGCGAGTTGCATTTGGAAATCATTCGTGACCGGATGTTCCGCGAGTTCAAAGTGGACGCGAACGCCGGCAAACCACAGATCGCGTATCGCGAAACAATCACCACGAACGCGCATGGCATTGGCAAATTGATCAAGCAATCAGGTGGTCGCGGTCAATATGGGCACGTGGAAGTGGACGTGCGTCCCGCTGCGCGCGGCAAGGGTCTCACCGTCGAAAACAAGATCGTGGGCGGCATTATTCCGAGGGAATACATCCCCGCGGTGAAGAAGGGCATCGAAGAAGCGGTGCTCAACGGCGTGCTGGGCGGTTATCCTATTGTGGACGTGGAGGTGGACATTGTTTACGGCTCGTTCCACGAAGTCGATTCCAGCGAACTCGCATTCAAGATGGCGTCGATTTTCGCGATGAAAGACGGCTTCAAGAAGGGCAAACCAATCCTGTTGGAGCCGATCATGAAAGTGGAGAACATCACGCCGGAAGAATATCAGGGCGACATTTGCGGCGACTTAAGCCGCCGGCGTGGCGCGATCAACAGTATCGAGACGCGCGGGAACTTGGTGATCATTCACGCGATGGTGCCGCTCGCGGAATTGTTTGGATACGCAACGGCGATCCGGTCACTCTCGAAGGGTCGCTCGAGTTATTCGATGGAGCCGTCGCACTTCGAGCCGGTCCCGGCAAATCTGGTCGCGGCGATTCTTGATCAAAAGGAGGCGAAATGAGCAATGGCCAGCGCATTCGCATTCGCCTGAAGGCGTTCGATCATCGAATGCTGGACCAATCAGCCATGGAGATTGTTGATACTGCCAAACGAACGGGCGCGCGAGTGGCCGGGCCGATTCCGCTCCCGACATTGATCGAGAAATTTACGGTGAATCGTTCCCCTCACGTGGACAAAAAATCGATGGAACAATTTGAAATTCGCACTCACAAACGGTTGCTGGACATCATCGAGCCAACCGCGAAAACGGTCGACGAATTAAAGAAACTGAATCTGCCCGCGGGCGTTGACATCACGATTAAGATTTAAGCGGAGGCGCTTCTGAAACATTTGCGATTGCACGGTCATGAGCATCGGACTTCTTGGACAAAAAATTGGTATGACCAGCGTTTACGACGCCAAGGGCCGATTGTGTCCGGTGACCGTGATCGCGGCCGGCGATAATGTTTTGTTGCGCCGTTTGACCGAAGAAAACGAAGGTTATTCGGCTGTGCAGATTGGGTTCGGCGCACAAAAGGAATCGCGCGTGACCAAGGCATTAGTCGGTGAATTCAAGAAAGCCGGAGTCGAGCCACAAAGATTTGTGCGCGAATTTCGTCTGCAAAACGATCTTCCCGAGGGCGAGATCAACTTGAGCGTTACGCAATTTCAGGCCGGCGATTTCGTTGATGTGATTGGCCGCTCGAAAGGCAAAGGTTTTCAGGGTGTCATGAAGAAGCACAACTTCGCCGGGCAAGGCGCGGCGCACGGTTCGAAAATGCACCGGCGCATCGGCGCGGTCGGCAATCGTTCCACGCCGGGACGTATTTGGAAAAACCAGGGTATGCCCGGTCACATGGGCGATCGGCGCGTGACAGTGCAAAATCTTCAGGTGATGCAGGTGCGTGAAGCGGAAAAAATTATTTTAATAAGCGGCGCTGTGCCGGGAGCGAACGGCAGTTATGTGATCGTGCGACCGGCCATTAAACATCCCGAACGCTTACTTGCGCTACATGCTGAGCACCGAATGCATGAGGAAGAAGAGAAGGCGAAGAAGCCGAAAACCCTACGTGAAATGGCGCAGCACAAATGAGCGCGAAAGTTTTAACCAAAGCCGCAGCGAAAGCTGAAGTGGCTGCGACGCCCTCGTCGCAGAAATCTGACGGCGAGAATACCACAATTGCGAAGATCGGCGGCGACGGCGCCGCCGCCACTAGGAAATGAGTGCGAAGGTTTTGACTAAAGCCGCTGCTAAAGAAGCGAAGCTCGACATTATCGAGGGCGGTCGCGGCACGCAAGCTGTGCAAGACGTGATTGTGGCGATGCGTGCGGCGAGGCGTTCGGGTTCTGCCAATACCAAGACCAAAGCCGAAGTAGATTTGTCAGGCGCAAAACCGTGGCGACAAAAAGGGACCGGTCGCGCCCGAGCCGGTTACAAATCGTCCCCGATCTGGCGGGGCGGCGGCGTCGTTTTTGGTCCGAAACCGCGAGATTATTCAAAAAAAGTTGCAAAGTCCGTTCGGCGACTGGCGTTCCGCAAAGCGTTGAGCGAACGCATCAACGCGGGAGATGTTCTGACGATCGATAACTTTGTCGTGCCGAAGTTGAAGACGAAAGCATTCCTGGATCTTCTCGGGAAACAAACCGACGCTGAAAAGGTGCTCATCATTTCCGATTCGTTCGACGAGAAAACCTACAAATCGGCCCGCAACGTGAAGCCGGTGAAGTTAGCCACTGCCTCGGATGTGAACACAGAGCAATTGCTCGGGTTCCATAAGATTCTGATCACGCAGAAGGCGTTGGAAAAACTGGCGGAAAGAACACGTCCGCCATCAGCGAAAGCTACGGCGCAAGAATGAACGAGCCACACGACATAATTAAGACGGCTTCGTTGACCGAGAAATCAACGCTGATGGGCGAGAAGCAGAACAAGTATGTTTTTCGCGTCAGCCCGAAGGCGAACAAGATTCAGATCAAGAACGCAATCGAACGGCTTTTTGAGAAGACAGTCGTGGACGTGAACACGTGTAATTACGCTGGCAAAGAGAAACGCCTGCGCGGACCTGTTGGGCGTCGACCGCGGTGGAAGAAAGCGATCGTGACTTTGAAGGAGGGCGAGAAGATCGATCTCATATGAGAAACAATGCCGAAGCACGAATGCCGAAATCCGAAGGAATGACGAAGACCGAAGCGTTTCGTCATTCGCCATTCGGATTTGATTCGTCATTCGTCATTCGTCATTCGTCATTTTGATTATGGCACTCAAAGAATTTCGCCCATTAACTCCGACACTGCGCTTCAAGGCGCTGCCCGCGTTCGACGAAGTCACCAAGTGGCGTCCTGAAAGACGCTTGCTTGAGCCGAAGAAAAAAACCGGCGGTCGCAACAACTACGGCCGGTTGACGTCGCGACATATCGGCGGTGGCCACAAACATAAGTACCGCAGAGTCGATTTTAAACGACGCAAGCACGGAGTGGCAGCAGAAGTAGTCGGGATTGAGTATGACCCGAATCGCTCGGCGCGTATTGCTCTCATCAAATATTCGGATGGCGAGTTAAGCTATATTCTCGCGCCGAACGGACTCAAAGTTGGAGCGACCGTTGCTGCCGGGAACGATATTGCGCCCGACTTGGGAAATGCACTGCCTCTTCGCGCGATTCCTCTCGGCACGAATGTTCATAACATTGAATTGACCCCGGGCCGCGGCGGCAAGGTTGCGCGTAGTGCTGGGCAACAGGCGACGCTCACTGCGCTCGAGGCCGGTTATGCGCTCGTCAAAATGCCTTCCGGCGAAGTTCGCCGAATTCACGAGAACTGCTTCGCGACGATTGGGCAGGTCGGTAACGTCGATCACATGAATGTGTCGAGCGGCAAAGCAGGACGTACGCGCTGGCGAGGCCGGCGACCGCATGTCCGCGGCATGGTGATGAACCCCATCGATCATCCGATGGGTGGCGGTCAGGGAAAATCAAAGGGCGGCGGCGGGCGCCACCATCCGGTCAGCCCGTGGGGACAGTTGGCGAAAGGATTCAAAACCCGCAGCAAACGCAAGCCGAGTGACCGATTTATTTTGGAAAGGAGACGAGCGAAGAAGAAGATGTGATCTGTGAACAGTAATTGGTGATCAGTTGCTGCTGCACCGCGATTTCTGATCACGGATCACCGATCACAATTCACTTGAAAAATATGGCTAGATCGTTAAAGAAAGGGCCCTTCGTCGAGTCGCATCTTCTGGAGAAGATCGACAAGATGAACGCGTCGGGCGTCAAGAAACCGATCAAGACCTGGTCGCGACGTTCGATGGTGACGCCGGACTTTGTCGGCCACACGTTCTTGGTACATAACGGAAAGACATTCAATTCCGTTTTCGTCACCGAGAACATGGTCGGGCACAAGCTGGGCGAATTTTCGGCTACACGCGTGTTTAGGAAACACGGTTCGCACACGGCGAAGGTGACCAAATAAGAAAGAATTTCCAATTGTCGATTTGCAATTGCCAATTGAACAGAGGCAGCGACAGCCGCTTCACATTGGCAATCGGGATTTGGCGGTTGGCAGTAGGGTTGTGCTTCATGGCTGCTTCGGCAGCGCAAGCGCAGGGGAACAGTAGTTCTTTGTCAGAATCCAAAAATGAAACCGTAACGCGCTCGGCGAGGGCCGAGCCTGTGACACAGGAAACAGAAGAATTGCGAAGACAATTGTCCATTGCGCAGGAATCCGTGAAGGCGTTGACGAGCAGCCTGGCGGAATCGAATGCGGAGGCGGAAGAACTGCGCCGCAAGTATTCCGATCTCCAATTGCGAATGGAAGCGCTGGGCCTGGCGTCGGCCAATAAGGACCGGGCGAAGCTTGAGCAGCGTTTGCTGTCGGCTGTGAGCGATCTTCAACTGGCGCAGAAAACGCGCGACGAGTACCGCGACCAAATGCTGCGGCTAAACGAAGCGATCTTGCGCTACGTTAAGACATCGCAGGGCGACGAGGCGCAGGCGCGGATGGACGTTGAAACGCAATTGCGCAGCACGAACGACCTGGTCACGAAGTCGGCAAATCCGCCAGAGGCGACCGAACCGAGTTTGATGGACGGGAGCGTGATCAGCGTGAAGGAGGAGTGGTCATTTGTCGTCGGCAACCTTGGCGAAAAGCAGGGTGTTAAGATCGGGATGCCAATGCGAGTGATGCGCGACGACCGAAAGATTGCGACGCTGCGGGTGGTCGATGTGCGGCAGAAAATCTGCGGCGCTGTGATTCAGGAAATGGATTCGAAGAAGGAGAGAATTAAAGTTGGGGACCGCCTCCAGGTGGATGCGCAACCCGACGTGAGTTTGAAATGAAATGAAAGTTAAAAGAGTTACAAAGTTACAAGGAGAAGCGAACATCGCCGACGCAACATTTGTAACTTTTGATTTGTAACTTTGTAACGGTGTAACCTTTGTAACAAGCGCGAAGCAATGGAAGTCAGATCGACATATAAATATGCGCGGATTTCGCCCTCCAAGGTGCGCGAAGTCACGCGTGAGATCCAGGGTCTGCCTGTTTCGGCGGCGCTAGACTTGCTCGCGTTCACTCCGAAGAAAGCGGCGTTTCTGATCGGCAAGACGCTGAAGAGCGCAATCGCCAACGCCGAGAACAACGCCAACCTCAAACCAGACGGTTTGGTGGTAAAGGAAGCGACCGTCGGGGAAGGACCGACGTTGAAGCGAATCATGGCGCGTGCCCGCGGCAGCGCCAGTCGGATTCTCAAGCGCACCAGTCACATTCGCATCGTGCTTTCGGACGAGATCGCCATTGAGACGCGGGAAACACGGAAAGCGAAGCGCAAGGCGGAAGAAAAAGCCGCGAGAAGCACACCGGCAGGCGAGGCAAGCCCCGAAACGAAACCGCGACCGAAAAAGAAAGCAGCAAACAAGAAATGAAGAGAGTCGGAGTAATGGAGTGTTGGAGTGATACAGTAATGGCACTTTTATCATGCACTACTCCACCATTCCATTACTCCATCACTCTACGTATTTATTATGGGACAAAAAGTTAATCCAATTGGGTTCCGCCTGAATGTGAATCGCGACTGGCGCTCGCGCTGGTACGCGTCGCCGCAAGAATTCCCTTCGTTTTTGCACAACGATCTGAAGATTCGCGAGTACGTGAAGAAGAAGCTGCAGTTCGCCGCGGTCGCAAAAATTGTGATCGAGCGAGCTTGGAATTCCATTCGTGTGACCATTCACACGGCGCGTCCTGGAATTGTGATCGGACGCAAGGGCGCGGAAATCGAGAAGATGACGGAAGAAATTTCCAAGATGGCCGACGGCAAACAGGTAAAGATCGACATCCAGGAAATCAAAACGCCTGAGCTCGATGCGCAGTTGGTTGCCGAAAACGTGGCGCTACAGATTGAACGCCGAATCGCTTATCGGCGCG
This sequence comes from Verrucomicrobiota bacterium, assembly GCA_003219465.1. Classification (GTDB taxonomy): domain Bacteria; phylum Verrucomicrobiota; class Verrucomicrobiia; order Chthoniobacterales; family UBA10450; genus Udaeobacter. The sequence goes on along the minus strand of QHOX01000124.1, from coordinate 11,883 downwards.
CAATGAAAAAAGCAGTGCACACGGCGATGGATTTTGGTGCGGAGGGGATCAAGATCCGTTCCTCCGGTCGACTGAACGGCGCTGAGATCTCGCGTTCGGAATGGTACCGGGAAGGGAAAATTCCACTTCACACGCTGCGCACCCCGATTGATTACGGTTTTGCTGAGGCCAATACGGTTTACGGCAAGATCGGAGTCAAATGTTGGATTTGTAGAAAAGAAGAGCGGCCCGCCGAAGCGCCCACTGCGCCTGCTGCGCCGCCACCGCCGCCACCTGAGCCGGCTGAAGTTTAGGAGAAGTCGTTATGCCGTTGATGCCAGAACGCGTGAAGTATCGGAAAGCCCAGCGTGGGAGCCGAAAGGGGACCGCTTCGCGCAATCTCACCATAGATTTTGGCGAGTTTGGTTTGCAGACACTCGAACGCGCCTGGATCACCGCTACGCAACTGGAAGCCGCGCGCGTCGCGCTCACTCGCAACATGAAGCGCAAAGGAAAACTCTGGATCCGTGTTTTCCCGGATAAACCAGTATCAGCGCGTCCACCGGAAACGCGCATGGGCAAGGGGAAAGGCCAGCCCGAGTTTTGGGTCGCCACCGTGCGCCCCGGCAACATTTTGTTTGAAGTCGATGGCCTGCCGGAATCCGTCGCGCGCGAATCTCTGCGGCTGGCAGCCGACAAGTTACCGGTGCGCACGAAGTTTCTCACACGCCATCGCGTGAGGGCTGCTTAACAACTATGAAAATGAAAGAACTCACCGAGTTAGTGATGGACGAGTTGCTCACCAAGCGACGCGATCTGCGCCAGGAAAGTTTGCATCTGCGTCTGCAACAGCAGAGCGGTCAGCTTGAGCAGCCGAGCAGGCTTCGCTTACTTCGACGCGACATCGCCAGAATTGAAACCGAGCTATCGAAGCGCGCAAAAAAAGGTGAGAGGAAATAGATCATGGCCGAGCAACAATCTCCATCACCGACACCAACGCAGACTGCGCCGACGCCCCGTGCCGTGCGCAAGACCCGCACAGGCGAGGTCGTTTCCAGCAGGATGAACAAGACAATCGTCGTGCGGACGGTCACGCGCGTGCCGCACCCGAAATTTGGAAAGATCGTTAAGCAAATGAAGAAATTTTATGCGCATGACGAACAGAACCAGGCGAAACCCGGCGATACTGTCCGCATCATGGAAACGCGTCCATTGAGCAAACTGAAGCGGTGGCGTCTTGTAGAAGTCATTCAGAAGTAGAGAGTGAGAGGAAGTGGAAGAGGAAGATTAGGATGGTGCAAATTCGATCCAGACTGGATGTGGCTGACAACACCGGCGCGCGCATGGCGACGATGATCGGTGTGATTGGCAAACAAACGCGCTACGCCGGCATCGGTGACGTGATCACTGCCAACGTGAAGGAAGCCAGCCCCACGGGCGCGGTTAAGAAGGGCGAAGTGGTCCGCGCAGTCCTGGTCCGCACCAAACAGCCAATCCGGCGCGAGGACGGTTCGCTGCTGCGGTTCGATAACAACGCCATAGTGCTCATCGACAAAGATTTGAATCCACGCGGCACGCGCATCTTCGGGCCGGTCGCACGCGAACTGCGCGAGCGCAATTTCATGAAAATTGTCTCGCTCGCGCCGGAAGTCTTATGAGCCGCATCAAGTACCACGTTAAAAAAGGCGATCACGTCGAGGTCATCTCGGGGAATTACCGTGGCTCTTCGGGAAGGATTCTCGCAGTGTTTCCGGGCAAGCAGCGCGTGTTGGTCGAAGGCGTTCGCATTATCAAGAAGCACCTGCGAAAATCGCAAGATAATCCGAGCGGCAAGATCGCCGAGCGTGAGGGACCGATTCACATTTCCAATGTACGATTGCTCGAGCGCGAGAAACCGGAGAAGGGCGGGAAATCAAAAAGAGAAAAACAAGGTGGTCAACCCGAGCGGAGCGAGGGAGCCCGCAAGTAACTGTACACATTGATCGTGAGATTCTTCGCTCTCAGAATGACAGATTGATCGTATGGAAAACGAATTTCGTCGTCACTACAAAGAGCATGTGATGCCAGCGCTTCAGGAGCGCCACAGCTACAAAAACGTCCATCAGATCCCAAAGGTTGAGAAGGTCGTGATTAACACTTCGGTCGGCTCGCAGTCCGACGTGAAGCAAGCGCTGGAAGAAGCCAAAGCAGAGCTTGCGTTGATTACCGGACAGCGGGCTGTGGAGAGGCTCGCGAAGAAGAGCATTTCCAATTTCAAATTGCGCAAAAATCAGGCTATCGGAGCAAAGGTCACGTTGCGCGGCGATCGCATGTACGAATTTCTTGAACGCTTCATCAAGGCTGCCCTGCCGCGCATTCGCGATTTCCGCGGCGTATCGCCTAGGTGTTTCGACAAGCACGGCAATTACACAATTGGCATTTCGGACCAGTCGATTTTTCCTGAAGTCGAGCTCGACAAAATCAAGCGCAACATCGGATTTGATGTTACAATTGTCACCACGGCGCGAACGGACGAGGAAGCTAAATCGCTGTTAAGCGAAATGGGCATGCCGTTCAGCGATCGGGCCAGGAAGCCCACCGCGGAAGCCGCCTGATTTTTGTATGAGCACTGTTACAGATCCTATCGCTGATTTTCTGGCGCGCGTCCGCAATGGCGCGCGCGCGCGACAGCCGGAGATGCTGATTCCGTACTCGAAAATCAAAGCCGAAATTGCACGGATATTGAAAGAGGAAGGTTACATTTCCGATTACTCGGTGGACATGAGCGGCGCGCATCCGCGAATTAAGGTCATCAATAAACTTGTGGACCGATCGAGCGCGATTGTGGGACTGCGGCGGGTAAGTCGCCCGGGTTTGCGGCGTTATGTTGGCGCGGATGAAATTCCACGCGTCCTTGGTGGAATGGGTTTGGCCATCCTTTCCACTTCGCGCGGTATTTTATCGGGACGCGAAGCGAGAAAACAAAAGATAGGCGGCGAACTGCTGGCCTACGTCTGGTGACGATTTACGTTGTAACGATTTAACTAATTACAAGCTCATGTCACGAATTGGAAATAGAGCGGTCGAGATTCCGGACAAGGTCAAGGTGAACGTCGGAGATGGCGGCCAGGTGTCGGTGGAAGGGCCGAAAGGAAAAATGCAGTGGACGCTTCCGCGCCACATCAAGGCGAGCGTGGCAAACAACCGTGTATCGGTCGTGCGTGAAGCCGAAACGCGCAGCGTGAAAGCGTTGCACGGACTTTCGCGCAGTCTTGTGCACAACATGGTTCGGGGAGTGAGCGAAGGATTCACCAAGCAACTCGAGATCGAAGGCGTCGGATTCAGGGCCACCGTCCAGGGGTCGAACCTCAACTTGAGCCTCGGCTTCTCGCATCCGGTTGCGTTTCCGATTCCGAAGGATATCAAAATCACGGTGGCCGATAACACCAAGATCACAATTCAGGGCGTGGATAAAAAATTAGTGGGACAAGTTGCAGCTGATATCCGCGGCTTTTATCCACCCGAACCTTACAAGGGCAAAGGTGTTCGCTACGCAGGCGAGCAGATTCGTCGCAAGGTAGGCAAGACCGTTCAATAAGCATGGCGACGTTTCGTAAGGCAGCGCGGCAGCGCATTCATCGTAGAATCAGGAAAAAAGTTGCAGGCACGGCGCAACGACCGCGACTGGCTGTCCATTTCTCCGGGAAACATATCTATGCGCAGGTGATCGACGACGATGCGGGACGCACGATCGCCGCTGCATCGACTGCTGAGAGTTCGTTGCTTGGCGAAACTAAAGCGCATGCAAACCAGGCTGCGGCGGAACTTGTGGGCAAGGCAATCGCGGAACGCTCACTGGCGAAAAACCTAGACCGGGTTGTTTTTGATCGGGGGGGATTCCATTACCATGGAAAAGTGAAGGCGTTGGCAGACGCGGCCCGCGCGGGCGGTTTAAAGTTTTAATTCATGAATTACACAACATCAGGAAGGCGAGGAGACTCACGCAGGCCAGACAGGGCTTCGACGGCAAAGGGTGACACGAGTGAAAAAGTCGTGTTTATCAATCGCTGTGCCAAAGTCGTGAAGGGCGGCCGGCGTTTCAGCTTCAGCGCCTTGATTGTGGCCGGCGATCACGATGGACGGGTGGGATACGGGTTTGGTAAAGCCAACGAAGTTTCCGAGGCGATTCGCAAGGCCTCCGAGGCGGCACGCAAGTCGATGGAGAAAGTTTCGCTAAACGAAAATACCATTCCGCACGAAGTGGTCGGCGAGTTCGATGGTGCGCGAGTCCTGTTGCGCCCTGCGTCGCCGGGAACAGGCATCATAGCCGGCGGCGGCGTGCGAGCCGTGGCGGAAGCAGCCGGCATTCGCGATGTGCTCGCGAAATCCCTCGGCTCAAGCAATCATGCCAACGTGGTGAAGGCGACGATCGCGGCTCTGCGGTCGCTTCGTCGGAAAGATCAAATTTTTAAGTTGCGCGGAATTCCGTCGCGCGATGGAAGGGGTGAGTTAAATGCTGCGGCTTCATAATTTGCGGCCACGTCCCGGTTCGCGTCATCGCGTAAAGCGCCTCGGGTGCGGCGAAAGCTCGGGGCACGGAAAAACCAGCGGAAAGGGGACCAAGGGCCAAAAGGCGCGTTCCGGTGGCAGCATCCGGCTCGGGTTCGAGGGCGGTCAAATGCCGCTGATTCGGCGCTTGCCAAAGCGCGGATTTAATAACGCGGCGTTTCACAAGCGTTACGCGATTGTGAATGTGAGCGATCTCAATGCGTTTGAAGCGGGGACCGTAGTAAATGAACAACTGTTGCGCGAATCGAATCTCGTCCGCGGTCATTTCGCCGGGATAAAAATCCTCGGCGAGGGCGAACTAAAGAACAGCTTACAGGTGCAAGCCGACAAAGTGAGTACGACTGCGCGCGAGAAAATTGAAAAGGCCGGTGGAAGCGTCACGGTCCGTGAGACTCGCACCATTGAGGGGAGCGAGGCCGGCGTTGTTCCGCCCGAATCGAATGCCGATTCCGCGGTCACGAAAGCTAAGCCGCGCACGAAGGCCGAATCGAAATCGCCGAAGAACAAGAAACGCGAATGATTTCGGCGTTTTTAAATACGGTAAAGATACCGGAGCTGCGCCGGCGCATTTTGTTTACGCTGGCCGTGATTGTGATTGTGCGCCTCGGTGCCGCGATCACCACGCCAGGCGTAAATCAGGGCGTGTTGCAGGAATGGTTTCGCACTTCACTCACTCAGCGCACCGGGGGCGGTCTGGCGGCGCTGTTCAATTTGTTCAGTGGCGGAGCGCTGGAAAATTGCGCGGTCTTTTCTCTTGGCATCATGCCGTATATCAGCGCGTCAATTATGATGCAGTTGCTGACTGCGGTGATTCCGCAACTCGGCAGGCTGGCGCGCGAAGACGGCGGTCGCCAGAAGATCATGCAGTTGACGCGCTACACAACACTAGTGCTGTGCATTTTCCAAGGTTACTTGCTGGCGCTCTCCTTTCAGCACCCGGAGTCGTATCACACGATGCTGCCCGGAATTACCGACACAATCAGGCAACTTGGGGTGCCGCTAGTGGACGATCTTGGTTGGAAATTCCGAATCGTGACGGTGGTCTCCCTAACGACCGGCACGTTGGTTTTGATGTGGTTGGGCGATCAAATCACCGAGCGCGGTATCGGCAACGGCATCTCTTTGATCATCACGATCGGGATTGTTGCGCGGCTGCCCGCTGCGCTGGTGCAGGCGTGGAAGACTTTTGTTCCATCGGGGCAGGCAGCGAGCCAGGTGAACCCAATGGTGCTTGTGCTGCTCGTGTTGGTCCTCATCTTTGTCATCGCCGCAGTCATCGCGATTACGCAAGGCGTCCGTAAAATCACTGTGCAGTACGCCAAGCGCGTGGTCGGGCGGAAAATGTACGGCGGCCAAACGCAGTATATGCCTTTGAAAGTGAATTATGCCGGCGTAATGCCGATCATCTTTGCGTGGGCGCTGCTCTTGTTCCCGGCAACGATCGTGAGCTACGGTTTCAAGAACAGTCCCGCTGCGAATCGCATTGCTGCAGCGCTTTCGAGCGGGTGGCCGCATTATGTCGCTCTTGCCGCAATGATTTTCTTCTTCAGTTACTTCTGGGTCGCTACACAGTTTCAGCCCACTCAAATCGCGGACGATTTAAAGAAATACGGAGGCTATATCCCTGGTGTGCGACCAGGAAAACCGACGGCGGACTTTCTCGATTACACCATGACGCGCCTGACATTTGCCGGCGCAATCTTTTTAACGCTGATCGCGGTGTTCCCAAGTCTGCTCAGCCAATGGTTGAATGTGCCGGTGATCACAGCTCAGTTCTTCGGCGGCACAAGCTTGTTGATCATCGTAGGCGTCATGCTCGATACCATGCGGCAAGTGGAGACGCACCTGATTCAGCGGCATTACGACGGCTTTTTGCGCAAGGGCAAAATCCGCGGGCGCTCATTTGATCGCGCTGCTTATGCGCGCGGCGAAGCGGTGGGCAGTGGCACCCTGATCTGGTTCGGCGTGGGTATTGCAGTGCTCGTGATTGCCGGGGTCGCGATCTTTCTTTATGGGCGATAGGTGAAAAGGCGGCTGGTTCTTCTCGGCCCGCCCGGTTCCGGCAAAGGAACTCAGGCGGAAATGATTACGCGGCACTTCGGGATTCCCGTGACTTCACCCGGGGCGATTCTTCGCCGTGAACGCGACCTAGGGACACCCCTGGGGCAGGAGACTGCCGAAGTGCTCCGGAGTGGCGGACTCGTCTCCGACAAGATCATTATCGAACTAATCGAGGACTGGTTGCGCTTGCATGGCGGCCACGGATTCGTCTTCGACGGATTTCCGCGAACATTGCCGCAGGCTGAAAGTTTGATGTCGATGTTGACGAAGTTACGCACAGCGTTGGATCTGGCGGTCTGGCTGGAAGTATCGGAGGAGACTGTGCGCGATCGCATCACTGGACGGCTTCAATGCGGCGAATGCGGTTTTACGACAAGTTCATCGAGTGCACAGTTCGCGAATCGTCCCGTATGTCCGTATTGCGACGGCCGATTGGAGCGCCGCAACGATGATGATCTGGGCGTGTTGCAAACACGTCTGCAAGAGTTCCGCACGAAGACCGAACCGCTTGGAGCGTTTTATAAAAAGGTGTCGATTTTGCATCGTATCGACGGGAACCGCGACCGCGATGCGGTCTTCGCCGACATCTCAAAATTGATCGAGGACAAGACAGCGAAATGATTCCGATCAAGAACGCTCGGGAAATCGAAAAGATGCGACAGGCATGCCGCACAGCGAGCGACATCCTGGACCGCGTCAGCGATCTGATTCGCCCTGGAATTACAACCAAGGAAGTAGATCAGGCAGCAGCGGACTTTATGAGCGACGCCGGCGTAAAGAGCGCCTTTCTGGGTTATCGACTAGGCCATCGCGTTTTTCCCGGCAACATTTGCATCTCCCTAAACGACGAAGTGGTCCACGGCATTGGCAGCCAGCGGCGCATTCAGTATGGCGAAATAGTGAAGCTCGACATTGGCATTATTGAGGATGGTTGGGTTGGTGATAACGCCACGACTGTTCCCGTTGGAATCATCGACGAGCGCACGGACCAGTTGCTGCGTGCGACCGAAAACGCGCTGGCGCGCGCAATTAGTGTCGCGCATGAAGGCCGGCGCGTCGGCGATATCTGCGCCGAAATTGAGGACGAGGCGCGCCGATATGGTTTTTCGGTCGTGCGCGAATTTGTTGGGCACGGTGTCGGGCGCAAGATGCATGAGGAGCCCCAAATCCCTAATTACGGCAAACGCGGTAGCGGACCAAAATTGAAGGCGGGGATGACGCTCGCGATTGAGCCGATGATTAACGTCGGCACGTCCGACGTCCGATTGCTCGACGACGGCTGGACAGTGTGCACGGCGGATGGCCTGCCGTCGGCGCACTTCGAGCACACCGTTCTGATTACAAGGGACGACCCCGAAATTCTGACATGGCGCGCAAAGACGCAATTGAGGTAGAGGGCACCGTCGTCGAGTTGCTGCCTAACACCATGTTCCGGGTCGAGATTCGGGGTGGTCGTCGCGTGCTGGCACATATCTCGGGTAAAATGCGTCTGCACTTCATTCGCATCTTGCCAGGAGACAAAGTTATGCTAGAGATTTCATCGTACGATTTGTCGAAAGGGCGAATTATTTACCGCCAAAAATGACGACCCGGCAGGCGGCCGCGGTTTTCGATTTCGCGAATTATGAAAGTACGGCCATCAGTAAAAAGACTTTGTGCGAATTGCAGGATTGTGAAGCGCAAGAACGTCGTGCGCGTCATCTGCAAAAACCCCCGGCACAAACAGCGCCAGGGATGACTGGAGTAATGGAGTGGTGGAGTATTGATTTATGCCAAGACTATTAGGAGTTGAAATTCCAGCAGACAAACGCGTCGAGGTATCTCTGACGTATATCTACGGAATTGGTTTTAGCACTGCGAGGCGCATTCTCGAGCAGACGAATATCGATCCAAACATCCATGCGAAAAATCTTACGCCGCAGCAGTTGAATGAGATCATCCACGCGATCACGAATAACAAGATCAAGATCGAAGGCGATCTGCGTCGCGACGTACAAGGCAATTTGAAACGTCTGCAGGCTATCAATTCTTATCGCGGCATCCGTCACCGCAAAGGTTTGCCCGTGCGCGGTCAACGCACTTCAACAAATGCGCGAACACGTAAAGGACCTCGCAAAACGGTGGGCGTAATTCGCAATCCCGACGCCAAAGCCGGCAAAGTTTAACATCGACTCACATGGCTGAAGAAACGAATCCCGCAAAACCGGACGAAACAAAACCGCAAGGCGAAGCTGGTGAAAAGCAACCGACCGCCAAAGAGGCGGCTCCAAAAGCTGAAGCAGCCAAGGAGGCAACTCCAAAAGCCGAAGCAGCGCCTAAACGTCCGGCAGCAAAGAAGACGGCGAAGCCAAAGAAAGAGCAGCCTGCGCCGGCAGCTGGAGCGCCCGAAACTCTTTCCCTCTCGGCCGAAGAAGTTGACAAGCCGAAGATCATCAAAGCCAAAGGAAGCAAGAACGTTCATTCAGGCGTTGCGCATGTGCTGGCCACTTTCAACAACACGATCGTGACGATCACTGATATGAAAGGCAACGTGATCGGGTGGTCGAGCGCCGGCAAGGTTGGCTTTAAAGGTTCACGCAAAAGCACCGCTTACGCAGCGCAAATGGTGGCGCAGGACGCGTCACGCCAGGCAATGGGGCATGGGCTAAAAGAAGTGGAAGTATTAGTCAAAGGGCCGGGGGCTGGACGCGAATCCGCAGTGCGCGCTTTGCAGGCGATCGGGCTCGATCTCACGGTGATTCGCGACGTCACACCGGTGCCGCACAACGGTTGTCGTCCGCCGAAACAGCGCCG
>QHOX01000124.1:0-2309 GCA_003219465.1 Verrucomicrobiota bacterium | reverse complement strand
CTGCTTGAACGACAGTTCCGGCGCATTTTCCAGCGTGCGTTGCGCAAGCGCGGTGTGACCGGTGAAACGCTTCTCCAGTTGTTGGAAACGCGACTCGATAATGTTGTTTACCGGCTTGGGTTCGCCAACACGCGCAGTGCAGCGCGTCAATTCGTGTCGCATGGGCATGTGCTCGTGAACGGGCGTGGCGTCAACGTCGCTTCGTATAATGTGAAAGCAGGCGACGAAATTACCATCAAGGACAAGCCGAAATCGCGCCAACTCGTGCTGCGCAATCTTGATCTCACGCAAATTGTTCCGGTGCCCGACTGGCTTACAGTCGATCGCGACGGGCTCAGCGGCAAAGTCGCGCGCATCCCGTCTCGGGAAGAAATGCAGCCGATCGTGAACGAACAACTAGTCGTCGAGCTGTATTCGCGCTAAACGGTTGTCGCCTCGAGATACTCGAGCGCCTTATCGTAGCTCTTGCGATCGAGATAATGCTTCAACCGCGGATCGGTTGACGGCGGAAGCGACTCTTGCAGCCGATCGATTTTTTCTGAGACGGCGCGCAATCGATCGATATGTTTTGCATGGTCTCGGCGGCTTTCCTCGTCTCGAATCACTGCGAGCCGTTCTCGCAGCGCCTGACCCAGTTTGGCCAAAGCACTTTCCATTGTGTGCTACTGCTATTTTTCTCCAGTTTTAGCGCCGAGTCTCGGCCAGTAACTGTCGCTTCGCTTCGAGCCAATCGGACTCCGCGTCGCCAGGTAAAGCAAATCTGCGCCGGCGTTCAGAAATGAAATAGGCCCGGAGGCGAACGGCGTCCTCTGAAGGTTCCCCGGACATGGGCGCTCCATCCGCCTGTGGAGATGCTGAAATGTGTGCAGTTCGCTCACTCGTAACTTTCGGCTTGCGTGGCTTTTTCGTAGCGGTTGCACGTCGTGGCGTCTGGCGTTTCCCGGTTTTTTTTGTTGCAGCCGGCGCGGCAGACTCTGGCGAGGGCTGATTTGTATCTTCGGCAGTTTTCGTTTTTTTTGGCACAGGTGTTCAGTGGTTAAATGGCTTCAACTCGTTTATCGTTCATCGACTTGTTCGCAAGTGCTTTCTCGCCGTGGTTACGAGGTCCTGTAAACTAAGGGAGACATGATTGGCATGAAACAATTCGTTTTCCGCTGGGCCGCGACGACGATTGCAGTGATGGTCGCCTCATCTATCATCCGGGGGGATCCGTTACGACACTGTCGCGGCGCTCATCGGGGCATCACTTTTGCTGGGTATTCTCAACGCCTTTGTCCGGCCGTTTCTATTGATCCTCAGTGCACCGGTTATTCTCATTACGCTGGGCTTGTTCATTCTGGTTTTAAACGGACTTTTGCTGCTTCTGGTACCCAGTGTCGTTGTCGGATTTCATGTAGATAGCTTCTGGAGCGCATTCTGGGGCGCGATTGTGATCAGCTTGGTCAGCTGGATTTTAAGCGCATTTTTCCGCGGGAGCGATGGACGCGTGCATGTGTTGACCCATCACACCGAGACACGCCGCGTCCGAGGTCGAGTCCTTGAGGACGAGGAACGGCAGTGAGAATCGATTTTACGGATTAATTGAGATATTTGCTGAGCCTAGAGCGGAGTTCTGTCCGCGCGCGAAAAAGTACACTCTTTACCGCTGGCACCGAGAGATCGAGGACCTCGGCGATTTGTTCGTAGCTAAGCTGTTGATACCTGCGCAGCACGAGCGCCATCCGCTGGGTTTCCGGGAGCCGCTGAATCGCTTCCTCGATAACCTGCTGCAGTTCCGACTCCAAAAGCGATGCGTCCGGCGCGAGGTTCGTCTCATCCTTTAAAGGTGGATCCTCCACACCGGTTTCTGACTGAAGCGCAACATGCGGGTGACGCTTGGTGCGGCGCATCTCGTTAAAGACCAGGTTGCGGGTAATTTTCAACAGCCAGGTCGTAAACTTGGCGCGCGGAACATATCGGCGCGCACTTTTCCAAACCCGGATAAAGACCTGCTGCGCGATGTCTTCCACATCCGAACTGCTGCCGAGCATGCGCGCGACCGTGCCCGCCACCAACGTCTGATGCTTCTCGATGAGCTTCTCAAATGCCTGAGTATCGCCTCGGCCGAGCAACTGCATCAGCCGCACGTCATCGGCATCTTCTTCCGATCTGCCCTGGTTTCCTGGATCGTTCTGAGACATCGTGAGTTAGACGTTGGCACATAGCAAAATTTGCCGAAAAATACGGCTCACAAAAGTCGGCACTGCACCACCCTCGTAGCCATCGTTTTTGTTGCAAGCCAGCAGCGACCTGTGCAAGCTTGACCGAGG
>QHOX01000123.1 GCA_003219465.1 Verrucomicrobiota bacterium | reverse complement strand
TTCCGCTTGGCGACGTTCAGATTTCGATCTGGGAAACGCGCGTGCAAGATTACGAAGCGTTTTGCCGTGCGACCGGGCGACGATATGAGTCGCTCGATTTCCATCAGACACCAACTGATCCGGCTGTAAAAGTCAGCTGGTTCGACGCCGTGGCGTTTTGCAAATGGTTAACCGAAAAGGAACACAACGAAAATCTCATTGAAGATCGACAGGCTTACCGGCTCCCGACGGATTCCGAGTGGAGCATGGCAGTCGGCCTGGCTAATGAGAGCGGCTCGACGCCGGAACTGCGCGACGGCAAAATAAAAAACGAATTTCCGTGGGGCAAACAATGGCCTCCCCCCAATGGCGCAGGAAATTATGCCGTCACGCAAAAGCGAGGCGGCACAACAATGCCGGCTGGTACCTTCAAGTCGAATTCCATAGGCTTGTACGATCTCGGCGGAAACGTTTGGGAATGGTGCCTCGACACCTATAAAGGAGGCAGCAGCGCAACCAGTCGCGATTGGGGAGTGCTGCGCGGCGGTTCCTGGGCGACGAGTAATCGTCTGGAACTGCAATCCTCCTACCGAAATGCAGTTGATCGCAATGAGCGAGACGTGATTTACGGATTTCGCTGCGTGCTTGCAACGAAACCTGGTGGCGACGTGAGCGATCAGTAACCGGTCAACGATTTCGAACTTCGAAGATCAAGCTTGCGTGTGGCGAGCGTAGTGTCTGTCAACGCCTTTTGGAAGCAGTCGTTTGCGACCGCGTTGGCGCCGACGCGCAAGAGTGGCGCGGCCGCCCCTTGTTCGCATACGTGCGCGAAAACCGTGCTGGCGTTTACGCGTTCGCTTCGATGGTTGATAAGTGCGTTTCATAAACCGTGAACTTGCTCGGCCCGATCTAAGAGCGGTTACACTAGGAGCACGGGCGGCATTGTCAACGACACCGGCCCGGGAACAATTATGAGGCGCGACCGATTTTCGAACGACGGCAACTATTCCCATCGCGCAACAGGGTTTAATTTACAAAGTTGCCAACACGGCGCATTTTTGGAATAACGACTCGCATCGAAATGGCGGAAAAAGAAAATGTGGTGATCGAGCCGGCGACTGAAGCCGACCTGGACGAGTTGTCGGAAATGCTCGGCGAATTGTTCGCTCAGGAGAGCGACTTTCGTCCGGACAAAGACAAACAGCTCCGCGGGTTGCGGCTCATTTTCGAACAGCCCAGTCGTGGGCGCGTTTTTGTGCTGCGCCGCAATGGCGCAATCGTGGGCATGATCAATTTGCTCTTCACCATCAGCACGGCCGAAGGCGGTTTTGTCATTCTTTTAGAGGACCTGGTGGTGCACACGCAGTATCAAGGCCAGGGCTACGGCAACAAGCTTTTGGAACACGCCATCGATTTCGCGAAGAAGAAAAACTTTCTGCGAATCACGTTGTTGACCGATCGCCCCGAAAATGTGGCGCAGGCGTTTTTCCGGAAGCACGGCTTTGCTGACTCGTCGATGATTCCAATGCGCTTGTGGATCAGCACCCAGAACGAGGGGACCGAATCCAACGAATAGGCCGCTTCGCGGAAGTGCGCCGTCACGATTGTTAATGTTCAGCCTTCGATGCCCATGAAAGGCGCGCTGCCAATATTCCGGTTGGCAGGAATACGCGTGTATCTGCATTTCACCTGGTTCATTGTCGCTGCGCTTGAAATCACTCGATTCGCGCATCGCTATCACAATCCAATTTGGGCAGCGTTGGAATATTGCGCGCTTTTTGGAGTCGTTTTGCTGCACGAATTTGGACATGCCTTCGCCTGCCGCCAAACTGGCGGACAGGCAGATACGATCGTGCTGTGGCCGCTTGGAGGAATCGCCTTCGTCAAACCTCCAGCTCGACCTGGTGCTTACCTTTGGAGTATCGCAGCCGGGCCCCTTGTGAATGTAGTTTTATTTCCGTTGTTCACCTTATTCGCCTTTGTGCTTACCAAGCTCCACTGGAAAACCGTTCATCCAGATTTCTACCAGTTTGTTCTGACCGTCTGGTTCATGAACGCCGTGTTGTTGTTTTTTAATTTGATTCCTGTTTATCCGCTTGATGGCGGCCAAATTCTGCGCGGACTGCTTTGGCTCAAGGTTGGACCGATTCGCAGCTTGAAAGCAGCGAGCATAATTGGCTTCGGAGGAGCGATTCTATTCGCGCTTTGGGCGATCGCATCGCGATCGATCTGGTTAGGTATACTCGCCTTCTTCATTTTCGCGCAGGCGCAAGCCGGCTGGCGCGCTGCTCAGAACCTCGCTATCGAATCAGAGGAGGCCGCTCGCCGCAGCGCCGCACTTTCTCCACCGCCAATTCCAGAGCGGCAACTCTAAGTCGAGCTATTTCGTGCCACTGCGAATGAGTGCCGGCAATTGAGATACGAGCCGGTCTCTGAATTCCGCTCGGAACTGAATTTCATCTACGACTTTAGCTACTTCGGATGCGGTTGCCTGGGGCAGGTTCTTTTTGGCGTAATTTCTTAATTCGTCGGCGCGCGAGTCATCTGAGAAAAACGTGAACAAACTGGGCGCGTAGCGGTTTGCACCTGCCGCATCGACTTTGGCGAGCAGCGCTTTCATATTCCCTTTCGCGAACTCCCAAGCAATATCGGGGTGACCGCTGTCGCGAGCGACTCGTGAAACCAGGAAGATCGCGCGGCTCGTTGGCAGCTCGTCCGTGAGCGCAATCGCAAGCGTCTTCTTCATCAATTTCGGATCAGTCGCGCAAGCAAGCGCATTGTAGTAATTCTGTTTGTCCTCGGTGCTTGTGGTTTTCAGGCCAAGTTCGTGCAGTTTGTTCCAAGTCTTCTCATCGGCATAACGGCCAACCACTGCCAGGACTGGAGCACGAAGATCCGGTGGGAGCGACGCCGGATGTGCGAGGTATTTCTCGAAACGCTCGCGGCAGCCGGCTAAAACTTCCGGATCATTCAAATCTCCGAGGGCGCTGATCAAGCTCGCGCGCAGCATGCCGGCGTTTTTCGGTTCGTCCGGTTTGGATACCCAGCCAATTGCTTCGAAAGTTGGGCGCAAAAGCGATCGGGCATACCGTTGGAATTTTTCATGTTCAGAACTGCCGACCAACAGACCGTTCACGAAATCCAGCACGTTGATGATCTGTTCGCGTTCGGCCAGATCGGTGGCAGCGGGCAACTTTTCGACTAATCCAAAGTAGAGCGAGGCCGGCGCGCGACCGGCTTCCACAAGCGCCCAGGCATCGCTCATAAGATTCACGCGATCTTCAACGCCTAACTTTGGCAACGCGCTAAGCAACAGTTGCCACGACGAGTCATCATATTCGACGCGATAATTTCCAGCGCCGTTGGCGTTCAATTTGAGTGCGCGATCTGCGGGAATGTTTTCCAGAGCCGCCGTCTTATCGGTCATCAGTAAAGTCGCCGGTGTTTCGCCAAGGACCGAATACGTCAGCGGAATTTGCCACAGTAGTGGCGGGGCGTTCTTGAAATTCACAGTGGAACGCTCCTGAGTAAGTCGGACTTTGCCGTCGGCCTCTCGCTTAACGATCACGACAGGAAATCCGGGCTGCTCCGTCCAGCCCGCCGCAATTTCACCTACGGAATTGTTCGAAGTATCCGAGAGCGCGCTCCACAAATCCGCAGTGGTTGTGTTCGAATACTTATGGGCGGCCATGTACTTTTGGATTCCATCGCGGAAAACGTCCTCACCGAGAAAACTCTCCAGCATTCGCAGAAACGACTGGCCTTTCTTGTAGGTAATATCGTCGAACGCGCTGTTGGCTTCGGCTTCCGTTGCGACACGCTGCTGAATCGGGTGGGTGCTGGAGCGCGCGTCGCCTTCCATGGCTGCTTCTTTAGCAATTCCGGTGCGCCGCGTAGGATCTCGCGGTAACTCACGAGCAAGCCAGACCTCCCATTGCGGATTGAAATGTGCGGTGCATTTGCTGCCCATCCACGAGGCGAATCCTTCATTGAGCCAGAGATTGTCCCACCACGCCATCGTCACCAGGTCGCCAAACCACATATGAGCCATCTCATGGGCCAATACTTCATGGATATTTTGTTTGGTCTCGGCAGAGGAATTTTTTGGATCGAACAGAAGCGTCGATTCGTAATAAGTGATCCCACCCCAGTTTTCCATCGCGCCACCGAAGCCTCCGGGAATAGCAATTTGATCCAGCTTCGGCAATGGATACGGCACGCCGAAATAATCGTTGTAATACTTCAAAATCTCTGCCGTGGTTTCGAGCGCGTAGCGACCCAGTTCTGCTTTGCCTTTTGTTCCGACTACTCGGATCTGCGTCGGGCCGACTTGGGACTCGATAACATCGAGTTCACCGGCCACGAATACATTCAGATAACTGGACATCGGTGGAGTTGGCGCGAAGCCCACTTCTTTCCCGCCCGCGATTTTTCGCTCGATCTCGATCGGCATGTTTGAGACGGCGAGCCAATTCTCAGGCACCACAACGGTTAATTGAAAACGCGCGCG
This sequence comes from Verrucomicrobiota bacterium, assembly GCA_003219465.1. Classification (GTDB taxonomy): domain Bacteria; phylum Verrucomicrobiota; class Verrucomicrobiia; order Chthoniobacterales; family UBA10450; genus Udaeobacter. The sequence goes on along the minus strand of QHOX01000123.1, from coordinate 16,787 downwards.
AAACGCAGGTTCATCCCAGCAGGGAAAGAATCGACGGGCGTCAGTGGCTTCGAATTGCGTCCCGAGCATGACTTTGCGCGCGCCGCTGCCCTGTTCCTGATATCGCATGTAGAAAAGCCCCTGCCCTTGCTGATTGATCTTGCCCGTGAACCGAAGGCTGACAGGGGCGTGATCGCCGGCCGCGAGTTCTGAGGGCAACGTAAGCGTCAGCAGTTCCTTTTCATTGTCGGTCTTAATCGCAGAGAGCGGCAATTCTTTGCCATCGACAGAGGCCGCTTCGATCTTGAGTTCGAGCGCGTTCAACACCAGCTGATAGACCGGGCTGCGCACGTTCAGCTTTACGGTTTCACTTCCGGCGAACGTGAAGTTGTCGACGTTCGGAACGATGCGAATTGCGTATTCCGTCGGGACTACTTCTTTCGGAAGTCTTCCAGGCGTCTCGTTGAAGTTAAACGGTTTTTCCACGGCTCCGACTAACGACCTTACCAAAAATAAAACCAGAAATGCGAAAAGTGGAACGCGCATGTCTCAGATTAAAGAACGGCTCGAACTTTTTTGCATTTCTAAATGGCAGGGGGACTGCTCGCCGAGCCGTCTGCGAACGGCGCGCCCGGCGGTCGGGCCCTACCCGCCTACTGGACGACCAGCACCAGCAGCAATTGTCCCCCGCCCACCTGCGGGCCTTTGATCACCAGCGGGCTGCGCTTGCTCAGCTTGGCTTCCGTCTCGAGCAAAAGCTCCTTCTCCTTGTAAAGCTTCAGATTCAAAACGTAGCCGCCTTGGGTTTCACCGCGCGCGTCTACGTGCAGTCCGAAAAATTTACTCGTCGCAAGCCAATCTTCCTGACCGGTCTTAAGGACTTTTTGCGATTTCCCGATCACCTGAAATTGGTTGTAGCCGAAAAACCTTTTCAGGGATCCTTCGATCCGAGTCAATTCCGACGGAATCGGCTGCGGCTGCGTAACGTTCTCCGCCATGACAAGCCCGCTCCAAACCGTCTCCGCCGCTTGCGACGCGGGCGCCGCGGTCATCGTCAAAACAAGAACAGAGATTCCGACCGCCAGCGAGCGATGCATGAGCAATTATTTTGCGGCGTAATCGGCCGGCAAGCTTTGTAGTCCTTCGGTCCAAAGCACTGTTACACGGTCTTGTTTCACCTCGAAGATTGAGACCGTCGCATTCGGACTAACGACAGGATCGACCCGGGCATTGAGAATCTGTGTCAGGTATTGCGATTCCTCTGCCGGTCTTTCCTGATGCATAACCAGGACGGTGCAAATCAAAAACACAGCGAGCGAGGCCGTGCCTGCCCACAGCAGGCGTGGAATCGTCCACCAACTGGAGGCTGGACTTCGGCGAGCGCGCTCCCGACGTTGCCCGCCACTTTCCTGCACGATCCTTTCGCGCAGCTGGTGACTAAAGAATTCTTCGTTCTTCAGTGGGTGCGCACTTAACTCGCGCTTCAACAGCTCGCCGAGTTTTTTTGCCTCGGCTTTTTCGGCGTGAGCGGCAGCTTTGTCAGGCAGCGACGCCTCGAATTCCGACAATTCGCGCCCGCCGAGCTGGTCGTCCAGCCATGCCGTCCACTTTTCCTCAAACGTTTTCATAAACGTCTCTCAGTAAGCTTTGCAATTTCTTGCGCGCATAAAACAGGCGAGACATCACTGTGCCGATCGAACACCCCAACGCCTCCGCGATCTCGTGATATTGCATCTCGTCAATTTCCTTCATTAAAATTACGGCGCGGTGTTCGGGCGAAAGCTGGCCAATTGCCTTTTCGATCCGGGCGCGAATCTCATCCCGTTCCATCGCTTGATGGGGCAACTCTTCCGTTTTCGGCACTGTTTTGGATGCCGGATCAATCTCTCTCAGTTGAATTGCATCATCGAACTCAGCGTCGCCGCCTTTGACCTGCTTTTTGCGCAGCCAATCGATTGTGACGTTCATGACTATACGATAAATCCAGGTGTAAAAGGATGACTGACCGCGGAAGCGTCCAATCGACTTCCATGCTTTTAGGAAGCTGTCCTGAGCCAGATCCCAGGCGTCCTGTTCGCTGTGGACCATGTTGTAAATCATGCCGAATACTCGTGTCCGGTAGCGAGTTACCAGCTCGTCGAATGCTCCGGTGTCACCGGCCTGGCATCGTTTTACCAAGTCCAATTCCGACACATCGGACTGCGCCAGAGTCGCTTCCGTTTGCATGATTGGACGGAGCGCGTCCTTATTTCATTCAACGCTGAAAACTGTCAGTACCGAAACGGCGACGCCACTCGGCGCGATACTCGCCCATCAGGCTTACGATGCCGTCGCGCACTTCAAACAGTCGCTGCTGCAACACGAGGTACTCCGACCGGCTGATCATTCCGGCGGCCTTTCGCAGTTGCGCTGCTGCATTCATTGACGTCGTGATCGCCTTCAACGCTCGCTTCAGATAGGCGATGGTCATCCCGATTTCGTCGAGATGATCGCCGCTCAACGCTGCCGCCAACTTCGCGCTGGCCAGCGCCGCATGCGTCGCGAGCTTGACGGCGGCGGGCTCGTTCTGCAGTGCAGCGTTTTGATCGAACAATTGATCGATCCAAAGAGTAAGGTCAAACGCAGCGCGATAAAGATGGTGCTCTTGGAATGTTTCGCCTGAGGAAGGTGAATTATCCGCGTCGGTGTCGTCCTCGTCGGCGGCGCTTTCATCCAGAAGCGCATCGACCTCCGCGCTCCAATCCTTTTCATCCAGCAACTGCGTCCATCCCATTTCGCGGGCGATAATTTCATCGCGGCGCGGATCATCGAGATATGTTTCCAGCAACTGCATGTACTTTTCGGTCTTCCCGTCTTGTTGCTGAAGAAAACGCTCCCAATCGTATTCGTCCCACATACGTTCAGGCTCGCCCCAGTTGCCGGCCATGCATAACTAAACGCGAGCTTCTCTTTCCACGCAAAATTTTTTCGTGGCGCCGTCTTTCAGTATCACCGCTCGAATTCGGCTGGTTGCATCAGGCTCTGTGCTCAGTAGATTCGGCTTCGTGAATAAACGTGCTGCAGGGTGTTGGATGCTCGCGTTGGTAATCGGGTGGCTGCTTTCCGCTTGTGCCTCGTCACCCCAGGAAGGCGTCGTAACAGAATCAGCACCAAGCGAACCACCGATGACAAGTACCGCAGCCCACTTCTCGCGTCCGTCATATGCTCCCGGCGGCGAAGGAATGAGCTCTGGGCACTCGGGATACTGAATTCATATTTCGACAATCATGGGTGGTACTGCGGCTGAGCATTCCGAAAAATGCTGATTTACAAGCGTAAGCGCCATCTGTTGTTTGTCGGTCACTGTTTAGAGCACGGCTGGTTGCACCGGAAATGTCGATGGATAGGTTCGGTACCGGTAATGAAACAAGCGGCACTGGCAGGCATTCCGGTTTTGCTGATTGCCTTTTTGCTCGCCGCCTGCACGTCGCCCACTAACGACACGATGTCCGGTCCGTCGTCCTCGCAATCTGCTGCAGCAGTTCCCGGAGAAAAAATGTCCGATGACGAACGTTACGCTCCGGGCCCGATGGGATCGAGCAGCGTGCGCTGGTAATTGTTGTTCAAGACGGCGGTCACAGACCACCGCTACAGATCGCCGTTTGTGAAGTGGAGCAGCGCTTCATGGACACCCGCGCCATGATCTTTCTGCGCAATGTAGCCGCCGGCATTGCTCACGGCATTTTGCACTTCCGGGATGGCATTGGCCGGGCACGACGGCATCGCTGCGAACCTTCCGTCCAGCATCGACACATCGTTGTGGTGATCGCCCGCCGCGAAAATGTTTTCGCGCGCGACATCCAGCAACCGCGCCAACTCAGCCAGTGTCGCGCCTTTGTGGTAATCCGCGTGACAGAAACGCAGGTAAATCCCATTGCGCTGGTAATCCAGCTTCGGATGGCCCGCACGCGCCCGCCGGATGAAGTCCGTGATGCGGTCCATCTCTTCCTCGCTTTCGGCGGCGAGCCCTTCAAGGCCTTCGGAGTTGTAGATCAGACGCGCTTTCGTTTGATTGGTGACGAAATCCACGAATTCAGCCAAGACGGAACCGGCAGACGAAAGCAAGTCCGCATGATCGCGCGCGCATCGCTGGTTCCAATCACCGAACGGTTCCCATTTCTCGCTGTCTCGTCCCGGACGAAAAACGTCGCGTTCGGTCGTGAGAATGAAATCCGGACGAATCGGCAGCGCGAACTCCGCTAGACCTGTTTCGAGCAAATCCACCGAGCGCCCCGTGTTGATCGCCCAGATCGCGCCCGCGTCCTGCAACTCGCGAATCAACTCCATACATTGCGAGTTGAACACCGGTTCGGTAACACGTGAAACAAGCGTCCCGTCAAAATCGATACTGAGCAGTCGAATTGGTGAACGCATTCGAGAGTAATTTAAGAATTGATTTTCGAGACGCAATGCGTCGATTGTTTCAAAAGCGTAAAATCAGATGAAATCGGCGTACGAACTCGCAATGGAACGCCTTCAAAAAGCGTCGCCATCGCTCTCGCTCACTGAGGAACAAAAAAAAGAACTCGCCGAACTGGATTCCAAGTATCGGGCGAAAATTGCCGAGAAAGAACTTTTCCTGAAAAATCAAATTCGCAAGGCGCAAACCGAGGGCAAGGTCGACGATATCGATTCTCTGCAGAAGCAACTCGCCTCAGAGGTCCGACGTTTGCAGGAGGAGTGCGAAGCAAAGAAAGAGAAATTGCGCGCCAGTTTCGGAAAATAGGTAGGGCTGTTCACCGAACCGCCGGCGGGCGATTGAGGTCAATCGCCCCTACCTGTGTGCGCTGACCACGTTTTGGCAAATCAGGATCGAGAAAGCCTAGCATGTGCGCGCGCTTGATCGTGCGCACGCCTTCCTGCTTCTGCACGTGCTCGATGCTTTGGCGGAATTTTTCCATTTTAGTCCAGTGAATCTTTGGACGGAAATGATGTTCGGCGTGATAGCCGTTGTAGAAAAACAGCCAGTTGTAGATTCTTCCGTAGCTGCTCACGCCCCACGCAATCGGCTTGTCGGGGTTCGCTCCGTAGTGCCGGTAGTAGCCATTCAAGTAACTAAAACAATGGCCTAGATACCAGAACGGCAGGAAATACAACATAAACCCCCAGTTAATGAAGTGAATCGGATTCGTCGGTACGATGATCGCCATCACCAAAAGCGTGGTAGCGAATGCCGCCAGCTCGAAGTTGCCCCAGAAATCGTCGCCGTTCTTCCGTTTTCGCAGGTCCTTGCGGATCGCGCCTACGTCGTCGCGGAAGAAACTCAGAAAAACATAGCTCCACGGATTTTCGGCTTCGCCGTCATCGCCGTGCCTGTAGATCGATAACCAATCGATCGTGTCACCTTTTTCATCCTGCCGGTCCGAGTTCCCCTTGTGGTGCTGCATATGCACGGCGTCGTACATCGTCTGCGAAAAACAACAAGCGATGGACTGAGTGATTCCAAAAAAGCGATTGAGAAATTGCGACCGAAAAAACGGGTTATGAATGAAGTTGTGCCCCACGCCGTTGATGTTCGCGTTCACCATTAGCGAGTAGATAAACCCGAGAATCAGCATCACCCACAGTGGCGCGTGCGGAAACAGAAAGTAGAGCCCGAAGAGATACGCCAGATGAAAAAGCCCCGCAGCGGCCGGAACGGCATCCCAGCGCGTGTGCGCAAAGAGCTTGGACCTGGTGATAGGGCGTTCGACTCGAATTACGTCAGCGCTCATCGGGGAAACCTCAAACTAAGATACTCGCCACAGAAATGACGCTACGCAAGTTTGAGGATTGCCAATGTCCTTCCCAGCTGACTAAGTTAGGCGCTTCCGATGTTCGCGCTTCAACCTGAACTAAAAGTCTTCACTGGCTCCGCAAACCGCGATTTGGCCGAGCGAATTTGCAAATACATTGGTGTCCCGCTGGGGCAGGCGACGATCAGCTCGTTTCCCGATGGCGAGACATACGTCAGGATCGAGGAAAACATTCGCGGGCACGATGTGTTCATTGTCCAGCCGACTTCTCCGCCGACCAATCAGCATTTGATGGAGTTACTGATCATGGTGGACGCGGCGCGACGCGCAAGCGCGGACCGGATCACGGCTGTCATTCCATTTTTTGGATACGCGCGCCAGGACCGCAAAGATCAGCCGCGCGTGCCAATCACAGCGAAGCTCGTCGCAAATTTGCTGCATGCAGCAGGCGTGAATCGCGTGCTGACGATGGATCTGCATGCGCAACAGGTGCAGGGCTTTTTCGACATCCCGGTGGATCACCTCTATTCGGCGCCCGTGTTGATCAAGTATTTGCGCAAGAAAATGACGGGCAAAACAACTGTCGTTTCTCCCGATCTCGGCGGCCTGAAAATGGCTTCGGCTTACGCAGAAGCGCTCGGCGCCAACCTGGCGATCGTGGCGAAAGAGCGCAAAAGCGCCACTGAGACTGAAGCACTTTACCTGATCGGCGATGTGGAGAACAGCGACGTGCTGCTCGTGGACGATCTCACTGAAACGGCTGGTACACTTAGCTCGGCGGCTGCGATAGTGAAAAAGCACGGCGCACGCCACATTTACGCCGGTGTGGCGCACGCTGTGTTGGTGGATGTGGCCATCGCGCGGTTGCAAAAATCCGAAATTACGGAATTAGTAACGACCAACAGCACGCCGGTGCGCACCGTGAAAGGATTTAAGGTCATGGTGCTCTGCGTCTCCGAGCTTCTCGGGGAAGGCATCAAACGGATTCACAACGACGAATCGGTGTCGTCGCTGTTCAACATCGAAAACGAAAAAAATGGCAAAACAAGTTAAGCTTAAAGCAGAACCACGCCCCACTGTGGGACGCTCCGCTGTGCGCAAACTAAGAGCGCGCGGGCTCATCCCGGCCGTCATTTACGGCGGCAACGACAAACCGCAGCCGCTTCAAGTCTCCGCGCGAGACATCAACGCGATGATGAGCCAGGCCTCAGGAGAAAACGTCCTCGTCGAGCTCGAAATTGGGGGGGACGGACAAAGCCGCACGGCACTGGTGCAGGAAGTACAACACTCGCCTGTCGGTGGCGAGATTCGTCACGTGGACTTTCACGCCATCTCCATGGACCAGATGATTCAAGCCGAGGTGCCGCTCGAGCCTGTTGGCACCCCCATTGGCGTAAAGACTTTTGCCGGATTGCTCGAGCAGAGCTTGCGCGCATTGGCGATTGAATGTCTGCCGGGCGATTTGCCAGATCGGATCACGGTGGACGTTTCGCAACTGAACATCGGCGATGCCATTCACGTCCGCGACATTCAGCTTCCGACGGGCGTTACGCCAAAAGTGCAGCTTGACCTGACGGCGTTCTCAGTACTAGCGCCTGTGGTTGAGGAAGAGCCAGTTGCAGCGGAAGCCGAGGCTGTTGCCGCAGGACCGGAAGTAATCACCGAGAAAAAGGAAGAGGGCGAAGCTGCTACCGCGGCGGCTCCCGCTTCGAAAGAAAAAGCTCCAAAGGAAAAAGAGAGGAAGTAATCCATTGTCATCCCGAGCGGAGTCGAGGGATCTCAGTGCGTTACTGTCAGCTAGATCTGCGGGATTCGTCGACTGCGCTGCGCTTCGCTCAGAATGACACGCCCACAAGATACGCCGCGCCTGGACGAAACAGCAATCCGGCTCATCGCCGGTCTCGGAAATCCCGGTCCGGAGTACGCGGCAACCCGGCACAACATCGGATTTATGGTCGTCGATCAGCTTGCCGCGCAGTTTGGATCGGCTTGGGAAAAATCGGGAAAATGGGACGCGCTCTCAGCAAAATGTGGCGCTGTGCTTCTGGTCAAGCCACTGAGCTTTATGAATCACTGCGGTTATCCGCTGTTCGCAGTTGCGCAGTTCTACAAAATCGAGCCGCAGCAAATTCTGGTGGTGCTCGACGATTTTGCTTTGCCGCTGGGTCGTATTAGGTTGCGGGCGCAGGGAGGATCTGGCGGCCACAACGGTCTCGACTCAATCATCGCCCAGTTCGGAACGGAAGAGATCCCACGTTTGCGCATCGGGATCGGGGCCGCGCCACGGGAAGAATCAGTCGATTACGTGTTGAGCCGATTTTTCGATGAGGAAAAGCCGATCGTCCGAGCAACGATTGATCGCGCAGTAGAAGCGTTGAAATGCGCAATTGACAATGGTCTCGTTTCAGCCATGAACACGTTTAACCCCGAAAGTGTTCGGGGTGAACAAACCTGAACAAATATGAATCGCCGTTACGAAGCCCTGATGGTGCTAAGCACGCAGGCCAAAGAAGAAAATGTGAAAGAAATGATCGAACGCCTGGAATCCGAGTTTGAGAAGGAAGGCGCCAAGGTTGAGCAAGTCCAGAAGATGGACAAGCGCCACTTTTCATATGTAGCGGGCTCGCTCGATGGCGGCTATTACGTCAACTTCATCTTGAACGCCGATCCTCGATCGATCGTGCGGCTGCGGACCAAATTCAAATTGGATCCTGACGTTTACCGCCAGCATTACCAGCGGCTTGAGGAAAAAACGGAGAAAGCGCCAAAAAAAGTGGCAAAATCGAAATGATTTCGCTATAAGCGCGACATGGCGAATCTCAACAAAGTTCTCTTGCTTGGAAATGTCACCCGTGATCCTGAAGTGCGTTACACGCCCAAAGGCAGCGCCGTCTGTGATCTCGGCGTCGCGGTGAATCGCGCTTACACCACCGACAGCGGCGAAAAGCGCGAGGAAGTCACGTTTGTCGATGTCACCCTCTGGGGACGAACAGCGGAGGTCGCCAGCGAGTACCTGAAAAAAGGCAGACCGGTTTTCATTGAAGGGCGGCTGCAAATGGACAGTTGGGACGACAAGCAAACCGGGCAGAAGCGAACGCGCCTGCGCGTGGTGGCCGAGAACATGCAACTGCTCGGAGGACGGCCTCCAGGCGGAGCGGCCGACGCGGGCGGAGAAGGCCGGCAAACCAGCGCACCGCCTAAAACATCGGCGGCTGGCGAGCCGGACGAAGACGAAATTCCATTTTAGTGTTTTTTTGTAGACGCGACGCCCTCGTCGCGTTTCATCATCCCAATGCGGCGAGGCGCCGCATCTACCAATGAATGCGACTGAAGCGTGTATCGCGCTTAACATGCTGCCGACGGTCGGGCCGGTGCGGTTGCGCAAATTGCTTGAGGTTTTTCAGGAACCGCAACAGATCCTCGCGGCTAAACGTAGCGAACTTCGCAAGGTAGAAGGCATCGGAACCGAGGTTGCCGATCAAATCTCAAATTGGGAATCGACGACCGATCTTTCCGCAGAGCTTGAGCGGATACGCGATTTCGGCGCGACTGTGATTACGCAAGAATCGCCGTCGTATCCGCGTCCGTTACGCGAGATCCATGCGCCGCCGATTGTGCTCTACGTCTGGGGCGAACTCCACGAGCGCGATCATCACGCGATTGGCGTCATCGGGGCACGACGCACCACGCATTACGGGATGGAATCGGCCAAGAAGCTCGCCTACCAACTTGCTTACGCGGGGCTGACCGTGATTAGCGGATTGGCGCGAGGCATTGATACTGCTGCTCATCAAGGCGCGCTTGCGGCGAAAGGGCGCACAATCGCGGTAATCGGCTCCGGATTAGCCAGACTCTATCCACCCGAAAACGCCGCACTTGCCGAGAAAATCCGCAGCGGGAACGGCGCAATCGTTTCCGAGTTCTCGATGGATATCGAACCGGATCGACAAACATTTCCTATGCGCAACCGAATCATCTCCGGCTGGAGCCACGGCATTCTGGTCGTTGAAGCGGGACTGAACAGCGGCGCATTGATCACAGCGGCCCAGGCGCTGGAACAAGGCCGCTCGGTTTACGCGGTGCCCGGTCACATCAACGCGCCGAGCGCAATGGGATCGAACCGCCTGATTCAGCAGGGCGCGAAGCTGGTCATGGACGCATCGGATATTCTGGAAGATTTGGAGGTCCTGCTGCCCGAGGCCAAGCCGTCGCCGGAAACTGCGGCGCGGCCGCTGCCGCCGCTTTCAGATGAAGAACGCCGAGTCTATGAAGCGATCGAAGCGGCTGAGACCTCGATCGACGACATTGCGGCACGCAGCGAATTGCCAAGCGCGGCCGTTTCATCTACACTCCTACAGCTAGAACTAAAGCGTCTGGTCAAGCAGTTGCCCGGAAAATATTTCGTTAAGCTGGGCTAGCCAAAGACTTACGGGTAGGGCGCGTCACTCCGTGCGCGACGGCCCAACGGGGTGCAGAGGACTGCCCGCCCTACCGTTAAACTGGCCCTGACTTGCAAAACCGCACTAACTGAGTTCGATTGCTGCCCCATGTCTAAGTCCCTCATCATTACTGAGAAGCCTTCGGTCGCCGGCGACATCGCCAAGGCGCTCGGCGGCTTCAAGAAAGGCAAGGACTATTTCGAGAACGACAGATACCTGATCTCGTGGGCGGTCGGGCATCTCTTCGAGCTCGCTGTGCCTGCTTCCATGAAAGAGCAGGACAAATGGGACATGAAAAAACTGCCCATCATGCCCCCCGAGTTCGAGCTTGAACCGGCGGACAAAATGGGCGGTCGCGTCAGCGTGCTTCGAAAGCTCATCAGAAGCAAAGACGTTTCCGAAATCATCAATGCCTGCGATGCTGGCCGCGAAGGCGAGCTGATCTTCCGCTACATCGTCCAATACGCCAGCACGAAAAAACCTATCAAGCGTCTCTGGCTCCAATCGATGACGTCAGAGGCCATTCACGACGGATTCGCGCGATTGCGCAGCGACGCCGAGATGCAACCGCTGGCCAGCGCGGCGCGAAGCCGCAACGAGGCGGATTGGCTGGTAGGCATCAACGCGACGCGCGCATTTACGCTACGACTCAGCGGCGGACGCGGCAGCACAGTCACTTCGCTCGGGCGAGTGCAGACGCCTACGCTGACCATTATCGTCGATCGCGAGAGCAAGATTAAGGAATTCAAGCCCCGTGAACTAAATGAGATCATCGGCACATTCCGTCCCGCGACCGCGGGCGCCGAATATCCAGGGCGATGGTTCGACGAAGCTTTTAACAAAGAAGAGAGCGAGATCGAGAGAACGAGGAGACTACTCACGCGGCTTCAATTGAATTTGCCGGATGCCGAGCAACGGCTTGATGCCGCGAACGGGTCGCTCTGGGACGAGCATCGGACTGCGCCCCGATTGTGGCATCGCGAAATTGCCGAGGCCATTCAGCGCAAGTGCACGGGCAAAGAGGGAGTCGTCGAGCTGGAAGAAAAAAAGCCCAGCACGCAGATCGCGCCTCAATTGTATGATCTCACGAGCTTGCAACGCGAAGCGAACAGCCGCTTCGGTTTCTCCGCGAAGCGCACTTTGCAAATCGCCCAGGCGTTGTACGAGAGGCACAAGGCCATCACTTATCCACGCACCGATTCGCGCGCGTTGCCTGAAGATTACATGCCGACGGTAAAATCGACGTTGGGCAAACTCGACAATCCGTTCGCGCGCAGAGTGCTCGACAATAATTGGGTCAAGCCTAACAAGCGGATTTTTAACAACGCGAAAGTCAGCGACCATTTCGCAATCATTCCGACCGGCACCGTCCCCCGTTCACTCGATAACAACGAGCGCGCAATCTTCGACTTGGTTACCAAGCGTTTTGTGGCTGTGTTCTTTCCACCGGCGCAATACGAGAACACGACTCGTATCACGCGCGTAGAGGCCGAGCCTTTCAAGACAGAAGGCAAAATCATGGTCACGCCGGGATGGCTCGAGGTCTATGGACGCGAGGCTGCCGGCGACAAACCAGAGGAAAACCTGCCGGCTGTGCAGCAAGGCGAACGCGTCCAAACGGTGCGGATCGAAATCAACACGGAACAGACCCGGCCACCTGTTCGATACAACGAGGGCACCATCCTGAGCGCGATGGAAGCGGCGGGGAAACTTGTGGACGACGAAGAGCTACGCGACGCGATGAAGGAGAAAGGTCTCGGCACGCCCGCCACGCGCGCGGCAATTATCGAGACGCTAATTTCAGCTCATTATTTGACGCGACAGGGCAAGGAATTGCAGCCGACAGCGAAGGCCATTCAGACGATCACACTTCTCAAAAACGCGGTGCCCGAATTGACCAGCCCTGAGCTGACCGGCGAGTGGGAATTTCGCCTGCGCGAAATCGAGCATCGCAAGCTCACCCGCGACGCGTTCATGCGCGACATCCGCGATCTGACGAAGGGTATCGTTGGCAAAGCCAAGCATTTTCACCCTGACGAGCACATGCCCGACACCGAGCCGTTTGGCCGATGCCCGAAGTGCGGCTCGCCGATCGTCGAGCGATTCAAAAGCTTCACCTGCACAAATGAGGACTGCGATTTTACAATCTGGAAAACCATCGCCGGCCGGTTGCTCAGTCGCGATGAATTTGAGACGCTGGTCCGCGATAAACAAACTGGGCCGCTGGGCGGGTTTCGTAGTAGGAAAGGCAAACGTTTCCACGCCGCGCTCAAATTGAGCGACGATTTCAAAGCGGAATTCGATTTCGGACCGAACGGACAGGAGAACGGCGCGACTCAGCAGGTTGATTTTTCCGGGCAGGAACCGCTGGGAAATTGTCCGAAATGCGGCGGGCGCGTCTTCGAGCTCGGAATGAGCTACATCTGCGAAAATTCAGTCGGCCCGAACAAGACCTGCGATTTCCGATCGGGCAAAGTCATCCTGCAAAGGCCGATCGAGCCGGAACAGATGCAGAAATTGCTCGCCACCGGTAGGACAGATCTGCTCGAGCGCTTTATTTCCCGCAAGGGCAGACCATTCAAAGCGTTTCTCGTGCTGAACGACAAGAAAGACGTCGGCTTCGAATTCGAGAAGCGCGAGCCAAAAGCGAAAAACGAACGAAAACCCAAAGAGCCGGTCGTGAAAATTGATTTCACAGGCAAAGAACCGCTCGGCGAATGCCCAATATCCGGTGGAAGAATTTTTGAGAGGGACACCGCTTACATTTGCGAACATTCACAGGCCGATCGGAAGCCGTGCAGGTTCAAGTTAAGCAAAACGATCCTCGGCCGCGAGATTCCCAAAGAACAGGCGCAAAAACTTCTCACCACAGGAAAAACTGATCTCCTCGAAGGCTTCATCTCGAAACGCGGGCGCCCATTTTCTGCCTATCTGAAATTAGAGGACGGAAAAGTCGGTTTCGAGTTCCCGGAGAAAACGGCAGACGCCGCAAGACGGTAGAAAAAAGTGGAACTCAGTTGTTCTTTCCGCGGTACCTGAATTACGCCCAGACTTTGAGTGTGCCTAGGGAAGCCGGAAATTCAGGATTATGACTCATCTAATCCAGCGAGATTGGCACTATTCGAGGGTTTCGTTTTTGCACCAACATCGCGACCTTGACATTACCGCATGTCGATCTGTCAAAATTTCTACACTCACCAATTGACCCTAATGAGTAAATCGGTCGGGGAGATTTATCGTTCAAGTCGGGCGCGATCTATTAGGTGTGACTCCCTTCTCTTCCGCGCACTGAGCGTCCGCGGTTGATTTAAGGTCCGCTGCTTAGATACTCCGCCAGAGCGCCCTTGTCAGTGACCATCCAGTCATGCAGCCATTTTGAGTCACGCGACAGAAATCCGTCAAAGATATCCTTGCCCTTGTTGCGCAGGACAAACTCTGTGCGTCGGGCGCGGAAGCGGTAATGCTCATACACATCAATAACGTGCACAGCGTAGGCCCGCACCAAGCTGGGGTTGTTGCGAATGATGAGCAGATTTTCATCGTTCTCATAGGAGGCCTTGAAACCGACATTGTGGCTGCCCATGGCGATGAATCCGTCTGGCGAAAGCGGGTCGACCACCACAATCTTGTCATGGATTATCGCCTGGCCCACTGTGAGCACTTCCGCCTCGAACTGGCCCACGATGTCATCTTTGGTGATGGCGGCGGCGCGCACCACGTGGACGTTGTCCTTGTCGTAGATGGCAGGTGAAGGGATCTTCTTACTAGAGGGGGTTGCCTTCTCGCCAGGCTTTTTGGGCGGCGGTGCTACATAATTGGGCATGGCCGTGGGATCGCTGATCGCGCCATACACGAGCACAGAGTGGTCGTTGGCACCGATGTTGATGGCCTCCTCGATGATGCTGGACTTGCCACTGCGGCTTGGCAGGAACACGGCAAACAGGATTACCTTGGAGGCCTTGCGCATCAAAGAATAGACTGCAGCCAGGTCGGGCGGGGTGTCGGCGCCTTTGGTGGTGGCTTTGGTGTTGGGGGAGCACCAGAGGTTGATTAGCGTGGCGTCCTGCAGTTTCACATCAGTAGGCGGCTTCGAATTCACGGTGCGAATGTCCGGCCCTTGCGCGTTGCTGGTGGGACCCGTGAGACCGCCAGCGAGGGCCTTGGGCTTGACAAAGTTCTTGGTGTCCTTCAGTAGACGGTTCCAGTAGGCAGAGTAGAGGCGCGCCAGTTCTGGGGATTCCACCAGCATGGCATTATTACTCTGGCCGCACAGGCCAGTGTAAGTCCAGTTTGTGCTGCCGGTCAGCACGGCTTTGCACTTTCCGTCCGCGCCGACGTAAATAGCGAACTTGTTATGACCGATGCGTCCGTTGTTGAACATACGGTCTGTGATGTGCATCCCTGGCGTCTTGTGTAGCGTCTTGCGGATCGGGCTGTTCTCTCCGTCCCAACCTGCGTTCGCGCCGCTGCCCTTGCCCGTGTTGGATAGGATGATGTCCACCTTCGCGGCGTTCTTGATCAGCACGGACTCGAGCTCGGGGTCCGTCAGCTCATAGAGAGCCAGCCGCACGCGCGCGCCCTTCTCCTTCTCCGCCCGGTCCACCAACTGTCGCAGCAGACCTAGCACATCGCCGGTGAGATACTCCCGGATCGGATCTCCCTCCTTCTGCATGTGGGCCACTAGCGTTTCCTTGTTCAACACTTCTCCATTCGCTTCTAGCGCGTACTTCAGCCATTGCGCGGAGAGGATGCCATTGGTGAAGGCAGACTGGATGTCCCCATGCTTCGCGGTGATAAGCACTTCATTGGTCTCTCTGCCCTCGTCAAAGTAGCAGAGCGGGAAAGGTTCGCCCTCGTAAGTCTTGGGTGGCACATTGGCTGCCGGTACCGGATCGAGTCCCGGCGCCGCGGGCACCATGGGCCGGATCCGGTATTTCACCGTTACGTCGGAGGGACGCAGCGTCGTCTGGTCGCGCCGCTTGCGCACCGTCAGATCGGACCAGTAAAGTTTCTGGATGGGCCAGATGCTAGTGGTCTGCGGCTTCCAATCCGGATTCTTCTGTCCCTCGAAAGGCACCCACGCCGGAAGCACCCGCTCCTCGCCAGTGTCCGTGTAGATACGGGTCACCTCGAATCCCATACAGTCCGGAATGGCGACCTTCAGCGTCCAGCAATTAGGGCGATTTCATTGTTGGCGAACGCGGTAGCGGAAACGATTGTGCTCATGGTGATTATGCGGTGGATGGATCGGCTGCGTAAAGTGGCGCGCTTGGCTTGTCAGAATGGAGAAACGCTTGTAGAAAAGCAACCACAAAAGAGGATCTCCAGGACGGATCAGGGCTTACTATCGACAATCGTTGGAGCTGCGGACCGAGCGACGAGCTTCTGATCCTTGCTGCTTTCGAAACCCGCTGATTTGACAAGACATCAGCAGCTTGCGTGGCCATCGCAATATCAATCCACTGTCAATGCAACCCCTACTTTGACCCTACCGAGCCTTAAATGCGGGCGCCGTTCTCGGCCTATCTGAAATTGGAGGACGGCAAAGTCGGGTTCGAATTCCCTGAGAAACCGGTGCGAACCACAGAATCCAAGGAAGCTCAACCCAGTTAGTTGGTAGGGCGCGACCCCACCCGCGAACGTATGCGAGCAACCCGTGCGCCCGTCTCCGCTCGAATTCTACAGTGCCAGCCAACGCCGCACGCCACCCTCGATCATCCTCAATTGCTCATCCGAGATTGTGCCGAGTCGCCGCAGAGCAAGCTTTGCCGGAATTGTCGTGACGCTTGGTACGACGAAGGCACCGGGTTTTAGAAAAGGCACCGATACCGGCAGCTCAAATTTCGATCCGCGGAGTTTTGTCGTGTGCGAAATGATTGTGATCAGGGCGCGGTCTCCGTGCGAATAGGCGGCGCTCAGAATAAGCGCTGGCCGCGTGTTTTGCGCGAGACCGAGATCGACAATCCAGACCTCACCGCGGCGTGGGATCATTCTCTTCGCGATCAAGCATTTCGAAGACTCGACCCGCGGCAGCCGTTAGTTCCTCGTCCGACGGCTCTTCGTAAATCGAATTTAGCCGTGCGTTTTAAAATGGCGTCGCTCAGTTCCTTTTGCTCCTGCAAAGGAAGCGCTTTGCCGTCTCAGTGCTCACTGATTGGAAAACATAGGAGAACACCCTTCATCCGCAATTACGAACGTAAAATCCTCCAAATACCCCTCCGCTCATCCACGCCCTGCATCATAAGCGGCTTACGTTCGATGAATTCGAACGTGGTAGCATTGCGAACTGGCGATCTCCCGCGCTGCTGATCCACGGCGAGGACGATCGCAACGTGCCGTTCCAGCAAACCACCGATCTGGTCGAAAACCGCGCGCTCAAAAAGTGGCGGTTCGAAGAGCTAATCATGCCCGAGGAAATTCACAACCTGCTCGGCTGGAGCGATTGGGGTCCGCGCCTACCGCGCCACTGCCGATTTCTTCGATCGCAGATTACCTGGCTCGGGCTTACGGCAATAAGCCCGCTGCGGAAAGTCGAAGGCCTTGCTGCGACATCCAGCCGTTCAAGAGGTGGCAATCGTAGGAATGCCGGACGAGC
>QHOX01000185.1 GCA_003219465.1 Verrucomicrobiota bacterium | reverse complement strand
TTGGCCTCGTGGCCGAGGAAGTTGAAAAGGTCAATCCCGGTCTCGTGGCCCGCGACGCTGACGGAAAAGGTTACACGGTGCTCTAGGAGGCGGTGAACGCGATGTTGCTCAACGAGTTCCTGAAAGAACATCGTAAAGTGCATGAGCTGGAACAAGCAAGAGCGGACGAGCAAAGAGAGATCGCCGAACTAAAGCAACAAGTGAAAGCGCAAACCACGGCCATTCAGAAGGTGAGCAACCAGCTCGAGCTGAGCAGGCCTTCGCCGCAATTAATAGCGAACGGCCGGTAGACAACTGCGATTCGACCCGCAGTTTGCCACCCATCCTGCTCAAACCCTCTAGGCTTTTCCGCTGAGACTTTTTGACCGCGCGCGGGTTTAAACGCAATGTGAGGGTTGTTTTAGGGCTAACTGTATTCTTATGCGCAACCATGTTGGTGCGCGCGGAAACTTCGGTCGAGATCGACTTGCAGGAACAGATGGCCTATCTCCTGCAAAATGGCCGTCCAGTCCTCGCGTCGCCCATCTCGAGTGGACGCTACGGACATCTGACCAAAACCGGTTTGTTCACCATTCTGGACAAGGAGCGCAGTCATTACTCGAGCATGTACGGGAAGATCGTTGACGCGCGCGGGAACACCGTCGTGGCGGACGCGGATGCGGAGATGCAGGTCCCGCATGGTGGAAAGTTCATTCCCGCGCCAATGCATTATTTTATGCGGTTCAACGGCGGAGATGGAATGCACGCCGGATATTTACCGGGTTATCCCGCTTCCCATGGCTGTGTCCGCATGCCGGAGCAATACGCCATTGCGTTTTTCAATGCCGTGCAGGTCGGGACTGCAGTCACTGTGTTTGGCAGAACGCCAGTCAACCGCTACTACTCAGGCCAACCGCAACCTACTTTTCAGCGGCGTCCGCGCTTTGGGCCGCCGTTCGATCCGCGATTCCCTCCTCCGCCTCCGGGCGTGTGGTGGCGGTAAATCGTGCTCTAGGGTCCGCTGTCTCAGCGGATGGGACTCAGCATTTCAAATGCGCTGGGGGACAGCCCACGCTACAGCCATCGAGGCCTCGTCCTTCTGCCGCTTAGTGGTTGGTGCTGGCTGTCTTGGGCCCGCTCGAAAGCTGGACAAGGTCAGCCAGGATATTAAGACCCTCGTCGCGCTCGGGATCGATAAGCGGTTCTTTGCTGTCCCCGCCGTCCGCGTTGCCGCCGTCAATCAGATCGGAATCTGCATCCGAAGCGGCGGCGGAATCCACTTTCGGCACAACGCCGTTCTTTTTCGCTTCGGCCAGTTTCCCAGGATACATGATCAATTGCAGATTCGGTTTATCGACCGTGTCGAGTGTCACACGATAGATTCGCGGCTCTTCCTGGTTCCGCGCCAAGCGCTCCTTCGAACGCGTTTCCTTGCGAAGCTTATCGTCAGCAGTCTCTTTTTTCCGGAAATCCTCATTCAGCGAGATTCGGTTCTCGTCGATCTTGTGGCGCAAACGATCCATATCCTCCATGACGTAGTGAAATTCCGGATCGCCTTTCACGCGCTCCTCGGAACGTCGCCTGAGCTGGTCGATAAACAGCGAATGGCTGTCCGACCATTTCGTGTATTTCGCTTTGGTAACTTCGTCGTACGGCAGCGCGTTTTTGAGTGCGCCTTCGCCGAACTCAGGAAGATCGCTCAAGCTCGGCAGGACAATATCGGAGGCCACGCCGTGCAGCTGCGTCGAGCCGCCCGCGACGCGATAAAATTTTTGGATGGTTAACTTCAACGCGCCGTCTTCATCGGAATGACTGCCCAACAGCGAAGCGAACCGGCCAATCGGAAGGATCGTCTGCACAGTCCCTTTGCCGAACGTGTTCTTGTCGCCGACGATTACTGCGCGGCCATAATCCTGAAGTGCAGCGGCGAAAATTTCGCTCGCCGAGGCACTTTGCCGGCTGGTAAGAACCACCATTGGCCCGGAGTAAGCGATGCCCGAATCAGGATCGGACGAAATCCTGAGCGTCCCGTTATAATCCTTGGTCTGAACGATCGGGCCTGTTTTCAAAAACAAGCCCGTCAGCGAAAGCGCTTCTTCCAGCGAGCCGCCGCCATTTTTACGCAGATCAACAACGAGCCCGGCAATGTTCTCTTTCTTCAGCCGCTTCAGCAAAGCGAGCACGTCGCGTGTCGTGCTCTTCTGGTGCTTATCCATGTCCGCATAGAAAGAGGGCAACGTGAGCCAGCCGAGTTTTACCGGCTCGCCGTTCTCGTCCTTCCTGATGATAATGTCGGCGCGCGCTTCCTGATCTTTCAGCTTAATTTCATCACGCACCAGCTCGACATTTTTCCGGCGCGACGGATCGGTGGCGTCGGACGGAATCACAAGCAATCGAACACGTGTGCCTTTCTTTCCGCGAATCATTTCGACCACTTTGTCGAGTCGCATCTCGCGAACGTCGACGTAATCCGCCTGACCCTGTGCGACGGCAGTGATCCGGTCGCCGACCTTGAGTCTCCCATCTAGCTGCGCAGGTCCTCCCGGCACCAGGCTGTCGATCTTCGCATAGCCATCTTCGGAGCGAAGCAGGGCGCCGATGCCCACAAGCGAGAGGCCCATGTTGATACTGAAATTTTTCATGTCGGCCTTGCTCAGGTATTCTGAGTGCGGGTCGTAAGCTTGCGCGAGCGCGTCGAGATAAAGTTTCATCTGCTCGTCTTTATCCTGCTCGTGAACATTCCGGGCCAGACGGTCGTAGCGGCGAGAGACGAGTTGCGGCGCAGGCTCGATCGGGTGCTCACTCAGATGCTCCTGGAGCAGTTCGTTTGTGATCCGGCCGCGCCAGAGTTGGTCGGCTTCAGCCTCATCTTTCGGCCATGGCGATTTTTGACGGCTCAATTCGACTGTCGCATTGCTTTTAAAGTCGATGGGCTGTTTCAACAGCTCTTTTATTTTCGCCACGCGTTCATCAACGCGCTTCGCATATAGCGCGTAAATCTCGTAGGCGGGCTTAAGCGTTCCCATGAGAACGTCCCCCGCCATGGCGTTGCCATACTTGGAAGTGACGGCGTCAACGTCTTCCTGCGTGAAAAAGAGATGGCTGAAATCGAGCATCTCCAGATACATTTGCAGGAATTTCTTCGAAACCTCTTCGTTAAGTTTTTGCCGCGTGTAATGACCTTCCTCCAAGAGCCGGCCAACGGACATCGCCACCGTTTCTCTCGAACTCGCTGGCGACGGTGGCGCCGCGAGTGCGGCCGTAAAAAGGATGGTGCAAAGGGCAAGTGATCGTCGCAAAGATGATCTCATTGGTAAAAAAGAAGTTTAACACATTCGCAGAATTCGCCGCGCAGCGCAAGACGACGAGACAAAATCAGCATTGTTGGGTAGAAATAGACAACCGACACCGCTGAACATTCAAAAACTTCGTTACGATGGCATCTGCGACTTACAAAGCGTTTTGCGGCGGGATTTTCGAAACCAATTGCTACCTGTTCGAAGCGGCGCAGGGATGGATCCTGTTCGACGCACCTGAGGGTGCGTGCGAATGGATCCGCTCGCTCAATATCCATCCCAAGCTTTTGCTGCTGACACACGGGCACGTCGATCACGTCCAAGACGTTGCGAAGGTTAAACGCCAGTTTAACTGCCAAATCGGATGTCACCCGCTCACCGCGCCTATGATTTCTGATCGCGATTTCTTTCGAAACTTCGGGTTCGCGCTCGAAATCGAACCAGTCGAACCAGATTTTCTCATCGAAGAAATACCAAACCAAAGTTTTCTCGGTACCGACTTCCAGGTTCTGGAAGTGCCTGGCCATTGCCCAGGCAGTCTTTGTTTCTTTTCGCACAAGGACCGGTTGCTCATTGGTGGCGATGTTCTTTTCGCTGGCAGCATCGGTCGCGGTGATTTGCCCGGTGGCGATATCGATCTGCTAATCAACGGGATCAGGGAAAAGCTATTTCCGCTGGGCGACGATGTAACTGTGCTCTCCGGCCACGGCCCGCCAACAACAATCGGCCAGGAACGCCTGACAAATCCATTTCTGCGGGCATAAGGCGGGACCTGTCCGCCGTGGCCTTGGCGAAGGCGGATTACCACGGAATCTCTTTGCGATCACGCAGGAATTTATCGGTGAGATCCTGCGGCGCTTCGCTGGCGAGCCACACAATTGTGTCCGCACCTTCCTCCACTGAGCGGCTGGCGTTTTTGCCGCCCATGTCCGTGCGCACCCAACCGGGGCATACCGAATTCACGGCGAATTTCGGCAACGCAGTAGCGAGCTGCGATGTCACACCGTTGAGTGCAGTTTTCGAAATACAGTAAGCCGGCGCCCAACCATCAGCGCCGCCGGTCAACTGCCCGCCGCCACTAGAAACATTAATTACGCGCGGCGATTTGCTTTTGCTGAGCAAAGGCACGAACGCGCGTGTCACGCGCAGCGCGCCAAGCGTATTTGTCTCCAAGGTGTTTCGAAACAGGTCGTCGCTGATTTCCAAAATTGCACTGTCTCCGTCGACAATGATCCCTGCGTTGTTCACGAGCACATCGAGATGATCCTTGATGTTCGAGAATTCAAGCGCCGCGGTTGTGACGCTGTCATTGTCGGCAACATCTATTTCCAAAAATGTCGCCTTGCCGCCTTTCTTTGCGATCTCTTCCGCCGCTTTGCGACCAGCCTTTGCATTCCGTGCACCTACAAACACGTGAAATCCTTTGGCCGCGAGCTGTCGCCCGACTTCGTGGCCAATGCCCTTGTTCGCGCCGGTAATCAACACTGTTTTCACGTCCTATTCATCGAGCGCGTCCGCATTCTCGGTTTGCAAAAAATCTTTTAGCAACGGCTGCGGATTCGAGGGCAATTCTTCGACATCGCGCAATTTCTTTGTGATCGCGCGCGAACGAACATCGACGTCTTCCATCTTGCGCGATGCCTGGTCGATCTTGTCCTTCACCGCCGATAACGATTCGCCGAATTTGCCGAACTCAGTCTTCACTGCCGCGAGCAGGTTCCAAACTTCGCTGGAGCGTTTCTGAATCGCCAGCGTGCGAAAACCCATCTGCAAACTATTGAGCAACGCCGCGAGCGTCGTCGGCCCCACAAACGTGACACGACAATCGCGCTGAACGTTTTGAACCAGACCAACACGCCGGATCGCTTCCGCGTAAAGTCCTTCGCTCGGCAGAAACAGCAGCGCAAAATCGGTCGTCTTCGGCGGATTAATGTACTTCTCGCAAATGTCTTTGGCGCAGCGCTTCAATTGGGACTCCAAAGTTTTGATCGCGGTTTCGACTGCTGCGGGATCGCCTTTCTCCTGCGCCGCTGACAGCCGGTCGTAGTGTTCCATCGGAAATTTGGCATCGATCGGCAACCAGACCGGCGCGCCGTTCTCATCCCCGGGCAATTTGATCGCAAACTCAACGCGCTCGTCAGTGTCGTCGCGCATCTTTATATTTTTCGCGAATTGCTCGGGGGTAAGCATTTCGTCCAGGAGAACGCCGAGTTGCCATTCGCTCCAGCCACCTCGTGTCTTCACATTTGTGAGCACACGTTGTAATCCACCAACGTCGCTCGCCAATTGCTGCATCGCACCAAGGCCCTGATGCACTTGCTCCAGCCGATCACTGACTAGCTTGAAGGATTCGCCCAACCGCTTCTCGAGCGTGCCCTGCAACTTTTCGTCGACGGTCGCGCGCATCTTATCGATCTGCTGTGCATTGTTGTCCTGCAATTGCCGCAGTCGCACATCCACAATCGATCTGACGCCTTCCAACGATCTGGCTAGTTCCTCGCGCTGATTC
This sequence comes from Verrucomicrobiota bacterium, assembly GCA_003219465.1. Lineage (GTDB taxonomy): Bacteria > Verrucomicrobiota > Verrucomicrobiia > Chthoniobacterales > UBA10450 > Udaeobacter. The sequence continues at coordinate 19 of QHOX01000185.1, read as the reverse complement.
TTCGCCGCCGCGCCTGCTT
>QHOX01000122.1:22673-35695 GCA_003219465.1 Verrucomicrobiota bacterium | reverse complement strand
CGTGAATTTGCCTTTGCGCAGGTCCGTCCCGAGCGTCTTGCCGGTCACACTCTCGGAGCCGGCCAGATCGACACAATCATCATAAATCTGATAGGCCGTCCCGATTTGGAATCCAAAGTTCTTGAATGTTCCGATCACCTTTGGATCGGCCTCGCTGATAACGGCGGCCAGTTCGGCTGCCGCCGAGAAAAGTGATCCGGTTTTCATCTGCACGATCCGAAAATAATCCTCGACGGTCAGGTTAAGATCGAACCTGCGCTGCGTTTGAATCATTTCCCCCGAGCAAACTGTCGCCGCCGTGCGGGCGATTGCGCGACTGATGTCGGAGTTTTCAAAATTTGTCGACAACGTCAGCGCGTGCGCGAAAAGACAGTCGCCTAGTAGAACGCTTAGCGAATTTCCCCAGCGCGCGTTTGCGGTCGGCTGTGCTCGACGCTGTTCTGCTTCGTCCATCACGTCGTCATGCACCAGCGTGGCGATATGAATGAGCTCAACGATCATGGCGAGATCGACATGCCCCGATTGGATCGTGCCTGTGGCCCCGCCTGCGAGAAGAGACAGCAGGGGCCGAAGACGTTTGCCCCGGCTGCCGACTGCGTAGACAACGTAACCTTCGAGTGCGGGATCGAATGCCAAGGCCTGTTGCGCGATGCGCTTTTCGACCTGCCCAAGGTGCGGTTGAACTAATTTTGCAACTTCAGCCAAACGAAGCGCGGGGGGGTTGCTCGCCTTCGCAACTGGGCGGCGACTCGTGCTCCGGTGCGTGTTGGCGAAGAGTTCCACGAGGCGAGAATAACGGGGTGGTCATATTAGAGCAAGCCTCTAGCTTCGTTTCTGCACAATATTGCGAGTTCGCAACGGCGAATCCGTCCTTATGGCGGACGAAACGGTCACACTACCTTTTTCTTCAGCCAGGAATCGGTCCCGTATTTCTGCTGCGCTAATTCTCGCGCCCGCTGAAGAATTTGTTCATTGACCTCGAACTCACTGCAATTGGCCGATAAAGCCTGCGCAAATTTTCGAGCAAGGTCAGTCTTAATAATGATGCCTTGAACGCTGCCTTGCTGCAACAAACCACGACGAGTACGGCGTTGCGCCGCCCCGGCGATCTTGCGGCCATCCATCATCACGTCGGCGCGAACCGGATTGGCAAAACAGTTGTAGCCGCTGGCGGTGACGGCGGCCTGTATCCCAACAACAAAGCCCTTGGGGTCAACGCCGCCGGCTACAACCGCGCGTTCACCGACGCCGCTCAACGCTGCACACAAAGCGCCATGAACTCTCTCGTAGGTCGCCAGCGATGATTCGGCGAAAACAGGATCGCTCGCCGGAATCACAATCGAGTAGGTGAGGTCGTCTCCGTGACAAACGATTCCGCCGCCGGTCCAACGCCGAACTAATTCCCGCTCCGCCGCGTAAATCGCTACATCGGAAAACTTCCCAAAATATCCGAACGACAGCGCAGGTGACTGCCAGCGATAGAAGCGAATAGTTGGAATCACTGCCGTTTCCAACACGGCTTCATCGATCGCCATATTCATCGCTGCCGAGTGCGGGGTCAGGTCGCGATAAACGGTTAATGCCCCGAAGAAAGGTCGTGTTGCTTCTCGAGCTTTGTCATTCCGAGCGGAGTCGAGGAATCTCTGAGTCTTTCTGGAGCCGGAAATCTCCAGAGATGTCTCGACTTTGCTCGACATGAAATTAGGCGGCCAGCTCGCCCAAGATCTTCGCTACCGCTTCCCTCGGTTGCGAATGGGCTGTGATGGGTCGGCCGATGCCGATATAGTCTGCTCCCGCTTCGATTGCCTGTCGCGGGGTCATGAACCGTTTCTGATCGCCCGGTTCTGCCCAGCTTGGCCGAATTCCCTGGACAGCGATTTTGATTCTGTCGCCAAACTCGAGGCGCAGCGGTTTGATTTCACGCGGACTGGCAACCACTCCATCGATTCCTGCTTCTGCGCCTAATCTGGCCAGCCGGAGTACTTGATCCTCGACGGCGTCCGTGATTCCAATTTCGCGCAGCGTTTGTTCGGTAGCGCTTGTTAACACAGTCACTCCCAGGAGCAGCATATCGCTGGGGCGAGCGGCAGTCGCGGCGCGAATCATTTCGCTGCCGCCGCTCAAATGAATCGTGAGCATCTGCACGCCGAGAGTACTCGCCGACTCGACGGCTCGCGCAACGGTGTTGGGGATGTCGTAGAGCTTCAGATCGAGCCAGACTTTCGCGCCGGTGGCCAGAACCGTGCGCACAATTTCGGGGCCTTCGGCAGTGTAAAGTTGAAGCCCGATTTTGAAAAAAGAGATCTCGCCCCGGAGCTGCTCAACGAGCTCGAGCGCCTTTTCTTTTGTGGCGACGTCCAGTGCCACGATGATTTTGTCAGCAACGGTTGTCATTCCGAGCGAAGGCGGGACATCTCAGTAGATCGACCAAGAGCAAGAGATTCCTCGACTTCGCTCGGAATGACAGAGCAAATTGCAGCTTATGCAAGTCCTCGCTCCTGCGAAGATCAATCTCTCGCTTAGAGTTCTGGGCCATCGCAGCGACGGCTTTCACGAAATCGAGACACTTATGGCGCCGATTTCGCTTTGCGACGAGATCAAGATCGAGCAGCGCTCTGGCAAACAAGAAATCGCGTTTCGGTGCGATGATCCGTCCGTGCCGAAAGGCGAAGACAATATTGTGGTCCGTGCGGCGAACGTGTTTTTGGAAGGGACGAAGATCACCAGTGGTATTTCGATCACGCTCAAAAAGACAATTCCACACGGCGCCGGTCTGGGGGGAGGAAGCAGCGACGCTGCGTCCACTCTGCTGGCGCTCAACGAACTGTTCGAGACGAACGTACCTCGTGAAGCGCTGGCGAAAATGGCGGAGACGATCGGATCGGACGTCCCATTTTTCATTTTTGAGTCTGCGGCAGTGTGCAAAGGGCGCGGCGAGCGGGTGAGTCCTTGCAAATTGGGCGAACCGTTATCGGTGTTGTTGCTGAAGCCTGAGTTCGGCGTGCCTACACAGTGGGCCTACTATAGCTGGCGAGACTCGCGCGAAATTCCCGGATTTTCGTACGGCGCCCAACAATTCAGCCAACAAAGTTTCGTGAACGATCTGGAGCGCCCTGTTTTCGAAAAATTTGTCTTTCTGGCGCCACTTAAAATGTGGTTACTCAAGCAACCACAAGTCGGCGCCGCGCTGATGTCCGGGTCGGGTTCCACAATTTTTGCCGTACTGCGCGATCGTGCAGGTGGCGATCGCCTCGCGAGGCGGGTGAAAGCTGAACTCGATCCGGAGTTATGGACGTGTCTGTGCGAGACGCGGTAGCGGGTTCTGGGGAGCACAGGCTGCCAGCCTGTTCATCTCGGCAGCTTGCCGAGATGTCCCGCATAGTGCCGGTTCGCTTCGCGAGAACTGTTGCCGGCAGGTTGCCGGCAACAACAGGCTAGTAGCCTGTCCTCCCCGGAGTACGCGAACACGCGCACGAAGCTATTCGCCGAGTCGTTGGTGGAATTGTGCGCGCGCGTATTCGCGGTTGAGCTTCGCGATGAAACTGGCGCTGATCTTGGCGGGACAAACTGCTTCGCATTCGTAAGTGTTGGTGCAATTACCAAATCCCTGTTCATCCATCACTTTCACCATTTTTAGCACGCGTCGCTCGCGTTCGGGAGCACCCTGCGGCAAAAACGAAAGGTGCGAAACTTTTGCCGCTGCAAAAAGCATCGCCGATCCGTTTGGGCAGGCAGCTGCGCAGGCGCCGCATCCGATGCACGCCGCTGCTTCCATTGCCAGGTCTGCGTCGTGTTTGGGAACGAGAATTGAATTGGCCTCTGGCGCCGATCCCGCGCGCGCCGAGATGAATCCGCCGGCTTGGACGATCCGGTCGAGCGCATTGCGATCGACTACGAGATCTTTGACGATCGGAAACGCGCCGACGCGAAAAGGTTCGACGGTGATCGTCTCGCCGTCGCGAAATTTTCGCATGTACAGCTCGCACACAGCGCCCGGATGATCGGGCCCATGAGCTTCGCCGTTGACCGTAAGCGAGCAGGTGCCGCAGATCCCTTCCCGGCAATCAGAGTCGAACGCAACTGGTTCCCCACCGGTACGAATTAAACTTTCGTTAATGATATCGAGCATTTCGAGAAACGACGTGTCCGGAGAAATGTCGCGGGCTTCGTAATCGACAAGTTTGCCGCGCGACCTTTCATCGCGCTGTCTCCAGATTTTGAGTTTGAAATTCATGATGGATTGCGGAGCGCACTCATTTATAGCTGCGCTGCGCTAAGTGCACGGTTTCGAACTGCAACTGTTCGCGATGCAGTTTCGGAGGCTGACCGTCGCCTTGAAATTCCCACGCGAACACAGCTGCATGGCTCTCGTCATCCCGGAGCGCTTCGCCGTCCGGCGTTTGATGTTCCTCGCGGAAATGTGCTCCGGCAGATTCGTCGCGCTCGAGCGCGTCAATGGACATCAGCTCGGCGAATTCCAGGAAATCCGCGACGCGCCCGGCGCGTTCCAGTGATTGATTGTAATCCTCTTCGTCTCCCGGCACCCGCACGTCGTGCCAGAATTCGTCGCGCAATTCGGGGATTTTTCGCAGCGCTTCACGCAATCCTTGTTCGTTACGCGACATTCCGCATTTGTCCCAGAGGAGAAGGCCGAGCTCGCGATGGAATGAATCCGCCGAGCGCGTGCCATTGACCTTCAGCAATTTCTCGATCCGTGCGCGTACACTCTGCTCCGCTTGTTCAAACTCAGTAGATTCCGGCGACGGCCGTTTTCCCATCTGACCGGCGAGATAATTCGGCAGCGTGTTGGGTAAAACAAAATAACCGTCGGCCAGGCCTTGCATCAGCGCGCTGGCTCCGAGCCGATTTGCGCCATGATCGGAGAAATTGGCTTCACCGATCACGAACAGGCCGGGCACATTGCTCATCAACTCGTAATCCACCCAGAGACCGCCCATTGTGTAGTGCACGGCCGGATAAATTCGCATCGGCACTTTGTAGGCCTCCTCGCCCGTGATCTTCTTATATACATCGAACAAGTTACCGTAACGCTCGCGAATCGTCTCTACGCCGAGCCGTTTGATCGCATCGGCAAAATCGAGATACACACCGCGTCCGCCCGGACCAACGCCACGGCCTTCATCGCAAACTTCCTTCGCGGCGCGCGATGAAATGTCGCGCGGCGCAAGGTTGCCGTAGCTGGGATATTTGCGCTCAAGATAATAATCGCGGTCGGCCTCCGGAATTTCACTCGGCGGCTTAAAGCGATCTTCCTTGAGTTTCGGAACCCACACCCGTCCATCGTTGCGCAGCGACTCGGACATCAGCGTAAGCTTCGACTGATAGTCGCCACTGACGGGAATGCAGGTGGGATGAATCTGTGTGAAGGATGGATTGGCAAAAAGCGCGCCTCTTTTGTAAGTGCGATACGTCGCTGTCACGTTGCTGCCACGAGCATTGGTCGAAAGATAGAACACGTTTCCGTAGCCGCCGCTGGCGAGCACGACGGCGTCCGCTGCGTGCCTCTCCATTTTTCCCGAGCGCAAGTTCCGAGTGATGATTCCCTTGGCCTGGCCATTGACGATTACCAAGTCGAGCATCTCAGTTTGCGGCAACATTTGTACGGTGCCGGCGGCGACCTGCCGGCAAAGCGCCTGATAACAGCCTAACAAGAGCTGCTGGCCCGTCTGGCCGCGCGCGTAAAAGGTCCGTGAAACCTGTGCACCGCCGAAGGAACGATTAGCCAGATAGCCGCTGTATTCGCGCGCGAAAGGAACGCCCTGGGCCACGCATTGATCGATAATGTTGTTGGCGATTTCAGCGAGCCGGTAAACGTTCGCTTCGCGGGAACGAAAATCCCCTCCTTTAATCGTATCGTAAAACAAGCGGTAAACGCTGTCGCCATCGTTCTGGCAATTCTTTGCCGCGTTAATGCCGCCTTGCGCTGCAATCGAATGCGCGCGTCTCGGTGAATCTTGAAAACAAAAACATTTCACCCGGTATCCGAGTTCACCGAGAGTCGCCGCGGCCGATCCACCCGCAAGGCCGCTGCCAACGATTATGATCTCAAATTTTCGCCGGTTGTTTGGGCTGACCAATCGCGAATGGTCTTGATGATTACGCCATTTTTGATCCAGCCGCCCCGGCGGAACTTTGGGATCCAGTGTTCCAATCATGCTTTGAAATAGCTAAAAACCATCTCGTAATGTCATTCTGAGCGAAGCGAAGAATCTCGGACCAAATCTGGATCGATCCACAAACGGAATAGACAGAGATCTTTCGCTTCGCTCAACATGACAGCGTCAGGTATGAGATGAGCTCTGGTCTCGAAATAACCAAACCTCTGGCTATTGTTCGCCGCCCCACTTGTCCTTCTTAAATGACGTGCGGCCGGACCCTTCTTCGAAAGCTTCGAAACGCTCCGGGTTCTGCTGGTAATATTTCTGGTGATAATCTTCGGCGGGCCAAAATTTCATCGCAGGCAAAATTTCGGTCACAATGGGTCTTTTGAATTTCCCGGAGCGCGTCAGTTTCTCTTTTGAAGCCTCGGCAATTTTCTCTTCATCGGCGTTGCCATAAAAGATAGCGGCGCGATAACTCGGTCCGATATCTGTAAACTGGCCGTCGGCCTGGGTGGGATCGATTTGTCGCCAGTAGATGTCGAGAAGCTGCTCGTAGGAAATCTTCGCCGGGTCGTAAATGATTTCGATTGATTCGCGATAGTTTGTTTTTTCCGACGTGACGAGCTTGTAAGTCGGATTCGGCTCGGTGCCGCCGCTATAGCCAACAATGGTTTTGACCACACCCGGCGCCTTGTCGAATGCCGGCTGGATGCACCAAAAACACCCACCGGCGAAAACGGCGGTTCTTGTCGTGGCTGGGGCGGGAGTTTGTCCATAACTCGCGGCCGCAAGTGCTACGCCGCTAAAAGCGAGGAGAAGAATTCGATTCATACTGTCTCTTTCATGTCGCTCCGGACGCGACGCTGTTCAAGATGTTTCACCTCGAAGCCCCGCAAGTGTAGAATTGTAGTGTTGCTGATCGTCAGTAGGCCGTTTGGGTCGCCTCGCCCTTCAAGGGAGAGGGGAGGGTGAGGGATGAATTCAACCGAGTTGAGGCTATTACGTTGAACCCCTCACCTTAATCCTCTCCCCTTGAGCAAGGGGAGAGGCGACCGAGGACTTGGCATATCGAACTCACAATGACCGATCACTACTGCAGCGCCTTGCCGGGGTTGAAGCATCGGCCAGACGCCGACATTGTCCCTGTGTGATCGAACTGATGCCGGAATTGCAGGTCGCGCGTCTCGATGGTGCGCAACTTTTCGGACGCAGCGCGCCGCTGCAAGTCGATCTCGGCTGCGGCGATGGATCGTTCCTTTGCGAGTTGGCGAAACAGTTCCCGAGAAAAAATTTCCTTGGAATCGAGCGGTTGACGAAGCGCGTCGAGAAAGTTCGCCGCAAGGCGCAGAAGATCGAAAACGTGCGCGTGCTGCGCGCGGATACTTTATTCGCCGTGCGCCATCTGCTGTCTGAATCTTCAGTGGAAGCTTTTTACCTTTTGTTTCCAGACCCCTGGCCGAAACGGCGGCATCAGTTCCGACGGATTTTCACGCGCGACTTTTTGGATGCGATCGCCGCTGCGCTGGAGAAACACGGTGTCCTGCGCGTTGCGACCGATCAGCTCGATTATTTTCGTCAAATCGAATGGCTAAGTCGCGCCCACTCGTGCTTCGAAATCGCCGATTCTCACGAGCTTGTTCTTCCTTTGACGAAGTTCGAAAGAACATTTCGCGAGCAGGGCGCGCCGATTTATCGGCTGACGCTTCGAAAGACTTCGCCGGTCAGATAAGCTCGCGCGCTCCATTCTTGTTTTGAGAAGTCCAATTCGACTGCGCCGGTTTCGTCCTGGGGAAACAGTTTGATGCCGCGGGCGCGAAGTTGCTCAGCCCACTGTTCACTGATCCGTTCGTGTTCCGGAAACTCCCTTGAAGTCGCGATGATCAAGCGTGGCCGAACGGCATCGAGAAACGGAGCCGAGCCGGAAATTCCGGAATAATGTTGGCCCTTCACGAGTATGTCACTGTGCAGGTCCGAACCATTGGTCAACAATGCACGCTCGGTTTCTGCGCCGTTGTCGGACATGAACAACACGAACGTCTCCGGCGAGGTCAGTAATCGGATAACCAACGCTTGATCGTCCGCGGTGGCTCCTGCAAAGCCGCGCGGCGGAAATAAAACGTGTGCGAGAACATCGCGTGACAGGCGGAAATTGTCTCCCGCAGATAACTCGGCAAATTTGAGTCCGCGTTCCTTCAGTCCCGGAAGCATCCGGGATAAGCGTCGATGAATCACGGAGCGGTCGGGCGCAGGATTGTCGATCACGCGAACGCGGGGGAAATCCTGCAACAGTCGCGTGACGCCACCGATATGCTGCGAATCGCCATGGGTTAGAATCAAACCAGTGAGCCGATTTACTCCGGCCCAATGCAAATACTCACGCACGATGCGCTCGTAACTGCGTTCGCTCCCGCAATCGATCATCCAGTTCCGGCTACCCACTCGGACGTGAACGGCCGCGCCCGTGCCCAAGTCCAGCACCGTCATCTTCGCAGAGATCCGGCCGCCCCAGTCAGGTGCGCCAACATAAAAGTGTCCGCCGGGAATTTCGGCAAACAGATGAACGATGCCGATGACCAGCGTGGCCAGTGTCCAGTTGGCGTTATTGAAAACAAGAGCGACCCACGGGAGAAGCGGCGTAGTGATTAGCGACAGAAGGGCAACGGCGAGGACAAAGAATGCGATCGGAACAACGACGAGGTTTGCCAGCAAAGAAATCGGTGTGAGCAGGTGGAAATACCAAAGAATTAACGGCAACGAACCAATCCACGCTGCAAGCGACACAGCTGCCCCACCGCAAAGCCATTCGTAGCCGGAGTGCATCCATCGACGTGGACCGCGCAGGAGGCTTTGCGGCAGAAAAGGATCCGGAGCCGCACGCCGCTGGAAAAGTCTGAAGAACGGGTCGGCGAACAGCACAATTGCGCCAACCACCGCGAATGAAAGCTGGAACCCGGTGGAAAACAGTTCGTTCGTGTTCCAGCAGAGAATGAAAAACGCCGCTGCCGCGAGGCTGTTTAGCAGAAATACTCGTCGTTCGAAGAAGTAACTGCCGACGAGGATTGAAGCCATCACAGCCGCGCGCAATGCCGGGATGTGCAGTCCCGTTACCGCCGCATAGAAAAAGAGCGACGGAATAATGACTACCGCTGCGCGCTTGCGGGGCAGGCGCGCGATCGTAGCCAGCACCCACAAGAGCGCCGCCACAATTCCCACATGCAAGCCAGCGACCGCGAAAAGGTGAATCGTGCCGGTCTGCTGAAACGGCTCTTCAATGTCCTCGGGTGTTTCGTGCCGGATCCCAAGCACGATTCCACTTATGAAACTCTTTACCTCGGGCGCATCGTCCAGGCCGCGGCACAACGCGTTTTGCATCCATGTGCGTGACGCTTGTGCAGCGCGGAGCACCGGATTGCCGCCGCCGTGGCGGATTAGCGTGCCGTCCTCCGGATAACGAGCGAAGAGCATTCGACGGATATCGTGGCGGGCGAGGAACGCGCGCATGTCGAATTCACCGGGGTTTCGTGGCGGCGCGATTGGTTCCGTCGTTCCCAAAATTTTCAGTTCATCGCCAAAGTCCGGCGCGCCTTTCCAACGGACTTGCCAAACTGCAGGCATGGATTCGTTCTTACCTTCGAGTTCAATTGATCTGAGCTTGAGCAGGAAGGTTGCGAATCCGTTCGGCGCGATCTTCGGCTCAGTGATCACGTATCCGACTGCTGTGACGACGCGCGGCCGCTCGCCGAGTCTATCCGCGAGTTGCTGGCCGGCGGTGTTCGTTGTCGCGAATTTGTGCAGCAGAAAAAAACCAAGCGCGACGATGAGATATGTCGCAGTCAATTTCGGCCAGCAGAGCGCAACGAGAATGCAGATTGCGAGAACTATCGCCGGGAAAATCAGTGCGGCAGATCCCAGTGGAACGACCTCGGCCACGATAATTCCCGTCGCAGCCATCAGCGCCAGACCAACAAATGGCTGACGCGGCGTGCTGAGCAGCTTCATCTATTCGCAGTTTTCGCTTATCGCGCGTTCGCAGCGCAAGCTGCAATCATAAGCGGCAATCATCGAGGTTTTGAAAATCCGAGAGGCTGATGTCCAAATAAGCCGGTTCATCCTGAGCGGAGCGAAGGATCTCTCAATGTAAATCAGGACCACGCGCAACGACTTTGCGTGCTGTCAGGAGCCGATCGTGAGGTCCCTCACTTCGTTCGGGATGACCGCGCGTACAGAGTTGTGTGCGAGACTTGAAAGCGGCGGATCAACTCAATGCGGTACGCGAAGCTGTAGCAGCGCGCCTGTGGCGCAACAAGATCAACGGGCGCCGGGCCGTGGCTCCAGAAGATGCACGAGCAAGGAGCCCAGCGTATTTTGTTCAGTGCAGGATTTATTTGACGATCGAGCGGATGTGGAAATTGCAGCCAACGCGCCGCTCGCCACGCGGATGCGGCCGCGCTCACTCGAGGAATTTGTCGGCCAGGAACATATTCTTGGGCCGGGCAAACTTTTACGCCGTGCGATTGAAGCCGACCGCCTGCCGTCGGTGATTTTCTATGGGCCACCCGGCAGTGGAAAGACCACGCTGGCGCGCGTCATCGCCGAGATGACGAACGCAAAATTTGTTCGAATCAGCGGCGTGGAAAGTAATGTTGCCGAAATGCGCCGCGTGCTTGCTGCGGCCACGAATCGTCTGCGCACATCCGGACAAAAGACTATCCTGTTCGTCGATGAGATTCATCATTTCAATAAGGCGCAACAGGACATTCTTTTGCCTGACGTCGAAGCTGGAAATCTCCGGCTTATCGGTGCGACCACGTACAATCCGTACTTTTATGTAAACAGCGCGCTCGTGTCGCGCTCACAGGTTTTTCGACTCGAACCGCTCAGCGTCGAACAATTGGAGGAGTTGATCGATCGGGCGTTAGCCGACAAAGAGCGCGGCCTCGGAAATTACATCGTGAAGATGGAGAGGGACGCGCGTCGGCATCTGGCGAAGCTCAGCGACGGCGACGCGCGCAAATGTCTAAATGCGCTCGAGATCGGCGTGCTAACCACGCCACCTGTAGCCGCGACGTCCTCGTCGCGTGAAGTGCTCGCGCCGCCGCGCCTGCATTATTTTGATCCCAGCGCTCCGGTCGGGCGGCTACGTGGCGGCAACCTATCTCACTGGCGACAAGACAGCGCCATGTATTTTGTTACCTGGCGCATGGCAGACTCCATGCCACACGAGCGGGTCGATCAATGGATGAAAGAACGGGACGCATGGCTCAACGCGCATCCTGAGCCCTGGAGCCTGCACGACGAAGAAGAATATTACCGTTTGTTTCCCGACCGGTGGGAGGCATGGCTGGATGAAGGATATGGAGAAGCTCTCCTGGGGAGGCCAGAAGTCCGGCAAATCGTCGAGGAAGTGCTGCGACATGATGACGGAACGAAGTACCGGCTGGAAGACTTCATCGTCATGCCCAATCACGTCCATGTGTTAGTATCGCCCCTTGGCAGGCATACGCTGTCGGAAATAACACAGGCGTGGAAATCGACCGCTGCACATCGTATTAACAAGTTGCTGGGTCGCAGCGGAACGTTTTGGCAAAAGGAAAGCTTCGATCACATCGTGCGCAGCGCCGAGCAGGCGCAAAAATTTCGGGAGTACGTTCAAGAGAATCCACGCGGGTTGCGCGGATCCGAAGGCCGAGTCGCGTTATCGTTGCAAAAGAGCGGCGAGGGCGCCGCTGCCACCATTCACTTCACGCTCGCAGTTGCTGAGGAAAGCATCCAGCAGAAGGCCGTAGTTTACGATCGCGTCGGCGACGCGCACTACGACACCATCAGCGCGTTCATCAAAAGCATGCGCGCTTCGGATGAAAAAGGCGCGATGTACTGGCTGGCAAAAATGCTGCACGCGGGGGAAGATTTCCGTTTCATCGCGCGGCGGATTGTGATTTTTGCAAGTGAAGACGTTGGCCTTGCTGACCCTGAAGCGTTGCCGCTTGCGATCGCGACGCAACAGGCGGTGGAATTTGTCGGGATGCCGGAGGCGCGCATTCCCCTCGCGCACGCGACGGCTTATATGTGCCGCGCACCGAAGAGCCGCGAAGCGTACGAGTCACTGAACGCTGCGACCGAACAGATCGAGGCCGAACAAACCAAAGCCGTGCCGGAGCGCCTCAAGAACAAACATTTTCCTATAAATCCGGAGAGCTAGGCTTCAGCGTCGATGCTTTCTCAGGCGGTTGTTGTACAACCGGCGGAGCGCCGATGCGCCCAGAGAAGATTAGCAGGCCGAAGCAAATGGCGTTGAAGGTGATGAAAATCGCGAGCGCATTCCAGAGCGCGCCTTCGCGCCTGCGCTTTTTCCAGCTGGAGAAGATGTGGAACCCAGAGAGCAGCGTCGCCATGTAGAGACCGTAAAGGATGTAGTGCGGCTCAATGCCGTGCCATAGGCCCATTAATCCGAAGGCCAGAAAGTATCCCAGGATCGCGGCGGTATGCATGCTTCTGAACCATTTGCCTCGCGCAGCGGCAAGGAGGAAACGCATGTAAACGTGATCTCGAAACCAGAAGGAAAGGGTGATATGCCAGCGATTCCAGAAATCGCGGATGTTCCGCGCAAGGAATGGCCGGTTAAAGTTTTCGGGGGTGTGAACGCCAAACAGATAACTGATGCTGATGGCGAAAGCGCTGTATCCGGCGAAATCGAAGAACAAGTAGAAGCTGTAGGCATACATGTAACTGAGCAGCGCACCTAAGCTGTCACTACGCGCCGCGAGCTTCAGCCAGTGTTGTTCGATCAACGCCGCCAGTATGAACTTGTAGAGTAATCCGCGAAAGAAGTGGTGCACCGCGCCGTCGAGATCCGCCAGGAACTCAGCGCGGGTTCGTGTTTTTCTCCAGTCGGGAGCGAAC
>QHOX01000122.1:0-22658 GCA_003219465.1 Verrucomicrobiota bacterium | reverse complement strand
TGCGATAACGATAGATCAGGCCGGCGGAAATCGTGGGAAAGAAAAACAGAAACATGAATAGACAGACGGTACCGGGCCTCGCGATAACGCCGTCCCGCAGGCAAAACACGATATCGAGCGCGCGAAACGTGACGTAAGAAATTCCGAGAAATCCGAACTGAGTTTTCGGTGAGATGAGCGGAATCACTTTCGCCAGTGCCAACGGAAGCACGCTGAGCCCGATTACGCCGTAGAATAGCCAGCCTGTGCGCGCGCCGGCGCCTGCAAACGCGCGCACGATCAGCCATTGCCACAAAGCGAACGCCAGTACGAGCCAGATTTCTGTTACTGGGAAATGCGCTCGCAAATGAACCACGTCCTGATACTGCACGAGCAGCATGACCGTGGTGACCAGGAGAGCCCAGCGCCAGCCGGCACGGCCGAACAAACCGAGAATCACTGTCGGCACCGCTACGTAAAGCAGCAGTACGAAGTAGGTGAAATCCGCGTAGGGAATCACAGCGGTGGTAGTGAAGGCACGGACTTGGTTCCTGTCGGATCTTCTGTCGCCTCTCCCCTTACGGAAGGGGAGAGGATTGAGGTGAGGGGTTGCATTGCGCAAACAACCGCGGCTCCGGATAAACCCTCACCCTCCCCCTCTCCCTTGGTAAGGGCGAGGCGCCCGAACGCAGTGCACTTCACTCTGCTGGCATACAAAGACCTGAATCGAGTAGTACTTATCACAGCGACCTGGCCAGCGCGGCTCGGTCCATCTTGCCGTTGGCCGTCATTGGAAACGCATCGAGGAAGACAAATTTGCGTGGCAACATGTACACTGGCAGGCGCTCACCAAGTTCGCTCCGCAGATTGTGCGCCAGCTTGAAGTCTGATGTCTCAGTTCGCGCCAACAATGTTACGAAAGCGGTTAGCGATTGAGCGGCGCCGTCCTTGATCACCGGAATCACGACTGCATCGCGTACAGCCGACAGCGCGCGCAGATTCGCTTCAACGTCGCCCAGCTCGATGCGGTATCCGCTGAGCTTAATTTGTTCATCGATGCGTCCTTCGAAGAAGAGTAGACCGTCACGGAACCGACCGAGGTCGCCAGTCTTGTATGCACGCATGCCGCGATACTCGAAAAAAGCGCGAGCTGTGAGATCGGGGTGCCCAACGTAACCAGGACTTACGTTCGGCCCGGCGATAGTGATTTCACCGCGCTCGTTACCAGACAACTCCCCGCCGTTCTCGTCGACGATGAAGATTTCTGTTCCCGGCATTACGCGACCCACCGGCAACGGCGAATATTTTTCCAGAATCGCAGCGTCAATCTGAATGGAGGTCGTGGCAACGGTTGCCTCGGTGGGGCCATACATGTTCCAAACTTGTGCTTGTGGAAAGCGCGCGAGCAGTTGAGCTGCGGTTTGCGGCGCGAGTGTTTCACCGCAAAACAGAAACCGCCGCACGCGCGGCAGCATCGCCTCGGCAAACTTGTCTTCGACGAGACACATCTGTGCAAACGACGGAGTCGAAACCCACGTGGTCACGCCGGAACTGGCCAGCGCGCGGTAAAGCTTTTTGGGATTTTCGATCAAATCGCGGCTGATGCTGAAGAGCGTGCGCCCTGTTGCGAGGCTGCAATACAGGTCCATTACCGACAGATCGAACGAGAACGGCGCCTGATTCAAAAATACTTCGGCGCGTTCGCTGAACTGCTGCTCCGCGAGTATCCAGCTAATGAAATGTTCGAGGCAGGCGAGGGTGATGATCACGCCCTTCGGTTCGCCGGTGCTGCCGCTCGTGAACAGGATGTAAAACGGGTCGTTCTTCTGAACCGGCATCGTGGGACCACGCAGTTCAGCCGTGGAGAATCGCCGGATCTGATCAGGAGTTAGGCTTAACGCAGCGCGCGAACTCGCCAGGATTTGGTCTATCCGCGTCCGCGGTAGCGTTGTGTCTATTGGCACGTAAGGGCGTCCGGATTTCACCGCGCCAAGAAATGCGATGAGCATTTCCGGCTCGCGATGTCCGAGCACGGCAATCGGTTTGCGATCCTCACCGAAACGATTTGTCAGATACGCCGCGAGCCCATCCGAGCGCCTGCGCAGCTCGCCGTACGTCAGAGTTCTGTCGCCGCTAAGGTGTGCGATTGCCTCCGGTGCCGCTGTGGCCCAGTGATCGATTCGTTGGAGCAGATTCACTAGAAGCCCTGATACACAAAGGGCGGCGTGCGGAAATCGCCACGGCCATAGATCGCGATTAAAGCCAGAATGACGGCGACGTAATAAAGAATCAGTAGCACGCGATGCAGCGTGGGATGTCGCTCGAGCCAGCTCACATGCGCATTCGCTCTTGGAGATCGGCAATCACTGCGCGCGGTGTGCGCCAGCGTTCGCGCTCAAATTCCGCCGGCGAAATTTTTAATCCGAATTCCTCTTCAATCATCAGGATGAGCTGAACGGTTCTCATCGAATCGAGCACCTGATAATCGTAGAGAGGCAGATCGAGGTTGGTGAGTACCTCATCGGTCTCGCCGACCGAGGCCAGGAGTTGCAAAACTTTGTCCGCGAATTCCGCAGCTATCATGGAGAAGGTGCGCCGTATCGTGCTGCTTCGAGCAATGGAAAGGTGATCACTTGTCAGCCTCGTGGCAAACGCCCGTGAAAGAAATCGTCCAGGGCGCGGTCGTAATATGCCCAGCCTTTTGCTGTGAGATGAGGCTGGTGACGGATAAGAAAAGCCGGGTCTTCGTCGTGCTCCTGGAATTCGACTACGGGAACGTGGTATTGCTCCACGCGCGCGCGAAGCTTGCTATAAAACTCGTCGCGGGCCGAGCGCGAAACGCCCGCGTGATCGTAAAAGTCGCCGCCCAAGGGCATGCTGAGAACGAGCGGTCGCGCGTGAACAGTTGTCAGACAGCGCAGGAGCAGATCCAGATCGATCCATGCCGGTGATGCCTTGACGCCGCTACGGAACCCGACGTCACGCGAGCCGGCGGTAATTTTCCTGTCGAAGCGCGAAGGCTGTTCGATCTTCCCGGCATCCGAAGGCTTGGCTCTGCTTGCTTTGGCAATGAATTGTGGCCAATCGACTGTTTCTTGGTGCAGTCGCGGAGGCGGCTTTGTTTGATGCCGGATGTGATGCACCGCTCCCCAATGATCTTCCAACTCCAACAAGGTGGTCTGAATTTTTCCCGCCGGCCAGAGCGCCCAGAAGATCACGCGATCAAGCGGTTGTCCGGAGGCGAGACGTCTTAACGCAAACTCAAGGAGTGGTCGCTCTTGAAGCGTTTCGGGAAACTGCAGCATGCGTGCAGCGATGTCACGCTTCAGTCCAAAATCGAGCGCACTGCCAAACGCCATCTCAGTCGCCGCCATCGGAGAAAAATTCCCCTTGTACCCCTGCGAGCCGGGCTTTGCCGTGCAAAACCAGCCAGGCGAAAGCGAGATGGCCAGCTTTTTGCCGCGCAACGCTGAGCCAAGTGCGCCGACTTTTTGCAACATGATCAGCGGGTTCGCGCCTCCGCTGCCGACCGGCGAAAGTTGGAAACCTGTTGGCGCGGTGCGAAAGAAAATGTTCCCCCGTTCCGGTGCCGCGGGCCTTAGTAATTCTGAACTGCCATAAATGGTCAATATGTTCGGCGAATGCACGGCCGCACGTTGAAACGCCAGTCCCTGGTTTTTGAGGGGAAAGCTCTCGGGAGCCGTGGAGGCGATTGTGGCATGTTCGAGGTGAATCAGGACCCGTTGAGCAGCGAACAAAATGATTGCCGCGAGCCCCAGCGCCATAAGGCCTGCAAACAAATGCGGCATTTGTTTACTGGTGGAGACACTCATGATGGAAGACGAAGTTATGGTCGCGATTTGACGCCGCAATCGAATTTCACTTCGGTATTCTCACCGCATGGCCTCTTCATCACTCTGGCAGCGATTTCAACGATATTTCCTGGAATATCGTGAGCTCGGTTTTTCTCTCGACATCAGCCGGATGAAATTTCTGGACGATCTCTTCGAGAAAATGTGGCCCCAAATCGAGCATGCCTTTGCGGCGATGCGAGAATTGGAGGCGGGAACAATCGCTAATCCCACAGAGAATCGAATGGTTGGCCATTACTGGCTGAGGAATCCTGCGCTTGCGCCGACATCGGAAATCCGGTCGGAAATCGAAGACACGATCCGGCGCGTCAAAGCGTTCGCCGAAGATGTTCACGCCGGAAAAATCACCGCCGAAAACGGAAAGCGCTTCGAGCACGTGCTGCACATTGGAATCGGCGGGTCGGCTCTGGGGCCGCAATTCGTGTCAGCCGCGCTCGACTCGCCAGACGATCCCATGGACATCTTTTTCTTCGACAACACCGACCCTGAAGATTTTGATCGCGTTTTTGGCAGGATTGGAGAGGGACTCCCACAAACGCTCGTCATCGTTGTCTCCAAATCCGGCGGCACAAAAGAGACACGGAACGGAATGGCCGAGGCGGAAGCGAAGTTCGCCGCGAAAGGACTTCAGTTCGCCAGGCACGCTGTCGCTGTGACCGGCATTGGAAGCGAATTGGACAAACATGCCGAAGCGAATGGATGGCTCGGGCGTTTCCCAATGTTCGATTGGATTGGCGGACGCACGGCGGTGATGAGCGCAGTCGGGCTACTACCGATGGCGCTGCAAGGCTTTGACATCGACGCCTTCCTCGCCGGCGCGGCGGCCATGGACGAGCGCACCCGCGCACCCGACGTCGCGCAAAATGCGGCCATGCTTCTCGCACTCATGTGGTATTACGCCGGCAACGGAAAAGGCCAGAAGGACATGGTCGTTCTCCCATACAAAGATCGGCTGGCGCTGTTCACCAAATACCTCCAGCAACTCGTGATGGAATCGTTAGGCAAAGAAAAGAATCTGACAGGCGAGATTGTGCATCAGGGCATTGCCGTGTACGGCAATAAAGGCTCGACCGACCAGCATTCGTACGTGCCACAACTGCGCGACGGCGTCCTGAATTTTTTTGTGACATTTGTGGAAGTGCGCAACGATCGGCGCAGTGCGCGGTTTGAAGTCGAGGATGGCATCACAAGCGGCGATTATCTTCAGGGATTTCTGCGCGGGACCCGCAGCGCGTTGTACGAAAAACGAAGGGAATCAATCACCATGAGCATTCCCGAGGTGAACGCCTTTTCCATCGGAGCGCTGATTGCACTGTATGAACGAGCGGTCGGCTTTTACGGTTCGCTGGTTAATATCAATGCATACGATCAGCCCGGCGTCGAAGCGGGGAAGAAAGCGGCGAGCAGACTATTGCAGCTCCAGAAGCGAGCGCGTGAGGAGCTTTTCGGCGAAGGCAAAACTGCCGAAGAGATCGCGCGCTCAGTCGATGCCGACCCAGAGGACGTTTTTCATTTGTTGCGGCATCTTGCGAGCAACGATCCAGGGATGAAGGTTGCGGCTGGCGACGAACCTGCGGACGATCGGTTTTCATTTGGAAAGTCCAAGTAATTTTGCAGTTATGGCGGACAATTCTTCGGAAGCTCAAACGGACACCCTGACCGTGCCGTGGAGCGACACGGTTCGTTTTGTCCGACAACTTAGTCACGATTTGCGCAATGATTTGAACGCAATGGAGCTGCAGTCGGCTTACATCGCTGAACTGACGCAGGATCAGGAACTGACAAGCGAGATTAAGCATCTGCGAGAAGTCGTATCAGGCCTGAACGCGACTCTGGAACGGCTTTCCAGAGTAGTTGGGGAGATTACACCAGATATGATTCCTTACCGGGCTTCTGAATTCCTGGCGGATATGCGCACGGAAATCGAGCGTAAGTTTTCAAACAAAAGCGACGAAATTAATTGGAACGTGCAACTTGAGGACGTGATGCTGAATGTTGATCCGCAACTTTTACAGGAAGTATTTGTGGAGCTTTTTACAAATGCCTTCCAGCATGATCGCGGCAACGGCGCACTGCTGGCGAAGGCCAGGATCGACAATGACCGATTGCTCTTCACTCTCCACGAACCCAAACCTGCTTTTGAGTCGGCCACGCAGAATTGGGGACGCGAACCGCTCCGGAACATAAGCGGGCGTCATTACGGTCTTGGTCTGAATCGCATCCGCGCCATCGTAGAAGTGCACGGCGGTCAGCTGCAGGCGCAATATGATCCGAAGGCGGCAATGCTCGTCTCGACAGTGACGCTTCCCATCGAGCGGGCACCCCGAACATTTGAACCCCATGTCATTCTCACGGTTTAAACAACTGGCGAGCGCTGCTCGTGCGTAATACCAGCAGCGAAAGCTGATGAAAACGGAAAACCATGGCGTTCTGATCATCGACGACGAGCGGCCCGTGCTGATGACGCTGGAAGCGTTACTGAAGCGGCATGGTTATCACGTGGATACCGCGGTCACAGCGTCACAGGGCCTGAAGTTGCTGAAATCAAATTCGCCATCGCTCGTGTTGCTCGATCTACAACTGCCGGACGCCCACGGGTTGGAAATGCTCGATCGAATCAAGGCCGAGTTGCCCGAAGCGCAGGTGATCATTCTGACGGCGCACGACTCATTGCATAATGCCATCGAGTCAATCAAACGCGGCGCGTTCCATTTTATCAGCAAGCCGTACGCAGCGGAAGAGCTGCTTAGCCTGGTGGAGAAAGCATTGGAGAAACGGTTCCTCCTTCGAGAGGCGGAAAACCTGCGGAAGAAGACAGAGCAACTCGAAAAGCGCTTGGAGATCGCGGAGGCGCGGCCCACACCAGTTTTTCAGAGCAAGCCGATGCAGGAAATCGAGGAACTGATCGAAGCCATGGCCCCTTCGGATGCCAATGTTCTCATCGTGGGCGAAAGCGGCGTTGGCAAGGAAGTGATCGCCAACACGATTCACGCTCGCAGCCGGCGCGCTGGACAACCGATGGTGAAGCTCAATTGTGCGGCGTTCCCACAAACGATGATCGAGGGAGAACTGTTCGGGTACGTCAAAGGCGCGTTCACCGGAGCCGCGCACGATTTTCCCGGAATGATCGCGGCGGCAGGCGGAGGGACGCTGTTCCTCGACGAAATATCCGATATGCCCGCTGATTTGCAGACGCGGTTTTTGCGCGTCCTCCAGGAGCGTGAATATCGGCCACTCGGCAGCACAGAAACGATGAAGGCAGATTTCCGGGCGATTGCTTCGACTAACAGGCCTGTTCCCGAGGCGCTCGCCGAGAACCGGCTGCGCTCCGATCTGTATTACCGACTGAATACTTTCCAAATTGAAGTGCCACCGCTACGGAAGCGAAAGGAGGACATACCGCCGCTGATCGCACAGTTCGTAAAAGAATTTGCCCAACGACTCACCAAGCCGGAGCCGGACGTTTCGCCCGATGCCTTTCAAAAGTTGCTTGATTATTCGTGGCCAGGAAATGTTCGCGAATTGCAAAACGCGATCGAATACGCGGTGGTGCTTGCTCGGCAGGGCGTCATTAGCGTGAAAGAGCTGCCCGCAGAAATACAGTTGCCTGCGGCGCTACAACAAACCGAGATCGGCGGGTTACCGCGCAAGGGCGTGCAAACTCTCGATGACTTGGAGCGAAACGCCATTCTGCAGGCGCTGGCAGAATGCCGCGGGAACAAGAAAAAAGCGGCCGAACTCCTCGGCATCCAGCGTCCAACGCTTTACAACAAGCTGAAGCGGTACGCGATCGAGTTGTAAGAACGCGGCCGGAAAGATGAATGAAGGCATTGTTCCGTTATGTGTTGCTGACTAACGCCCGAATTTGGTACGTTACTCGATAACGCATTGAACCCTCGCACCGCAATCATTTGGATCTTCGTTGTCATCTTCGTAGCCACTGCCACCATCACACTGGGGTCGCTGCCGGGATGGATCACAGTGCCGGATTATTACCGGAAAAGCCTTTTCGGCTTATTAATTTTAGAAGTCGTTGCCTGCGTCATTGGATTCGGTAAGGAGGCGTTCAAGTCCTATCGGGAACCGCCGCAGGATTTTCGATCCGCGCTGTTAAGCCCAGAGTACGGTTGGGATTGGCAATATGCGCAAAAGTCGTGGAGGTCCCGCATTCAATTCGAACCTTTGGACCTCCGGAAAGTGTCATTCACGGGCGACACCTGGGTGGTTGACCCAAGGGGGACCGCTCTGAGCCAATCATAAAATGGGAGCGCGCGCACCCATTCGACGTCCCCCGCCAACGCGAATTCGGTGACGTTTGATGCTTTCCGCACGTGGACAAAAACGGCTGCCGAAAAATACCCTGAGCTCAAATGGGAAGTGGACAAGAAAATCCCTATAAAGATCACACTGGAACTCGGCAAGGCGGTTCATGGCTCCGCAACTGATCCGAATTCGGCCAAAACGTGGGGAATAATGCTCACAACAGCTTATCCGGATTGACTTACCATTAGCGAGCGCTCCGGCGACGCGCTTTTCGAAATCGATCGCTTCCGCCGCAAAGAAGGCCGGGAGGTCAAACCGTTAACGGTGCGCGAGATTTTGGACGAAGAGATAGAGAAAGACGCCTAACGGGGCGAGTCAACTTAGGCTACCGGAATCCATTTCCACGGGTCGCCTCGCACCTTCTGCAGATGAAAGAAGTTCCTACCGCGAAACGCGGGAGGTGTGAGGGGAACATCAGCAAATTGGTTGTGATAGAAGATCATAGTTGCGTCGTCATGATCCGAAATCACAGCCCCCGCGCTTATGTATTTCTTCTCGTTAGCCTTGCAGGTACGTCGGCCACCGTTACGATCTGCCTCGGTCGGCGCGCAAGTAGCTAAAGAAATGTATGCGGTGCGATCGCCATACATTGCAGCATCGATGTCGTGTGGCTGAAGATAAAACATCGGATACGCAATCCGAATATCACCAACACGCACGTTGTCGTATAAAACAACCAATAAGGAAATCCCCTCAGCCGAATATGGCTTTAATTGACGAGCAGCACGTCGAATATGTTGCCGAGGTCTCGCTCCAATCGTGCAGCCGTAGGCGGTCGTCTCACCCCTTCGGATTGAATCAATCTGCCGGATATCTCCTTTATTTGGGCGTAATTCTTCGACTTCCGCCACCAGACGAAAAGCCGAGGTAGATACCACAAAGTCTGCGGTGGGAACTCGCTCACGATCGCGCAACGACGGCCTAACGATCTGGTAGCCAGCGTTGCGGCAGGTTCGCTCGAAAATTGTTTCTGAGTGCGTCATTCAAGTGGGTTCGCAGGATCGCGGTTGGCCCTCACGTCGTATCTCATGCGCCGCGATAGATACAGCGCGCGGTGGGCGTTTCGTGCACGACGATCTCGCAGAGCCCGGGGCATTGGGACTGTAGTCTTTGCCAGAACCATTCTGCCATATTTTCAATCGTCGGATTTTCCAATCCTTCGACGTCATTGAGGTATGCGTGATCCAACATTTTCAGCAACGGCTTCATTGCAGCGCTGATGTTCGCATGATCATAAATCCAGCCGACCGCCGGATCGACATCGCCCTCGACAGAAACTTCGACCTTGAAACTGTGTCCGTGCACCCGCCGGCATTTGTGGCCCTCCGGCGCCTTGGGCAAAGTCTGCGCTGCTTCGAAGGTGAAGTCCTTGGTCAACCGCGCTTTCACGGCGATGACGGTAGCATCTCATTACGTGCGTTGTCACCAATGGAGGGCGGAGTTTCTGCGACGTCCCACCGATTCGCATCCAGCGTCGCACAGGCTCGCCGGAGCTCGCCCCTCCATTTTCCCACGCGTTTCAAACTCCGCGCTGCGTAGGGCTCCAGATGAATTTGTGCATCTGAAGCTGAAAACGGACGTTCAGCTTGTCCGCAAGGATCCATTCGACGATTTGACGCGGGTCGATCCGGCCAAAAATGGGCGAGAAGAGCACTGCATGGCAGCGGGATGCGAGGTCGTAACGCTGCACTTTATCGCGCGACCATTCGTAATCTTCGCGGGAGCCCATCACGAATTTCACCTCGTCGCGCATGGTGAGGTGGTCAATGTTCGACCACACGTTCTTGTCTACTTCGCCACTGCCTGGTGTTTTTAAGTCCATGATGCGATGCACGCGCGGATCGACTTTCGAGATATCATGCGCCCCGCTGGTCTCGAGCAACACCTCGTAGCCCAAGTCACACAGCATCGACATCAGCGGCAGCACGTTCTTCTGGAGCAGCGGTTCGCCGCCAGTGATCTCGACCAAAGGACAGCGGAACGCCGCGACCGCATCCAAAATTTCGCCTAATGTTCGTTTCTTTCCGTCGTAAAACGCGTAATCGGTATCGCAGTAGTTGCAGCGCAGATTGCAGAATGTGAGACGGACAAAGACGCACCGCCGACCGACCCAGGTGCTCTCACCTTGAATCGATTGATAAAGTTCATTAACCGTAAGCGTTTTTTCGCGCTCTGACATGCCGTGAACGGTTGCTTGGGGTCGGTGTAAACGTCCGATGCGGACAACTACAACGCAACTTTCGCCGATACCTTCAAATGTGCCACGATCGACCTTTAATACCCCGAGAAAGGCTCTGTAATTTCGTGATTTTTACTGAGATTTTTTGATTGACGCCCCCGATAGCGGCACTCTAGTCTCGCGGCCATGCGCCCCGGTTATGCCCTCTACATTTTCCGCTTCGCACCTTTTTCAGCCCGCCCAATAGCAGACGTTGCCGCCGAGATCACCCACCTGGTCTCCGGCCGAATCCAGATGCTCGTCGCAGCGATCTTCTTCGCACTTGTTCTTGCTGCACAAGCGCAGGAATCCATTGAAGAAGCGGCCTTGCCGCCTTGGTCGGAGCCGTCGCTCCCGTCCACGGAACCGATGTCATCGACGCAAGCAGCGCCACTGCCTTCTGCACCGGAACCTTTGCCCTCTACTCCCGCGGAGCCATTGCCTTCTTCGACGGAGCCGTTGCCCTCTTCAGAGGAGGCGTTCCCGTCTTCGGCCGATCCGTGGTCTTCTTCGATGAACTACACCACAGCGCAGACAAGCGCTGTCCCGGCACCGGCAGCAGGAGGGCCTTACGGCGGGTTTAGCACCAAGGATGTTGCGGTAGGTGAAGGACCGTCCTCAGGCGAGCCACGCCGTTTTCACTACGGTTTGCAGCTGACGGTCCGAGGTGTTTGGGATGACAATATTTTTATCAGTCACACAGATAAGAAATCCGATTATTACTTCGCCATTGAGCCGCGGATCACGATTGGCGTCGGCGATATGGAGGGGCGCAGCAGAAGCTATTTGCGCCTGGATTACATGCCCAGCGCGATTCTGTTTGTCGATCACTCGGACGAGGACGCATTTAACCAGCTGATTCACCTTGAAGGAGGCTATAACACTGGCCGGCTAAGGTTGAGCCTGTTCGAAGATATCGCACTGCTCGAATCGGCCAACCTCAACAGCATAATCGATACGACCGGACTGTGGGCAAACCTCGACGCGAGCGCACCAACTCGGGTCAACATCTTCAATACGCGTTTGCGGGCAGAGTATGACCTGACCGGCAAAATCTACTTACAGGGCGAATTCGATTCCTACATCTACTTTTACCCGAATAATATCAGCGACTACACTGTTTCGGGCGGCCTGTACCTTTACTACAACTGGTTGCCAAAGCTGTCCGTCGGCGTTGGCGGCACCTTTGGGTACAACTGGGTGGACGACCCAACTCCCAACCAAACTTTCGAGCAGGTGAACGCGCGCCTCAATTATCAAGCGACGGCTAAACTGGGTGTGTACGCTTCGGCAGGCTGCGAGTTTCGCCAGTTTGACGGCAATCGGAATTCATACGCCACGCCCGTGTTTGAAGTGGGCGTCACTCATCATCCATTTGAAGGCACCACCATCAACCTCGCGGCCGGCCGGCGGATTTACAATTCCGGCTTTCTTCCCAATCAAGATTTCGCGGACACGTACGTCGTGGGCCGTTTTCAGCAACGTTTGTTCCACCGCCTTTACTTCGGTTTGGGCGGCGGTTATGAGAACTCGGATTACTTCGCTACTAACAGGAACGTCAGTGCGCCGCGGAATGATGATTACTGGTTTATTGAGCCGTCGCTTGACGTGCTGATTACCAGGTGGCTCAGCGCCGGGGTGTACTACCTGCACCGCGAGGACACCAGCAATATCTTTTTCTTCAGCTTCGATGACAATCAGGTGGGCGTTCGAGCGACAGTCAGGTTCTAAGGAAAGTTTGAGTCGTTTGCGGGTGGGGACGCATGGGCAGTGGTTGCCGATCGTGCTCGCGTTGTCGTGGCTGCCAGGCTTTCTGCAGGGGCAAATCACTCCGGGAATCGGAGGGTCACAAGCAACTGGGTCTGCGAGTACATCCTCCGCTGCCAGGCCGGCGTTTCCACCCGGAGGCGGGGCGAGTGCGCCGGCTGGTTACGTTTTGGGTCCGAACGATTACATCGGCGTCGAGGTTTTCGGCGAAGACGATCTACGCACAAATGGACGATTGAATCCCGAAGGCAATTTGAGCGTGCCACTGCTGGGCTCAGTGCATTTCGCGGGTTTGACCCTAACCCAAGCGGCTTCAAAGCTGACAGAGTTGTACGGCCGCGATTACCTCGTAAATCCAAAAGTTAATGTCATGCTGCTTGGTTACGCCAAGCGGCGGTTCTCGATCCTGGGACAAGTAGGTCGGCCCGGCAGCTATGAAATGCCTGAGTCCAGCCCAGGCGGTATCGATCTGCTGGAAGCGATCGCGTTGGCCGGCGGATATACGCGTATCGCTGCGCCTGAACGGATTACGGTACGACGACAGAGCGCAAACGGCGACCAAATTTTCAAGGTAAACGCTAAGAAATTCAACAAGGGTGGCGGCGGAGGTTTTCGCGTCGAGCCCGGCGACACCATCACCGTCGGGGAAAGTATTTTTTAACGGCGAAACTTTTCGCCCCGTGCGCCTTTCCTAGCACGCTTCTTGGTGTATGGTTGCAGCCGATATTCTGCCGTGATTGATCCTGCGCAATCTTCCATCGGCACGACCGTTTCCACAAATTCGGAGAAACCGGTTTTGTCTGATTTGACCGGGCACTACGCAGAGGGACTGCATAGATTCGATTTCCGCCGGTTCTGGCATTCCCTTTTGGAACGCATTTGGATCGTCGCAATATGCGTCCTCGCCGGCCTTTTTCTTGCGCTCGGTTATTTGGCGCGGACGCCGAAGCTCTACCAGGGCCACACCGTGTTAGAAGTAGAATTTCAGGAGCCGAGTTTTCTTCCTACCGACGATTCCACAACGCGCATGCGCTCGATGTTTTTGGCGAGTCAGGAGGCGTTACGGACCATTGAGCAGAATCTTATTAACCAAACGCTGCTTTCCAGGGTGGTCCGCTCCGAAGGGCTGGCGGCCGACGATGGACGCGCGCTTTTGGGGCAAGGCGTAGTGCCCGATAAACGCTCCAGTACTACGCAACGCAGTGAAAAAACGCCGGAGCCCGGCGCAAAAAATCAGAGTACAAGTGGCGTCACAACCTTTAGCCCGCTCGAAGAAGGGCTGGGCCGGGCAATGGCCGGTATGGTAAGACCAGCGATCCGCCGCGGAACGCGCCTCATCGACTTGTACGTCACCCATCCCGATCCAGTCATGGCACAGCGCCTCGCCGAAGCGGTCGGACGGGAATACATCCGCAATTCAATCGAGCGGCGCGCCTCCCTCAGCGAGGAGGCGTTGCGGTATTTGCTCGAAGAGGAAGAGCGGTTGAAAAGGAACCTGCAAAGAAGCGAAGCGGCGGTCGCAGATTATAAGGCGAAAAATCCGGACGCATTGCAGCTTGGCGGGGGCACAGCTGCGACCGGTTCACAACAGGGATCGGGCGCGGGTAGCGGCGGACCTCGCGGCGGCCTTGTAGAAGACAAGCTGCAAGACCTGAACAACAAATTGACCGGAACAAAAGCCGACCGAATTCGTCTTGAGGGCGAGCTCGAACAAATCCATCAAAGCGGTGATAACATCGATGTCTTGCTCCAGGTTCCGAGTATCTCCGCGGCGCCTATGGTGACGGAGGCACGGCGTACCGTTACCCAGATCGAAGCTGCGATTACCACTTACGCGCTGCGATACAAGGATAAGCATCCGAAAATGATTGCCGTCAAGGCTTCCCTTGCAGATGCAAAAGAGAAGCTCCGTCAAGCGGTTTTGGCGCAACCGGCCATTCTGCGCAATGCGATCGAACAGACGAAGGCAACCGAGGCCAGCTTGCAAAGGGCATTGCAAGATCAGCAGGGCGTCGCCGTCGCCCTCAATCGCACAGCCATCGGGTGGCAGGAATTGGCCCGGCAAGCCGAAACAGATCGTGCGCTTTACGAAAGTGTCCTTCGTCAAATAAAAGAGACGAGCTTAAGTAAAGACGTAAAGGCGAACGCCGTTAGTGTAATCGAGCATTCGCCGCTTCCGCAATCACCTGTTAGTCCGCGTCCTACCAGAACAATATTTCTGGGATTGCTGGGAGGTCTGGTTGCCGGGCTGGCATTCGTTTTTGGCGCCGATGCATTGGATCGTTCAATCAAAACCGTGGATCAGGCGGAAAGCACGGTTGGATTGCCGGTGTTCGCGGCTGTCCCGGAAACCACTGACGAAGGTACGGTGAGCCGTTTGAAACGGCGAAGCAAAAAGGCCTTCGGCCGTTCGAACTACCGGGTGGTGGTGGAAACTCCGGAAAGCCCGGCGGCGGAAGCCTTCCGCAACTTGCGCGCTGCGCTTTCCCTTTTGGGGCCGGAAGCGGAGCGCAAGGTTTCGCTGTTCACCAGCGCTCTGCCTAACGAAGGAAAGAGTTTCACCAGCGCCAATTATTCGCTTGCGCTGGCCCAGCAGGGTTATCGCGTGCTTCTCATTGACGGCGACCTCCGCCGGCCAACCATGCACAAGATTTTCCGCTTCCCGAACTCCAGCAATAATTCTGACGAAGACACTGCGCCAGGAGTAACAGATTGCTTGGTTGGCGAAGCGGATATCGCCTCCGCCGCACGCCAGATTCCCGCCGGCGAATTCCAGCTCGTCGACGAACACATTGCGGTGACGGCGAGGATTCTCACGGCGACGGGAGGTCAGCTTTCCGTTCTCGCAGGTGGGCGACGCGCGCCCAATCCGGCTGAGATCCTCGCTGGCCCGTTTTTCGGCCAGTTGGTTGCTGAGGCTGCGAGGCTCTTTGACCGCGTAGTGATCGACAGCGCGCCGATCCTTGCAGTTAGTGACACTCTTCTGATGACGCCACACGTTCAGACGTTGTGCATTGTGGTTCGAGCGGCAAAAACACCGCGCCAGGCGGTTCGGCGGGCACTTTCTTTGCTCGCAAAATCAGGGATTCGCCCAGCTGGTCTGGTTCTGAATCGATTGCGGCGAAGTCGCGGGGTTGGTTACTATTACTATTACGCTTCGCATGGTTACGGTAAGGAGGAAGGAGCGTATTCTCGGAGCTACGGCCACCGGGCCAGCTCAGATCACGAAGATAACGGAGCGTAGTCCGCGGTGGTCAGGCCTGACTGCTGACTTCTGATTTCCGACTTCCGACCTCTGGTACCACAGGCTGCTTCCCCAGCAAATCCCTAAATAAGTCGCGACATACAGCTGGATCGACTCGATTTGAAACGGAAAATCGACTAGCGCATGTAGCGCCACCCCCATAAGGGCTACCATAGCCAAAGGCTGTAGCACGCGTCTCCGCGGTATCCACTCTCGTGTGGCATACCTTTTGTAGCTGCGAATCGCCACCGCTAACCCGCCGAAGAAGAGCAACGCCCAGAGGCTACTCCCTAGCCATCCCCATTCCAGCACCGTCTGCAGATAATCTTCGTGCAAGAATCTCCAGGTGCCAGGAACCGGATTGCCCGATCCAATGTTGCAGCCTGGAAACACGACTCGAAATGTCCCCGGCCCAAAACCGAACAACCCGGCGCCTGGCAGCGCACGAAGCGCCATGCGTGAGGCTTGCCAGCGGGCATCTGCAGGGATTCGTTCACCAACCGATTGCCAGCGATTAAGCGGTTGCTCTAAATGAGTCGCCTGCGCCAGCGCAATCAACGCTAAGACAATAGCAATCGCACCGGCCATCGCGACACTCTTCTGCGCGCCAGATAACTTTCGCAGAAGCGCCGGCCCGAAATGAAGGCCAATGAGCACCAGAAGTACGAGCGCGACTAGCTGAGCCATGCGCGACGTGTTCGCCAGCACTGCGGCAATCGCTAGAATAAAAACGATTGTCCATAGTGCGCGCATCCCGGGGTGGAACCGGCTCGTGAATTCCCGGATGAGGAGACCGGCGTTCAGTGGCCAGACCAGGTTCAAAAACGCACCGGCGTTTCCATGGTAAAAATACGTGGCAAAAAACGTGGTTACTCCGAACTCCGGTGGCGGTGGCGGTTGCCAAAAGATCATCTGTGCATCCGTGGCTTTTTGGAGCAACCCCAGAAACGCTATCGAGCTGCCGGCGAGACCGATCACATACCATAACCGCAGCAACCAGCGGCTGCTCTGGGATAAGTCCGAAACAAACAACATCGTGCCGAGCAGCAACGCCCCTCGGAACATCCAGGCGGCGCTAATCGCATAATCTACGGAGCCGGCGAAAGGCGGCGCGAAGTTTCGCACCGGCACGAAGAAAGAGAATTCGGAGTCGTACATCGACCTCGCATTGAAAGCCATCCAGCCTCCGAGGCATATCAAAGCCCCGGCTAACAAGGCAAGGAGCCGCGGGCACCGCGGTCCTCGGCGACTAATCAGTAACTCGACAATCCAAAGCGCGAGCGCAGCGAGCAAGATCCAGTTGGTCGTCTGGATGCCCGCAGACGTTGTGGCGCCGTAGGCCCAGGGAGCATAGACAAGCGCAGCAAAAAAAATCCAGCGAGACACGGCGCGGAAGATGTGAGAGATCACACGTCGGATGTCAGAAGTCAGAGGTCCAGTTCGCCACTCGCATCACGTTTGCCATCGTCTCAGTCGCGAGCTAGGAGAAATGAATTTGACTTTTTCATCATGCCATTTCCCTCAGCGTCCTTTTCCGAAGAGCATGGTGTACAACGTTTTCAACACGATCATGGCATCCAGCTTGAGAGAGTAGTGCCGGATGTAATAGAGGTCGTATTTCAGCTTCTCTACGGTATCATCGTCACTCTCGCCATAGGGGTAATTCACCTGCGCCCATCCGGTGATCCCCGGTTTGACCAAGTGCCGAAAATGATAAAATGGGATGCTTCGCTCATACAGTTCGGCGCATTTGCTCCATTCAGCCCGCGGACCAATCAGGCTGATGTCCCCCTTCAGCGCGTTCCAAAGCTGTGGCAACTCATCGAGGCGAAGTTTTCGCAGCCAGCGCCCCACACGTGTCACTCGGCGATCGCTTTCGCGCGTATACATGTCATCGTGCGACTCATCTGCACGCCAGCGCATCGTCCGGAATTTGAAAAGAGTGAAACGCTTGCCATCGCGGCCGACCCGTTCCTGTCTGAATAAGATCGGAGCGCCGACCTCCGCCCAGATAAGTAGGGGAGCAAAGATGAAGAGCGGAGAGCAAATGACAAGCGCCGTCGCCGAGGCAACGACATCGAACAGCCGCTTGAGGTAATGATACGGCGACGTGCGTGCCAGTTGAAACCCGGTCTGGAGCGGCCAGAACGGATCGACAATGCCCAGCGGCAGATAACGCCACTGAGTTTCGTAAAAGGATTCCAGGGTATAGACGCGCGTTTCCTGGAACTGCGCGTGCACAAGACGTTCCAGCAATTGCGTATTGAGGGAGCTCGCTCCCTCAGCGAGGATGATGCCGCTGTAACGGTTGCTGAGGTTGTCCAACTTCGACGCGAGATTTCCCTGCAAGATGGGAGATCCTTCACCGGCGATTGGCCGGCCCACGCGTTCTTCATTTACGTCCACGAATTCCAATTGCTGGCCGCTTGAAGACTTCTTGTATGCTTGGTAAAAACGCGCCGCCGTCGCGCCGCCTCCAATGACGAGGAATGACCGGTTTGCACTGCTGGCAACCACATATTGCCGAATCCATCGGCGATAAGCCAATGACAGCGGCAGAAAGATCGCGAAGCTCAACAAGAGGACGCCCCGGCTCGGCTTCATGGTCTGATCGAAAGTCGCCGCGGAATAAATTAGCATCGCACTGACCATAGCTGCTGCTGTCACCGCAAGAATGTGCTCGGCGGCATAGCCAAGGTTTAACTTCTCGACTGTCCGATCATAGCCGCCCACAAAGTACAGCGCTGCCACAATCACACCGAGCTGAATAACGTTAATGATAAAAAACTGAAATGGCGTGGCATAAAATGCGTCATACCGAAACCAGCCAACGACTCGGTAAATGGCGAGCCAGCTCACCACATCTAAAAACAGATACAGCGCCGCTGCCGACCATTCATGGCTGAGAAACTGTGTCAAGAAACCAGTGCTATTGGCACTCGTCCCAGCGGGCACGCTCGCGCGTGTTGAACGCTTCTCTTGAAGCCCGAGCGTTTCCTGGAAAACCGGCTGAGGCTCTTCGCTGTTTGCCATGAGGGCCGGCAATTATACCCTAGGCAGGCCGAAGTGAAAGACTACTTATTCCGCTGCAACAACGAACCGATATTCAGAGCCTGAAGCGTTGCTGGTGGCTGCGGCCTTGACCCTCCGACTGGCGTTCATAATCTGAGGCGTGCGGCGGGGCCTCGCCGTGCGCCAAATCGGTCGTGAATATTTTCGCTGCTTTTTATCGCTCGTCTGTTGGGAAAAAAATGATCGTCGCTGTCACGGGCGTCATCTTGATTTTTTTCGTCATCGGACATCTGCTCGGCAATTTGCAGATTTTTCTGGGTCCAGATTGGATCAATGGTTACTCGCAACATCTGCGCGATCTTGGCCCGCTGCTTTGGGCAATCCGATTATTCCTGCTCGCCGCGGTCATTATTCACATTTACGTGACGATTCAATTGGCAATCGAAAATCGCCGTGCGCGACCGGAAAAGTACATCGACCGGGAGTATGTCAAAGCAACGTTCGCATCGCGCCACATGGTGATGAGCGGGTTGATCGTGCTCGCGTTCATCATTTATCACATTGCGCATTTTACAGTGCGGGTCACCGACCCGCGTTTTGGCCTGCTCAAGGCTGATCCTCTCGGGCACTACGACGTTTACTCAATGATGGTGTACGGATTCCAAAATTATTATGTGTCCGCTTGTTACGTGCTTGGCCTCTTTTTGCTTACGCTTCATCTAAGCCATGGATCATCGAGCTTTTTCCAGTCGCTTGGACTGAATGACAAGAAGCTGACTCCGCGCCTTGCGCTGGGTGGCCGAATCTTCGCGTGGCTTCTCTTTGTCGGCTACACGTCCATTCCTGTCGCGATCCTGCTGGGCGTCATCAAGCCGGCCCAACAGCTGTAAGAGAAAGCGGCTAGCATTCCACGTCTACAACCTGCACGCCTTCCTTCGCGGTTCGCTGGGCGTAGAGATCGCTCAGGCGTTTTGTCGTCATGCCCACGTTGCCGTCGCCGATCTGGCGATTGTCGATTCTGATTACGCCGGCTAGTTCGCCCATTGTCCCGGTGCAAAACATTTCACGTGCGCCGTAAACGTCGACGAGTGATAGATCAGTCTCAAGGCATCGAATTTTTTCGGCGGCACAAATCTCAATCACGGTCGCACGAGTTATTCCCTCGGGACACGCCAAGACGCGGCTCGTTGCGAGGTCGCCGTTACGCACGATGAAAACGTGGGTTGCGTTCGTTTCGGCGATGAAGCCGCGCGTGTCGAGCATGACCGCATCGTCCGCGCCGGCATTGTTCGCTTCGATCTTGGCCAAAATCGAGTTCAGCAAGTTTGCATGATGAATACGCGCATCCAAAACGTCGGGCGGAGGACGCCGAATCTTGCTCGTGATTAGAGTGAGACCGGTCTTCGCGTAAACCGGCGCTTTGTGTTCGGCTAACACAATTAGCGTCGGCCCGGCTTGATTCAGCCGTGGGTCCATGCCCGAGGTGATCTTCACGCCACGCGTGAGCGTGAGCCGAATATGCACGCCGTCGCGCATTTTGTTTGCACTGAGCGTGCGTTTGATTTCGTCGATGATTTTTTCGCGTGACGGAATTTCGGCGAAAGAGAGCGCACGAGCCGAACGCTCCAGCCGGTCGAGATGTTCGTGGAGCTTGAAAATCCGGCCGTTGTACAGTCGCAGTCCTTCCCACACTGCGTCACCACCTTGCACCGCAGAATCGAATGGGCTGATCCCGGCCTTGTCGCGATGCACCAACTCTCCGTTGATGTTTACGATCAGGTCACGGTTTCGCTCGTCGAATTTCTGAAGCATTGAGGAGACAAATTAATCGGGGACCCAGGAAACCAGGAAACAATTCTAAACTCCTGGCGCCGGCTTAGTCCTTTCCTGATCTCATAACAATTTATGCTGGTACAGCTTTTCGTAGCAATCTTGGCAACGCTCGTAGAGTTCGCGCAAGTTCTCGGGCACTTCATGATGTCTTGGACGATATGGCTGGAAGGAGGTCGTTTTTGCGACCTCCGCGTACCAATGTTTCGCCCAGACGCCGTCGGTATCGCGCAAGCCTGGCGGCCAGGAAAGCATCGACTTGGTAAACTCTACGCCGAGCGCCTCGCACAGCAGTCGTAGCGTCCCCTCTGGATTTTGCAGCACGTGTTTGGCATCGACAACCGGCGGAACGGCATTCGTATGTGTTCGGACGAAATCGAAAATCTCTCCCTGCTGTACGAAACCGAGGTCCTCGAGCACAGGGTCTTCTCGCTTTTTAATGTAGGAGTTAATCACTTCGCGCGGGTCGCGAATTAGAAAACAATTAGTCACAGCCCCGAGCCATTCGCGATCGATTTCCGGCAACAGATGGTGCGTCATCTGTTTCTGAAAAAAAATCCGCTTACCGTTCGCAATCGGTCCGGTCAGACGAGTAAGGACTTTTCGCCAATCGGTTTCGCCAGTTGCGATTACTTCATCCGCGCCCGGATGCGCTTTGCCCGTAGCGCGCAGATAATAGGCGTAAAACGGCTCATCGATTACAATCGTGTCGTCCCGATTGCCCCACGCGCGCATCATAGCGGTGGAGATGTTGCGCGGCCCAGACCACATGGCGATACGGATGCTCACGGTGTGAACAGTTAGGCGGTAGGGCCGCGTATGCAACGCGTTGAGCCGCCTCCGATCCCGCTACGGCGTGCCAGGTGACAACGCATTCCACCTTGGTTAGGTGGATCGGCTTCTCCGAAGACGATGGGTAGCCGCCGCAGGCGGAGTTTACGAACTAGCTCTTGGCGAAAACGCCAATCAGCGGACGGGGCGATGGCGTTTTTGAGCGAAAGTCGCTGACGAAACCAGTCTCGGTCCGGATCTCCACATGACCGGCCGCGCGCTTGGCATCGTAGACCAATACAGATCCCACAGGCGCTTCATATGGATTTGAGACAGGAAGCTTTTTGAACCCGTAATTGTTCACCAATTCCTGGGCGGCTTGTTTGGCAAGGGGTGTTTGCGGCCGCGATTTCACTACGCCCGCAGCAACGAGGGCGTTCTTGACGAAACCCCAGCACTTGGACAGCGAGTGCGCGCGTGCGCGCTCTTCGGCGATGGTAGCAGCCCGGCGCAGCTTTGGATCGATCTGGGTGTCAACTTTCGCAAACGGTCGGACGATCTTCTTTGGATAATACTTGTCCACGACTTCGACGGATTGCTTTTTGCCGGAAGCATCCGTGTAATTGAATTTGGGCTTCGGAGCCGAAAAGTTCAGCGCCATTGCGGGACGCGGGCAAAATACGGCGGCTCCTAAGAGGAAAACGGACGCGACGGTGAGAAGTTTTGGCATAAAGAGCGCGTTCTATCGGGTATGTCGCGCACGGCCGCAACCGATTTTTTTCAGCAAACGCAAAATTCTTTCATTTGACATACGCCGGATACACGAATGCCACCTCGGAGCTACAAGGAAGAGACGAATTCGAGCATGCGCCGGCGCGTTTTTGCATCGGGTAGCCGGCCAATTCCGCCCTGCATGTTATCTTCGAGATGACGTGGTTTATTCGTGGCCGGAATCGCGCATGTGATTGCTGGATTTCCGATAATCCATTTCAAAAAGAACTGCCCCCACGAGCGGCAATCAAATTCGGCTGCCCAATCCGGTAGCGGTTTCGAACGCACTTTGTCGAAGAGATTGCCGGCTCCAAAAGGCCGATTCGCGATTACCGCGACCCCACGCTCCTGCGCCAGCGGCAGAACGCTTTGCTCGGTTTCGGGTTCCATCAGCGAATAATTGATCTGGAGGAAATCGAACTTCTTGCTCCGCATCAGCTTCTCGATTTCGCTCAAAGCTCCGGACTCGTAATGCGTGATCCCCACATATCGAATGCGGCCCCGCTGTTTCCATTCCTGCAGCGTTGCGAGTTGTGTGTTCACATCGACAAGGTTATGGACCTGCATCAGGTCGATTCGGTTCGCGCGCAAAAGCGCCATGGAACGTTCGGCCGACTGAATTCCGCTCTGCTTGCCACGAGTCCAAACTTTGGTCGCGAGAAACAGCTTCTCGCGAATCCCAAGCGCGGAGGTTAGTTCGCCGACTACCCCCTCAGCGTGACCATACATTGGCGAGGAATCAATCACACGGCCACCCAGCTTCACAAACAGCGACAGAACGTCTCCTAGTTGCCTTCGGACGTCCGCAGTAAGATCGACATCGAACGCCCGCCATGTTCCCAAGCCGATTACCGGTAATTTCTCGCCAGAG
>QHOX01000092.1 GCA_003219465.1 Verrucomicrobiota bacterium | reverse complement strand
CACGACGTGAACGACCAGCGCTTCTTTGCCTGGCGGAAACTGATTCACGCGCTTTGCCCAAAGCGGAATAGCAAAACCGAGAAGCAACACCGCTTCGATTAACACAACTGAAAATTCCAGGTGCGTTGAAATGCCGCTCCGCACCCCCGCATGATCCGCAGTCGGCTGCCGACGCTTCCGGAACCGAATCAGAACGAAAATAAAAAAAGCGGACCAACCAAAAAAAAGGGCGGCCATGAACCAGTGACAAAACTCGAGGATGTGGTCGATCTGATACCCATGGGACGAGGCGTTCGGCGGCTGGCCCAGGAATTCATTGATCAGCGCCAGACTATTCATACTTGCTCAGATCTTCTTCGGCGAGCTCCTGGTGGGGTTCGGTCGGCATGCGACCGTGCCGCCAGAGGTGAAAACTAAACGCGCCGATCCCACCCATCACGGACAGGACTGCGCCAAACAGAAACCAGATCGCGACTGCCATGTGCTCCGTCGATTTCCCGTCCTTCGCACCGTAGCAAAACGGACACGCACTCGCTTGTTGAACTGCCATCAACACCGACAAAACCAGCAACGAGAATACCTTTTTCATGTGATGATTCGCAGCCGTTTCATTTTCCTGTAGAACCAGATGCCGTAAACGATCAGCGCGATCGCAGCGGCAAACGATGCGATGGCGCCCGTGAGATAGATCGGCGCACCTTCTACAAGGTTCACCCAGACACACCACGCGCCGGTCCCGAGCGCAAGCAGCGTCGAGAAAATGATGAAAACGATATGGAAAGCTTTAAGGGACACCTACTTGAAAATTGGATAATCGTACCACGCCAATAAAATAAGCCAGAAGAGACCCAGCACAAAAAACCCGGTGAAAATCAGGATGCGATAAATGAGACGTTTTTCCGCGGCCAGATGCATGAAAACCAGGGCAACAGCTCCCGCTTTCAACGTCGCTACGAGCATGGCGATGCCGATATTGGCTTTGCGCGTCCCGAAATCGACGTAGGAAAGCGCAACCGTAATCGCGGTGAAGGTGAGCAGAAGCGCGCCCACCATCAGATAGGCTCTTACGTGCTTTTGTACGCCGTGCGCGTATTCCTCATATTCCTTGGGATCCTGCGAAATATCGGGCGGATTATTCATGGCCGTAATATCATTCTGAGCGCAGCGAAGAATCTCTGATCATTTCTGGAACGGTCCACATCCAACAAACCGAGATGTTTCGCTTCGCTCAACATGACAGCGCTATCCATTCGTTCTAAAGCAGATAAAAAAGCGGGAACACAAAAATCCAGATCAGATCGACAAAGTGCCAGAAAAGGCCGCTCACTTCGACGCGATTCGCCAGGTGTTCCGGGTTGCGCTGGTAAAGCCTTTTGCTGACCGGCAGCCACATGTAAATGAACACGAGCACGCCGCCCAGCACGTGCATGCCGTGCAGACCAGTGATCGTGAAATAACTGGCGAAATACGCGCTGTGCGTCGGCAGAAACATTGTTGCCCGCTCGACGTCTTCTTTCTCGATTGTCGCAATCTTGTCCGTGACAGGCAGCGGGAAAAAGTGCGGCCGATCCATCGCTGGATTGTCCGGCTCGGCGTTCACCGGATCGAGCGCAACTTCGTATTCTTTTGCGTTCTGGCTGTGCAGGTGGCCGGTGATCTCGATTCGCGGCTCCAGTCCTTTTTCGGTGCGACGCTCGTTGCCCAAATACTTTTCGTATTTCCCGAGGGCTTCCGGCTTAATGTAAGCGCCGAAGTGCTCGAACTTCTGCGGCCATTCGTAAGCGAGTTTGACCGTCAAAAAAATCACGCCGCATAAAATGGTGGCCAGCATGTACCACCAGTAGGCGCGATATCTTCTCATCTTCAGCGACGCCCATGCCAGCACCACAGTAACCGAGGACAGGATTAGGATGGCCGTGTTCATCGTACCCACCGGGACGTTGAGTAATCCGTGCGGCCACATGCCCGGCGCAGCGTCGATGCGGAGAAAAATGTAAGCAGAAAAGAGTCCGCCAAAGAGCATCACTTCCGACGCAAGAAAGAGCCAGATGCCGACCTTCGCGTTCCAAAGACCCGTATCGGGTCGAGTCGAAATTGTGTATGGAATTTCCATGGCTCAGTGTGAGACAAGCACTGGTTCCGCGGCAGGTTTGCGGCGACTTCGCTCCGCCGGTTCCACCGGTTCGTTCTGCATCGTGTAATCGCGCTCACGGCCCGGCAGGCTGTACTCGTAAGGGCCACGATAAGCCACAGGCGGAGTGAGAAAGTTTCCGTGCGGCGGTGGCGAAGGCGCAGTCCACTCGAGCGTGGTCGCTTCCCATGGATTGTCGTTCACCTTTTCACCGTGCTTGATGCTCCAGAAGAAATTAATGATGAACGGAATTTGGGCGAGACCCATGATCCAGGCCGCCCACGAGATGGGGTGGTTCCACTGGAACCCGGTCAATCCCCAAATCGTATGTTCGTTCGCGACGTTCCATCCCTGCCCGCCGTCATACCAGCGCCGATGCATCCCGACCATTCCCTGCAAAAACATCGGCAGAAAAATCACGTTCATGCAGATCAGCGTCGGCCAGAAATGAACTTTGCCCCAGAAATCATTCATCTTTCGTCCGGTGGCTTTCGGGAACCAGTAATAAATACCGGCGAAAAGTCCGAAGATTGTGCCGGGCGCAACGATGTAATGGAAATGCGCGATGATGTAATACGTATCGTGCAGGTAAAGATCGGCTGAATTAAAAGCCAGCGGAATGCCGGTAAGCCCGCCGATTCCAAACATCGGGAGGAAGGCAATGGTGAAAAGCATGGGCACATTGAAGCGGATGGAGCCGCCCCAAAGTGAAATAAAGAACGCGCTCAAGATGATCACCGACGGAATCGAGATCAGCAATGTCGTCGTTTGGAAAAATGCACTGACCGCGGAGCCCATGCCGGTCATCCACATGTGATGCGCCCAGACGATGAACGACAAAAATCCAATCACCAGCACGGAAAAGACCAGCGATTTATAGCCCCACAGCGGCTTGCGCGAATTGTTGGCCAGAATTTCGGCGACGATCCCGAACGCCGGCAAAATCAAGACGTAAACTTCGGGATGCCCGAGGAACCAGAACAGATGCTGCCATAAAAGCGGGCTGCCACCGCCGCTGATGGAGAGGGGCGTGCCATTAACGATCAGCCCGCTCGGCATGAAAAAACTCGTATGCGCCACTCGATCCATTAACTGCATGATGATCGCCGCCTCCAGCGGCGGGAACGCCAGCACCAATAAGAAAGCCGTCACAAATTGCGACCACACGAAGAACGGCAGCCGCATCCAGGTCAGCCCCTTGGCGCGCAATTGAATGATGGTGGTGATGAAATTGATGGCACCGAGCAACGATGACGTGATCAGGAAAATAAACCCGATCAGCCAAAGCGTCTGTCCATTGAAAATCGGATTATATCCTTGGCCTGTGTCCGAAATCGCCGCCAGCGGCACATAGGAAGTCCAGCCGCTCTTGGCCGCGCCGCCGGGAACGAAGAAACTTGTCACCATGATGCTGGCCCCGACGAAAAGTGCCCAGTAGCTCGCCATGTTTACCTTTGGGAAGGTCATGTCCGGCGCACCGATTTGGAGCGGCACAACGAAATTACCAAACGCGGCGAACGCCAATGGCACAACTCCCAGAAAAATCATAATTGTGCCGTGCATCGCCCCTAACGAATTGTAAAAATCGGGCGTCATTTTTCCGTCCGGCATCGAGCCCGGCCCGAAGATGTGCGGGAGCCATTTGCCAATCACTGGCAGCGCCTGGCCTGGATAGGCCAGTTGCCACCGCATCAGCATCATCAAAGAAAAGCCGATCAGCAGAAAAAGCAGCCCGGTGATTCCGTACTGGATCCCGATCACTTTGTGGTCGGTGGAAAAAATATATTTTCGCCACCATCCGAGCTCATGATGCTCATGAGCAGCGTCGTGCTCGTGCGGTTCGTGATGGGTTTCAACAGAGGTGGAAGCGTCCATTTCAGAAAAAGTTACCGGTTAATATCTAAACGGACGAGCGATTTGCAAAGCCTGAAATTTGTAGGCTGCTAGAAAAAACGCTGGGTGGTCTGGTTATTGCGTTGTGCGA
Organism: Verrucomicrobiota bacterium; assembly: GCA_003219465.1. Taxonomy (GTDB): domain Bacteria; phylum Verrucomicrobiota; class Verrucomicrobiia; order Chthoniobacterales; family UBA10450; genus Udaeobacter. Next base: position 2,633 of record QHOX01000092.1, on the reverse strand, counting down.
GATTTCCATGTGCAAAATGAGCACGCACGACATGCCATCATTCATCTCGACATGGATTGCTTTTATGCTGCCATCGAGGTCCGCGACCGACCTTCGTTGCGCGGCAAACCTGTCGGCGTGGGTGGTGCGCGTGATCGGCGGGGTGTATTGACGACGTGTAATTACGAAGCGCGCAAGTTCGGTGTGCGCTCGGCCATGCCGACCTTCATGGCGTTGCAACGCTGCCCGAACCTGATTGTGTTGCCGACGCGCTTCGATGTTTATCGACGTGAAGCCGCAATCATCCGCGGAATACTTTATCAGTTCACTTCCATAATCGAACCGCTCTCGCTCGATGAGGCTTACCTCGACGTCACCGCGCACCCGAGCGCGCCCGGACCGCTGGCGCAGGAAATCCGGAGCGTGATTTTTCGAAAAACGAAGCTGACCTCCTCCGCAGGCATTGGCCCCAACAAATTGATCGCCAAGATCGCCAGCGAAATAAACAAGCCAAATGGCCAGTTTGAAGTGAAACCGGAACAAGTGCCCGAGTTCATGAAGGATTTGCCGGTGCGCAAAATCTGGGGAATCGGCGAGAAGAGTGAGCGAAAACTGGAAGAACTCGGCGTCAAAACCTGCGGGGAGCTCCAGCGCTTTTCGCGTCCGAAGCTTGTTGATCTGTTCGGAAAATTTGGTCTCGAACTCTACGATCTTTGTCGCGGCATCGATTATCGGCCAGTCGAACCCGATCGTCCGCGAAAATCCCTCAGCACAGAGGAAACGTTCGCCATCGATCTGACCTCACTCGAGCAATGCGAAGAAAAACTGGAGGAACTGTTTCAGGATTTAATGGCCGATCTCGCACAAAAAGAATCGACGCGAGACATCACAAAAATTTTCGTGAAACTCAAGTTCAACGATTTCACGCGCACGACTGCCGAGCGCGCAGGCCTTGCACCGACATTGGAAGATTTTTGCGCTCTGTTCGAAGAAGCATTCGGTCGCACAGGAAAACCCGTGCGTCTCATCGGCCTTGGCGTTCGCTTTGCCGAGACCGCGCCCGAAAACGCGCAGATGAGTTTGCTGTAACGGAACTACCTGGCTGCAACTGTCATGTTGAGCGGAGCGAAACATCTCTGATTGTTCCTTGAGAGTCCGAGATTCTTCGCTTCGCTCAGAATGACAAGATGACTTCCGCCCAGGAAAGGAAAATTAAACAGACTGGTTGCGACGCGCGCTTTGATAATCTGACGCGGCAACTTTATGCGACGGACGCGTCGATTTATCAGATCGAGCCCGTTGGCGTTGCATTTCCGAAAAGTAAGGAGCAAACAAGCCTCGTCATTCGCGCAGCGGCCGACGCTGGTCTTTCGGTGACGCCCCGAGGCGCCGGCACAAGTCTCGTTGGAAATGCGATCGGCGAAGGATTGATCGTCGACTTTTCGCGCTACAACCGGCAGATCACCGATCTGGATCTTGAAAAACGCAGCGTGCGCGTCGGCGCGGGCGTCGTGCTCGATCAACTAAACGATTTTTTGAAGCCGCATGGATGTGGCTTCGGCCCCGATGTCGCAACCAGCTCGCGCGCGACGCTCGGAGGCATGATCGCCAATAATTCCTCCGGTGCGCGATGCCCGATCTACGGAACGACAGCCGATCACGTCATTTCGCTTGAGATTGTGCTGGCTGACAGTCGCGTCGAAAAAATCAGCGCGAGACATAAATCGCTCGATGCGGAACGCGCGGCGATTGAAAAGGTCATCCGAGCAGCAAGCGCCGAAATGGCTGAATGCTGGCCGCCGGGGCTGATAAAACGGTGGCCAGGCTACGGGATTGAAAGATTTCTGCATGCGCCGAACGATCTCACCAACATTCTCGCAGGGAGCGAAGGAACGCTCGCCGCGATTTTCTCGGCAGAACTGAAAATCTCGCCACTGCCCAGCGAAAAAGGATTGGCTCTGATCTTTTTCGCGTCGGTCGGAGAAGCGATGCAGGCAACCGTCGAACTTCTCGATCTTAAACCCGCGGCGATCGAACACATCGATCGCCCGCTGCTGGATCAAACCAAGGGCCAACTTCATTTTCAGGCAGCGCGCGACTTGCTCGAATTGGATAGCAAGCCCTGCGAATCGATCTTGATCGTCGAGTTCTACGATGATGTTGCAGAGCGATTATCGATTCTGCAATCGAGAAAGCTCGGGTTGCGCAAAAAAATTCTGACCGATTCAGCGCAAATGAATCTTGTCTGGTCGGTTCGCAAGTCTGGTCTCTCACTTTTGACCGGTTGCGTTGGGCCGGCGAAACCCGTCGCGTTTATTGAAGACGCCGCGGTTCGCCCCGCGCAATTACCCGAATACGTGCACGGGTTGCAATCGATCATGGAACCGCTTGGCCTGGAGGCGAGCTACTATGGCCACGCGGCAAGCGGTTTGCTTCACGTACGGCCAGTTCTTGATCTGCATAGCGCCGCTGATTTGAAAAAATTTCGACAGGTTGCCGATGAAACGTCCGCGCTGGTGCGGCAGTTCAAAGGTTCGCTCTCAGCCGAGCACGGGGTCGGCATCGCGCGCACCGAGTACATGCGCGACCAACTCGGCGACGAGCTACTTGGCGTGTTGCGTGAAATCAAACGCACATTCGATCCGAAAAACGTT
>QHOX01000121.1 GCA_003219465.1 Verrucomicrobiota bacterium | reverse complement strand
TGAACACGACCTTTTCCGGAGTGATTCAGGACAGCGGTGCGCTGGCCAAGGCCGGCACTGGCACGCTGACTCTGACCGGCGCCAACACTCATACTGGCGGCACGACGGTCAGTGCTGGGACACTTATCGCCAGTAACAGGAGCGGTTCAGCAACAGGCACAGGATCCGTGAACGTAAGCGCCGGCACGCTGAGCGGCAAAGGGATCATTCAGGGAGCAGTGACAGTCGGCACCGGCAGCGGGGCAGGAGCATTTCTGGCGCCGAGTGTTGGTTCGAATCAACCTGCCAGATTGACGCTAAAGAAGACACTCACTTTCAAAGCCGACAGTAATTACACTTACAAACTTAATACCAATAACGCCCGAGCTGACCAGGTCATAGCAAAAGGAGTAACAATCGAGAGCGGCGCACAGTTTGATTTCCAAGCGGTGGCAAACAAGAGACTCACGAGCGGCACTGTTTTTACCGCGATCAGCAACACTTCAGCCAATCCGATTTCCGGCACCTTCGCTAACCTGCCCGACGGCTCAACTTTCACCGCCGGCCGCAATAACTTCCAGGTAAGTTACTCAGGCGGAGATGGCAACGATCTCACCCTCGCGGTCGTGCCGTAGTTGTAGCCGACTTATTCCCTCCGATACAAAAGTTGGTCGGTTCAGCCGCGCCGCGCGGGCAGTGGCGCGGAGGCGCGCTGCTGATGTGGAGACGCTCCGAACGGTGTGATTATCAGCCACGGGCCTATCGTCTATTCATGGTTAGGCGAAAAGGGACCGCCCACCCGCCTTCGCGCGCGCTCCGGCGTGGCAGGCAGGGCGTTGGCTACAGTAAATCCCGAACGCAGTTGAGCGCGTTCAGGTAAACTTGGTGCGGCCCGCCGCGAATCAGTTCCGCGCTGATCAGGCCCACAGGCTCGTTGTTTCCAGCGGGCATCAACTGCGGGACTCGTTTTTCGCCGGCCTGCACGCGTGAGACCTCCAGAAGATCGCCGCAATTCGCGTATGTGACGCCAAATTCCACGTCATCACTGGTCAATGCGATTTCGTGAACCGGTTGGCCGTCACGTTCATGCAATTCAACGCCGATGGCTCGTCCTGACATTCCGGTGAACCGCAACTCACGTGAAGATCTCACCTCGTCAATCTCCCAATTTAATTGTGCTCCCATCCAGCCCACAAACAGGAGAGCGGTTGATCTGAACCCCGGTGCAAAATCGATCCGTATCTTGCTGATCTTCGCAAGGCGATGATGCGAAGCAGGATGATCGAAGAATTGCGCCAGCGCGAAGCGAAGGTTGTCCAGCCGCGTCCAATTCAAGTCGCACAAGACCAGGCGCTGCTTCGCTTCGCGTTGAGCGGTTTCGACCAACGCCATTTGCGCGGGCAAATTTTCCCAGCCGTGGCTGTCGTAGATGAATCGGTCGACCCACTCCCAGAGTTGCGCGTCCATCGGGTCATGGAGTTCCCCCTGCCACCAAAGATAAAATGGCAGGTCGGAATCCAGATTGGAGAGGATGATGCTTGGCAGTTGTGTGGTGCATCCGCCTTTGATCAGGAATGAAATTTGTTCGGAGCAAACTTGTTTCTTTCCGGTACGGCCCACGTGACAATGCGCGCTGATCCAGGCGTCTACGCGATTTTCTTCGGACCGGCAGTCAGCTTCGATCACAATCGCGCGACAGGCGTGGTTTTCGGTGATTTCAGCGGCGAGCTTTGTGTTTTTCTCGAGCGAGCCCGGCTCTTCGCTGTAAATGGCGAGATTCATAAGCGATGCGCGCGTCATTGCGGCTTCGCCCTCCCGCCAGAGTTTCTTCAGCTCCTGCTCAATTTTCCCGATTTCGACCGGAACGCCTAACGAGTATGCTTCAGCAGCGGCAGGCATAACGGGGTTTTATAATCTTCTCCACGGGCGGCCATCGCGGGCCAGCAAATCATCGGCAGCTTCCGGTCCCCACGATCCGGCGGGATAGAAATATAACTCCGGCGCATCTTTCTTCGCGTGCCATGCTTCCTCGATAGGATCGATGAACGTCCAGGCCTCTTCGACTTCGTCGCGACGCGCAAAGAGCGTGGCATCGCCGCTCATCGCATCGAGGAGCAAGCGTTCGTACGCTTCCGGGCTGGCTTTGCCAAAGGAAGTGCCATAGTGAAAATCCATCTTCACCGGTTCGATGCGCAGACTGGTTCCCGGAATTTTTGCCAGCATTCGCAATGAAATTCCTTCGTCCGGTTGGATCCGAATGACGAGGACGTTTTGATCAATCGTCACGGTCTCTTTGTTGAACAGGACGGGCGGAGCTTTTTTGAAATGGACGGAAATCTCCGTAGCCGATTTCGGCAAACGTTTGCCGACCCGCATGTAAACGGGCACATCGGCCCAGCGCCAATTGTCGATGTTAATGCGCAGTGCGGCATAGGTTTCGGTCGTCGACTTTGGATCGACGCCTTTTTCCTGGCGATACCCCGGGACCGGTTGGCCGCCGATCGCTCCTTCAGTGTATTGAGCGCGCACCACATTCTTCGCCACTTCCGACCCGGTGATGCGCCGGAGCGCTCGGACGACTTTGACTTTCTCATCGCGAATGCTGTCGGCGCGGAGATCGGTTGGAGCCTCCATCGTCACCAGGCAAAGCAACTGGAGCAAATGATTTTGCACCATGTCGCGCAACGCCCCGGCCGTTTCATAATAACCGGCGCGCGTTTCTACCCCGAGCGTTTCCGCCGCCGTGATCTGGAGATGATCGATATAGCGTGTGTTCCAGAGCGGCTCGAAAATCGCGTTCGCGAATCGCAGCACCAAAATGTTTTGAGCGGTCTCTTTGCCGAGAAAATGGTCGATGCGATAGGTCTGACTTTCGTCGAACGCGTCGTTGACGATGCGATTCAATTCGCGCGCTGAGGCGAGATCAGTGCCGAACGGTTTTTCGATGATGACGCGCGCCCAACTTCCTTCCTTCGCACGATTCAATTCCGCGGCCTTCAGATTTTTCAGGATCGTCTCGAACTGGTCTGGGCCGGCGGCGAAATAGAAAAGGCGATTGCCGCGCGTGCCCCGTTCGTTGTCGGTCTCTTCCAGCCTTTCGGCTAACGATTTGTAGCCGGCCTCGTCGCCGAACTCGCTCTGATGGTAAAACAGCGATTGCGAAAACGTTTTCCAGATTTCGTCGCGCACCGCTTGGCGCGAAAATTTCCGCACGGCTTCCTCCATCTCCTTCCGAAAATCGTCATCGCTTTTCGGCCGGCGCGCGAAACCGATGATGGCCACAGCCGGCGGCAATTCGCCATCAGCGGCAAGATTGTAGAGCGCAGGAATCAATTTCCGGTGTGTCAGATCGCCGGTCGCGCCGAAAATCACGATGCTGCAAGGCTGCGGCACCGCGCGTGTCGACAGTCCTTCGCGCAATGGATTCATCTGCTGCTCAGCGGAACGATTCATGAATCAATCGCAGATTACGCAGGCGCCGCCTGAGCGAAAGCCGAATCGATGCCGCCGCGCGCCCAAACACGATGAGAAACAACCCCAGCGAAAACGCCGAGACGAGCAGGCACGCCATCAAACTCAGAATGAAAAAATTAGCTCGGCAGCGGAAATCTGCGCGTGAGCTCGCGCACTTTTTCGCGGACGCGATTTAATGCTGCTTCGTCTGTGCGATTGGTTAGGGCTTCGGCGATGAGATCAGAGATCTCCAGCATCTCTTCTTCTTTCATCCCGCGCGTGGTCACGGCCGGTGTGCCGACGCGGATGCCGCCCGGTTTGAACGGCGAGCTGGTGTCGAACGGAATGGCGTTCTTGTTCACCGTGATGCCGGCGCGGTCGAGAACTTCCTGAACTTCTTTGCCGTTGAGGTTCTTCGGGCGAAGATCCACAAGCATCAAGTGATTGTCGGTGCCGCCGGAGACGATTCGGTAACCGTGCTGGGCGATACCGGCGGCGAGCGCTTTCGCGTTGATAACAACCTGTCGCTGATAATCGCGGAATTGCGGCTGAAGCGCTTCGTGAAAACAAACCGCCTTCGCGGCGATGACGTGCATGAGCGGACCGCCTTGCACGCCAGGAAAAACCGTGGCGTCGATTTGCTTGGCAAATTTTTCTTCGCACATGACGATGCCGCCGCGGGGGCCGCGCAGGCTTTTGTGCGTTGTGGTGGTGACGAATTGCGCGTGCGGAATCGGGCTGGGATGCTGGCCGGCGGCGACCAGCCCGGCGATGTGCGCCATGTCGATGAAAAGAATGGCGCCGACGGAATCGGCGATTTGTCGCAAGCGTGGAAAATCGATGATGCGCGGATAGGCGGACGCGCCGGCAGTGATCATCACCGGCCGGACTTCCTCGGCTTGCTTTTGCAACGCATCATAATCGATCTGCTCGGTCTTCTCGCTTACGCCGTATTGCGAGACGTTGTAAAATTTCCCCGAGAAATTCGCGGGATGGCCATGGGTGAGATGGCCGCCGTGCGCCAGATTCATCGCGAGGATTTTGTCGCCCGGTTTCAGCATCGAAAAATAAACCGCCATGTTCGCCTGCGCGCCGCTGTGCGGCTGCACATTCACGTGTTCGCAGCCAAACAGCCGCTTGGCGCGATCGATCGCCAACTGCTCTGCGGTATCGACGTTCTCGCAGCCGCCATACCAACGTTTCCGCGGATAACCTTCCGCGTATTTATTGGTCATCACGCTGCCCTGAGCTTCCATCACCGCGCGGCTGGTGAAGTTTTCGGAGGCGATCAGCTCGATATTCTCGCGTTGGCGTTTCTCTTCCGCAGCAATTGCATCAAAGATTTCGGGATCCACTCTGCGCAATGTCTCGCCGTAACACGGCGCCGACGTGGAAGCGCTGGATCCGGGTTCAAATTGGCGAGAAAGATGGTCCATGGAGTAAGAAGATATGTCGGACGAGCGCACCGCACCAGGGCGGACGAGTTCGCCCTGTTCTACAAATGCGAGCACGCTCGGCAGAGTGTTTTTGATGATGCACGCGCAATCCTCGTACACCTCGCGGCCGAGACCGATTGGGTCTGGCACATCGCGCCACACCGTAGTTCCAGGCTCTTCAAATTCACGGAGTAAGAACGTTTTTTCCGCACTTTGTGGAAACAATGTTTGGATCGTTTCCACGTGCGCACCGGTCATGGCGAATATGTGTGTAGCTTGATCGACCAGCGTTGCGGTCAAGGGTTGGCTGCGGAGACCGCTGATGTCTGTGCCTTCCTCTGCGCAGACTTCCACGGCGTACAGGCTTGGCGGTTGGCCCCGAACCGCGTGCACGCCGGCCGATGCGACTTCGATGTCCTTTCGGTTTCCGATCAGCCGGCGAAAAAGCCCTTCCGCGATCGGGCTCCGACAAATGTTGCCTGTGCAGACGAAGAGAACGTTTTTCACGGGTCGGAACGCGCAGCGAACGCGTTTAGCAACCTAGAAGCGAACCTGTCCAAGGTCAATTTCCGATGGTCCAGGAGCGTCATTTTGGCAGTGATTTGTCGCTTCTCGCGACCGCGCATTGCGGTTATTGTGACCACCGTCCATCGCTTTCCTGCAAATGAACGTCGAGACGCTGCGTCATGTGCCATTGTTTGAGTCGCTCGATACTGAAGCGGCCCATGAATTGTGCGAGTTGCTCGAGAGCCTCGATTGCAAAGCAGGCGCGGTTCTATTCCGCACGGGTGACGAAGGCGACGCGATGTATTTAATCGAGGAGGGGAAGGTCCGTATCTGCGTACGAGCGAAGGATGGGCACGAGGTTACGCTTACCGAATTGCAACGCGGCGATTTTTTTGGCGAAATGGCCTTGCTCAACGGTAAGCCACGCTCGGCCGATGCGCGGGTCATCGAGAATGCGCGCCTGGCTATACTTTCGCGTGAGCATTTTCTTTCGTTTACGCTAAGCAACCCAAATGTCGCTCTGGAGATGCTCACCGCGCTTACCAACCGGTTGCGGCAAACCGACGAGCTCTTGCGACATACCTCTACACGTAACGTCAATGTGGAAGAAGCGGCGCAATTAACAGTTGCCGATCGTGCGTCAGACGTCATCGCTGAATTCGGCGGCAGTTGGAAATTTATTATTGCTGCGGTGGTTCTCGTCAACGTTTGGGTATGGATAAACATGTGGTTGGCGTGGATGGGCAAAATCAACTTCGATCCGTATCCGTTCTTATTGCTGAGTACTGCGATTAATGTGCTTTCCGTGCTGCAGGCGCCGATAATTCTGATGTCGCAGAATCGGCAGTCTCACAAAGACCGGCTGCGCGCGGAAATCGATTATCAAGTGAACTTGAAGAACGAGCTCGCGTTGAACGAAATTCTTGAACGCCTGAAAGCGCTCGAGCACAAGTACCGCGAACAGACATTAGACGAATACGACGTCACAAAAGTCGAGTGATCCGGTTTCGCCGAGCCGTGGACCATCTCCGACGAGCGCTTGCCGCGTTGATACCGCCGATTATCGTCGTGTTCTAATTTCACATGAAAAGGTTCGCGACTACGATGCTTTTGATTCCGATGGTCCTTCTGGAATTGATCGGTTGTGCTTCTCCGGGTCCCAGCCCAGAACAGCAGGCGCGCGAGGCGGACCAGCAGAGACAAGCCGAGCGCCAGCAGGCAGAGTTTCGAAAAAGTTTGCCTCCGATAAGTAACCCAGGGCAGGGCTGGTAGTAAGGGCCGCTGGGGTCATGCTCATGCTCCTAATCGAGAATGTACGTTCGTGATTCGATCACGAGCAGGAGCAGGAGCACGATTACGATTACGATACTGCACTAGTCTTGCACCCGACTGCATGTTTAAAGTGAGCAATGCGGTCGCGCTGGAAGCGAATCCGATATCGGCTGGAGTGGCTGGGGCTTGTTCTTGCCACAAAACTGATCCCTTTGTGTTCGCGACGTGCCTGCTATCACATCGCACAAATGGCCGGAGCGCTGTTGAGTTTTGTCGATCGACAGCGCTATCAAGTCGCGCTCGTCAACCTAGAGGTCGCATTTGGGGATCGGTTCTTGCCTGAGGAGCGACGAAAAATTGCCCGTGAGTCATTCCAGCATTTCGCGCGGACCATGGTCGATCTGCTATGGAGCCCACGTCTAGCACTAGAAAACTTTTCTCAGTACATCGACTTGGAAAATTTCGAGGAAACAGCACGCGACACAAGCCCGGAGCGCAGCTTGATGATCGCCTGTTATCACTACAGCAACTTTGAATGGCTCAGTCTCGCCTGTGGTTTTCTCGATCTGAAAGGCACAATTATCTCACAGGAATTTAAGAATTCGTCGCTGGATCCCATTTTCAAAAAACTGCGGGAACAATCCGGTCACGAGCTCGTCCCACGCGACCGTGGGATCATGCGCCTTTATAAGATCCTTCGTCGAAAGGGCCGCACGGCGCTCTTGGTCGATCTCACCGTGCCGCCGACTCAAGGAGCCGTGGCAATCGATTGTTTTGGATTAAAGACAAGCGTCACGTCGGCGCACGCTTGGTTGCACGAGCGAACCAGCGTTCCCATCGTGCCGGCCCACACCGAACCGCTGCCGGACGGCCGCTATAGGCTGGTATTTCATCCAAAGATCGGAGACACCGCTGGAATGACGCATCAGCAAATCGCGCAGGCATGCTGGAATTCGTTCGAGCCTTACGTGCGCAAAAACCCCGCGCCCTGGCTCTGGATGTACAAACACTGGCGTTATCGTCCCGCAAATCCCGATCGGCCTTATCCATTCTACGCCAACTTCTATCGGCCGTTCCAAGACATGCTTGACGCTAAAAAGCTTGCGGCTAGCGACGAAGCGACATTGTAGCGGATTTCGCCGCGGCAAGCACCCGCATGGCTTGCGGAATCCCTCGGAATTGGGGAGGCAAAAGAGCTAGTGCCGTCGATTCGCGAACGGTTTCGCGCTGCGATGCGTTCACGCGATCTAATGCTTCCGTTTTATTCGTGTTGATTGGTGGTTACTCGAGCTAGTTGAATAACGCTGTGGAAGCGATCCGGCTGTTCAAGTCACTCAATCGCGACCAACGGAATACGTTCGTCGCCTGTTTTCTCGGTTGGGCGCTCGACGCGTTCGATTTTTTTCTACTCACGTTCGTGATCGTGCCAATGGCGCACGATTTCGGCACGAGCGTCGCCGATCTGAGTTACGCGATCACCATCACGCTGGCGATGCGCCCGGTGGGCGCGTTTATCTTCGGTCTGCTCGGCGACCGCTTTGGGCGACGGATTCCGCTGATGATCGATATCATTTTTTATTCGCTGATGGAATTGCTCACGGCGTTTTCGCCGAATTACACTGTGCTGCTGATTTTCCGCGCGCTTTATGGGGTCGGCATGGGCGGCGAGTGGGGATTGGGCGCGTCGCTGGCAATGGAAACATTGCCAACTCAAGCACGCGGACTGTTTTCGGGAATTTTGCAGCAGGGCTACATGTTTGGTTACCTGTTCGCCGCAGCGGTTTATGGGATTGTTTACCCGATTTTTGGGTGGCGCGCATTGTTTGTGGTTGGCGCGCTGCCGGCGGTGTTGGTCATCTACATTCGCGCCAAAGTTCCGGAATCGCCTGCATGGTTACGACAAGGTTTGGCAGAGAACTTCTGGTCGACCGTGGGCGACATCCTGAAGCGCCACTGGCTGTTGTTCATCTATGTCATTTTGCTTATGACCGCGTTTAACGCCATGTCACATGGCACCCAGGACATGTACCAAACGTTTTTGGGCGAACAGCGTGGACTCAGCGTAAAGGAAAAATCCGTTGTTGGAATTATCTATGCCGTCGGCGCGATCTGCGGCGGAATCTTGGTCGGCTATCTCTCTCAAAGGTTCGGCCGTCGCCGATTGATCATCATCACTGTGATGTGCAGTATCATTTTAATTCCTGCGTGGGTTTTCGCGCCCGAATTGGTGATGCTGATCGCAGGCGGGTTCCTGATGCAGTTCACGGTGCAAGGCGTCTGGGGAATTGTGCCCGTGCATTTGAACGAGCTGTCGCCGGGTGAAGTACGCGGCACGTTTCCCGGGCTCGCTTATCAGCTTGGGAATCTTTTTGCGGCCAATACAGCCGTGATAGAGGCGCGGCTAGCTGAGCATTTTCGCGTTAGTGGGGGCCACCCCGACTATGCGAAAGGCCTGGCATTGTTCACGCTTGTGACTGCTGTCGCATTGATCATCATCGCCGCTATCGGTCCCGAAAAACGCGGAAAGGAATTCTAATATTGGCTGCCAATCAAGAACTTCACCGCGAACCAGGTGGCGTGAGGTTGGTGCCGCTACTGGCAGGTTCCGACGGAGGCCGTAATTGGGCAGCGATTTGAGGACTCGGCCGATAAACTCCACCGCCGTAGCGCTGCTCGACGATTGCTTCGGCAATTCTGTCCGCGAGTAATTCGCGATATTCCCAGTCCCGCGCCTGGTTGCCTTCAGAACGGTTGCTCAGGTACCCACATTCCACGAGAACCGCGGGACAGCTCGCAAGCCGCAGTACGCGAAAATTTGCTGTGTGAATTCCGCCGTTTGCGGAATTCGGAATCGTCATGAGTTTTTGCTGGATCCGGTTGGCCAGATCGAACGACGCGCCTGAATGATAGTATGTCTCGAATCCGCGCGTCTTGCGCTTACGCGAGTCGTTAAAATGTATGCTGACAAAAACTGCATTTTTCTGGGCGTTCTCCATGGCGACCCGATCGTTGAGTGGAATAAACACGTCTGAGTCTCGGGTCATTACGATCTTTATCTGCGACTCGCGCAACTTTCGCTCGAGACGCTGGGCTACATCGAGCGTGACCATCTTTTCCGGCGGACCGTAGCGGCGAAACGCACCACTATCCTTTCCGCCGTGGCCGGCATCCACGACCACCGTGGTAAACGTTTTGCTCGTGTTTTTGACGCCGGGAGTTCCGACCGTGCTGCATGCGGTGAACGAAGCGACCAATGCGAGTGCGATGAAGCCACTGACGAGACGCGCCATTCTCATCTAATAGCAAAAACCGGCGCTGCATCAAAATGTTTCGCTGAAACTGGAACGAGTCTCAACGACTCGCATGTTTCCCATATCGCGCATAAAATGCACTTGTGTTTTGCGCCGCTGCGCCTAATCCCTTAACACTCCTATGATGATCCGATTCGCAATCCTTCCACTAGTGCTGGCACTGAATTTTTCGATGTGCAAAAAGCAACAAGCCGTTACGGAAAAGCCGCAACCTGCGGATGCCGCTGTGCCTGGGACGGCTGCCGCGACGGCTGCGCCGGTGGTGGTGGCAACTCCCAAGGTCAAGAAGCCAGTCGTCGATCAAACGGCTCAGACTCTTATCTTTTGTTACCATCGGCTGGTGGACAAAGTCCGCTACCCCGGCACAGAGATTACGCCCGCTGCGTTTGAAGCGCAGATGAAAGAGTTGAAAGACAAGGGTATCACCGTGATCTCGATGCAGGATTTGCTCGCCTGGAAACGTGGCGAAAAGAACATACCGCCGCGGTGCGCCGTAGTAACTTTCGACGACGGCTGGAAATCGCAATACGAAGTAGGGTGGCCGATCATGAAAAAATACGGGTATCCCTTTACATTGTTTATCTACACCGAAGGCGTGCGCGGGGGCACTCTCGGCGGAGGAGAAGCGATCACATGGGAACAGCTCGCCAATATGCGCGACAACGGGGTTGATATTCAGGCGCACACAGCGACGCACCAGGATTTGCGTGAGGGGCACACGGTGATGGTGATTGAGCCCGGTGGCAAACGAACCAGAAAGAAACTAACAGGGGCCGATTATGAAAAATGGGTGCAAAACGAAGTCGTTGGATGCAAGGAGCTGCTCGAACAGCGACTCGGCATCAAGGTGAATTGTTTTGCAGTGCCGTTCGGAAATTACAACGAGCATGTGAAGGAACTCGCGCGAAATGCCGGTTACGAGGCGATGTTCACCGTGTACGGGCAGCCGATCACGTTTACTTCTCCGATGGATTCGATCGGCCGCTACGCGATTGAAGCGAATAAGCCGAAAGTTTTTGCAGACGCAGTGAGCATGATCGGCGCCTCCACCGGAGGTGGCACGGCAGTAGCGGAAGTCGGCCCGAAAGATCTGACGACACAGCCGGCAGACGGCAGCACGGTGCGCACGGCGACGCCGCTTATCAAAGCGAACCTTAGCAGCATAGGCCAGATCGAGCCTGGCAGTGTGCAAATGCGCGTAAGCGGCCTTGGCCTTGTTCCGGTCAACTTTGATCCTAAGACCGGCATCGTGTCATATCAGGTTCCACAAAAGCTGCACGACAAGTCGTGCACCGTGATTGTGAGCGCCAAATCCGAAGGTAAAAAGGTCGAAACTCATTGGACCTTCGGGATCGAAGAAGGTGCAGCTACAGCTGCCAGCTCACCTGCGACAGCTCCTAAAAAATAACTGCGAGCCCAAGGAGCGACGGCTTTCCAAGCGCCGCAGGCGTTCGGAAAAGCGCCCTCTACCATGTTTCCTCAACTTAGCGACAAACTTCAGGAGATTTTCAAAGATCTCCGTGGACACGGCGTTATCAGCGAGTCGAACGTCGACGCTGCATTGCGTCAGGTTCGCATGGCGCTGCTTGAAGCGGACGTTGATTTTCAGGTCGCCAGAAAATTCATTGCCCGCGTAAAGGAGAAAGCGCTCGGCGAAACTGTACTTCGCAGCATTACACCGGGTCAGCAGATCGTGAAAATTTTTCACGACGAACTGACCGTGCTGCTTGGCGGCGATGCAGAGCCGCTTCGCCTCGAAGACGAGACACGGATCTTGATCGTTGGGCTCAACGGCTCGGGCAAAACAACCTCGGCTGCCAAGCTGGCGCTGCTGTTAAAAAAGCAAGGCTGGATGCCGTCACTCGTGGCGTGCGATTTGCAGCGCCCTGCGGCAATCGAGCAACTCGCAACGCTTGGAAAACAGATCGACGTTCCGGTTCATGTTCCCGACCCGGGCGAGAAAAATGTGCAGCGTGTCGCCGCAGCGGCGCTTGAGACGACGCGAACAACGGGGGCGTCCAGTGTGCAGATCTTCGATACGGCGGGGCGACAGGAAATCGACGAAGCGCTCATGGATGAGCTCAAAGCGCTCAAAGAATTTCTACAGCCGCATGAAATCTTGCTGGTTGTAGATGCGGCGACCGGGCAGCAAGCTGTCAGTGTCGCAACCGGTTTTGACGCTGCTTTGTCGATAACAGGAATTATTCTCACGAAGCTCGATGGTGACGCCCGGGGCGGCGCAGCATTGTCGATGCGCGAGGTCACGCACCGACCAATCAAATTTGCAGGCACAGGTGAAAAGCTCGATCAATTTGAGCTTTTTATTCCGGAGCGGCTCGCGGGGCGGATTCTTGGAATGGGCGACGTCGTCAGTCTCGTCGAAAGAGCTGCCGAAGCCGTCGAAGCCGAAGACGTTGCCAGGCTTGAGCGCAAACTCCGCACGGCTTCATTCGATTTCAATGATTTCCTGGCGCAGTTCAAGATGATGCGCCGCATGGGACCCCTGGAGAATATTCTTGGCATGTTACCGGGAATGAGTAACGTGCACGGCCTCTCCATTGACGAGAAGCAGCTCAAGCGCACGGAAGCGATCGTGCTTTCGATGACGAAAGAAGAGCGGACGCGCCCCGACATTCTGAATGCTCGGCGGCGTCAACGCATCGCGCGCGGTAGCGGTTCCACCGTCACGGAGGTAAACGACTTGCTGCGGCGTTTTGATCAGATGCGAAAGCTGATGAAGAACGCGGGCAAGATGAAAAAGATGATGGCGCAAATGGCGCGAATGAAAATGTAATTTACCATGGCAGTTTCAATTAGATTACGCAGAGAAGGCACCAAGAATCGACCGTACTACAGAGTGGTAGTGGCCGACAGCCGGAGCCCGCGGGACGGGAAATTCATCGAGATCATTGGCACGTACGATCCAAAGAAAACTGGTCAGAACAGTTCGTTTAGTGTTGAGCGCGCTGAGTACTGGATCAGCAAGGGCGCGCAACCGTCCGATACTGTGCGCAGCTTGATCAAGAAGCAAAAGAAGATGGTTGCTGCCACGCCACCATCTGAAGCCGAGCGAGAGAGTTCGGAACCGGCTGAAGGGCGTTCATCGCCCTCTGCCGAGACGGCAAGCTAGCCTGGCATTTGGCGCTGTAGGGTGCGCTGTCCTCAGCGCACTTTCTTTTCGACACGGAAGATGATCCGCTGAGGACAGCGGACACTACAGCAGTGGTTTATCGGCTAGTAAAATTCGTGTTTATTCGTGTCCATTCATGATTAGTCTTTTCACGGATGCGAGAATTTCTCGAGTTCGTCATTCGCGAGCTGATCGAATTTCCTGATGACATGGTGCTCACGGAAATTCCCAACGGCAGAACAGTCATTTTCAAATTGCAACTCCGACGCGGAGACGTAGGCCGCGTGATTGGTAGATCCGGTCAGACTATTCACGCTATTCGCGCCCTACTGGCCAGCTCCGCCGCGCGCCACGGCCAACGCGCTCTGCTCGAGATTATCGAATAATATTCAGACGTGCTGTAGCCGCTCTCGAAGCGCCGAGCTTTTGGATTTCGGCGGTCGCAGATCGCCGCTACAGTCTCAGCGTTGGACGTTGGATGTTCGGCGTTCGACGTTTCTTCCAAATGAGAATCGACATCCTCACGTTGTTTCCTGAAGTCTGCCGCGCGCCGCTTGGCGAAAGCATGATGAAGCGGGCTCAAGAGAAGAAAATCGTTGGCCTGCACATTCACAATCTGCGCGACTGGACGACCGACAAACATCACGTGGTCGATGACGCGCCTTTTGGCGGAGGGCAGGGGATGGTGATGAAACCGGAAGCAATTTTTTCAGCGGTGGAGGAGCTGAAATCGAAAACCGAAAACCGAAAACCGAAAACCGTCCTGATGTCGCCTGCAGGCCGGACGTTCGATCAACAAATGGCGCGAGAGCTATCCGGGGAACCGCATCTGATCATCAT
Organism: Verrucomicrobiota bacterium; assembly: GCA_003219465.1. Lineage (GTDB taxonomy): Bacteria > Verrucomicrobiota > Verrucomicrobiia > Chthoniobacterales > UBA10450 > Udaeobacter. The sequence continues at coordinate 19,225 of QHOX01000121.1, read as the reverse complement.
TTCCGGCCATTACGAAGGAGTCGATCACCGCGTGATCGAACATCTGATCGATCTTGAGATTTCGATCGGCGATTATGTGCTTACTAACGGCGCGATTGCTGCGGCAGTTCTTGTTGATGCAATCGTTCGTTTGCTTCCCGGGGCGCTGGGCGATGAGCAATCGGCCGCTGATGATAGCTTCAGCAACGGGCTCTTGGAAGCGCCGCAGTACACGCGGCCCGCTGAGTTCCGCGGCTGGAAAGTTCCGGAAGTTTTGCTCTCCGGGAATCACGCGGAAATCGCGAAGTGGCGTAAAGACCAGGCAATCAAACGGACACGCGAGAACCGCCCGGACTTACTCCGCTGAGGACAGCGGACGCTACAACTTTCTCCCATGCGCGTCCTGTAGCGTGCGCTGTCCTCAGCGCATCTCCATCAATTAGTGGCGAATTCTCCCGAGCACGACGCTCGCGTTGATGCCACCGAAGCCGAATGAATTACTCATCACGTAATTCAACACGGCCGGCCGGCCATGGTTTGGCACAACGTCGAGATTGCACGCTGGATCGGGATTCCGATAATTGATTGTGGGCGGGATCCATTGCCGATCCAACGAAAGTGCGCAAAGCGCAGCCTCGATTGCCCCAGTCGCGCCCAACGGATGCGCGTAATAGCCCTTCGTCCCGCTCACAGGAATTCGCTGCGAATGGTCGCCGAACACTTGTCTTATCGACGCCGTTTCGGCACTGTCATTGAGCTGGGTCGAACTGGCGTGCGCGTTGATATAATCGATTTGCTCGGGTGCGAGTTCCGCGTCCGTGAGCGCTTCGCGCATGGCGCGAATGCATGACTCGCCGCTCGGGAGCGGTGTAGTCATATGAAAAGCATCGTTATTCAAGCTGTACCCGAGCACTTCCGCGTAAATGTGTGCACCGCGAGCACGCGCGTGTTCCAGTTCCTCGATAACGAGCGACGCTCCGCCTTCGCCCATCACGAATCCATCGCGCAGCGCATCAAACGGACGACACGCGAGAGCGGGGTCGCCCGCCCATCTGCTCATGGTTTTGATAATGTCGAACGCGCCAATCGTGATCGCTGTGAGCGGCGCTTCCGCTCCGCCTGCTACGACTACGTCCACAAAATCATCGCGAATGTAACGAATCGCTTCGCCCACGGATACCGTGCCGCTGGCACAACTATTGGAATTTGTCGTGCCCACTCCGCGAAACCCGAACTCGATTGCAACATTCGAATGCGCCGAACCACCGAAGACTTGAACGGCAAGAGTGGGTTGAACGCCGCGCGCACCCTTTTTTAGATATCTGATGTATTGCTCCTCGGCTTTGCACACGCCGCCTAGCGCGGTGCCGAAGCTAACGCCGACGCGATCCTGCGGTTTTTCGCGAGAATAGTCGATGCGGGCGTCCTCCAGTGCGAGCTTTGCAGACACGACTGCGAATTGAGCGTAGCGATCCAGCCGTTTCAGGCGGTGCGGTGAAAAGTACTCTTCGGCATTCCAATCACGAATTTCGCCCGCGCATCGCACATGGAACACGCTCGGATCGAAGCTTGTGATGCTATCGATACCACTCCTTTCCGCCAAGATCCCGTTCCAGAAATTCTCAACACCCGTGCCGATGCATGTGATCGGTCCAATACCGGTGATGACCGCGCGTCTTCGGCTCATGCGGTCACCTTATCTACCCTTGCCTCCACGTAAGCTTTCATGCAGCGCAACGTTTTACTCGCGACGTTATGGATGAAAAAATCGCCTACGATCGGATCGACAAGCGGCGCGAGCACGGGAATCCGAAATCGCAAATCGTGTGAAATTGTCACCAGCACGCCATCGGCCGTATCGGAAAACGTCCAGACCACCCGCATGCCTTTGGTCAAAGCCTTCAAATGATGAAAATGAATTTCGAACTTGTCGCGGTCGATGATTTGCTCTGAGGTCCATGAGATCGGAATGCCGGAGCGGCGGGCGGCCATCATCACGAGGTTCCGATCAGCCCCACGCTCCAGAAAACGTATGTAGCGATAATGCGGAAGGATCTTTGGCCATAACTCCAAGTCCGCTGCGGTCTCGAAAATCGCCGTTTTCGGCGCCTGCATGAGAATGGAATTCGTCTTGTGCATTCTTCCTCCTCTCGATGAGAAGAATTCAAACCGCGCAATCTGTCAATGTTGCGCGCTTCTATTGAACACAGCATCCTTCCTCGAAAACCATTTTCGCGAAAGGGAAATCTTCGCGTGAAGGATGACACCTGCATCGGTCGCGAACGGCCGCCATCTCGCGTGCGACCGTTCGCGACTTTCTTGTCATCTATATGATCGGGCAATCACATGGCTCAACTACATTCGCGTTCGGCCGCATCTGCGTCTTGTGCCAGTTGCTTCATGTAGTTAAAGAACGCCGCCGATTGGCCGATGAAGAGCCCCATGGCGGTGAGGAATGCGAGAGCCCCGGTCGCGACGCCTTCCGTATTCGTTGGTCGAATGATCGAAACAATGGGAAGGTTTCGACTTAGGAACGGACACGGCTCGGGCATGATCAAGTTCTTCTTGAATAGCTCGTTGCTTACGTCCAGATCCGGGAATGTGACCGACACACCGGTAACCGGATCAACGGCAGTCAGAGGCGGCGCATTACCCGCTTTGTCCGACCAGGTTTGGAAGTGCATGGTCTCGGTTGGGCCGATGCTAATCAGGATACGCAGCACTTCCACATCGGTGGCCCTTTGCGCCAGCGATGGGTAAAGGCTGTTGCCACCTTGTTCAATGGTTGGAAAGTGGAAACCCGCCGTGTTGGCGATCGCCTGCAGGAAATTCGGATCCGTGGTGTCCGCATCGGTCCTGGGAATCGCCGTATGCTGGTTCACCCCCAACGTAGGGACTGCCTGCGGAAAGACGTGGTTTGGATTAAAATCCGGGTTATGCCTGTCGTCCCGGTAGCGCGTCCACCAGCTAGTATCAACGGTGAGTTGGGTGAGGTTAGTGAGCCGGTGCCCGATCAGATTGGTATTAACTCCTGTCGCAGTGCTGCCCATCAGAGTGCGGAACGGATCAAGATTTGCAGGAGCCGCTCCCTTGGAGACCAGGTACGCGTTTAAGAACGTGTGGTGAGTAATTTCATCGTCGGTGTTATCGTGGATGTACTGATCCATGTCTTCGTCCAGCGCCGCGAGGGCCTCGGTATAGTCTGGGTTGCCAGTGCCGCCTGGGACTTCCGAGTCTTGGATGCCGCCAAGTTCGTTGTATTGGATCCAAAAGTCGGCCTCGAGTAGTTCCAGTGCCGCTGGGAACCGGAGCAGTGCCGCGTCTCCCGGTGTTAGGCCGCCGCTCGCTTCTGCGGTTCGGATGCTGGCCCACAATCCAGCGCCCATGGTTCCCGCTCCCAAGGCGATCGTATTGCCTAGAAAGGAACGACGGCTGATGTACCGTTTCCGGTTCTTACTCCTCTTCTCCACGTTATCCTCTAGAGGGCGACTCTCGCTCCTGCTAGAGCCATTTGCTGAAGGATTACTTATTGCTTTCATGCCCGTAGAATCGCAGCAATTGACCCTGCGGGCTCCATGCGAAAAGTAACAGTTCTGTTACCGACGCGCGCCGTGACAAGACGGATTAATGGCAAATGAAAATGGAGCCTACGGGATTCGAACCCGTGACCTCCTCAATGCCATTGAGGCGCTCTACCAACTGAGCTAAGACCCCGGCGAAAGACTTTCAGATTGTAGATTTCACATTACGAATTGCAACCTGAGAGAGAACCTTCCGCTGGCGAGCAAGTAATTTTCTTATTCCGTGAACAAGTTCGGGGGCGTTCCAGTCAAAGGTTGCAACTACGAGGTACTTATGATGTTTAATGCTCGGAGGCTAAAAATGAATAAAATTTCGACATTCTGCGTTCTCGCGGCGCTTGCGGGAAGTCTTCACAATACGACTGGCCAAATGGTCAATGCAACGGTGCAAACGGGGTCGCCGCGAATCGCGGCAAGCCGCAGCGCGCCAGCGACAGCGGCGAAGCCGGCTGCGAACGCGCGTGTAGCGCCCCAGGTCGTTGCGAGGCCGCTGGGAGTCCCGGCGCAGAGATTCAACTCGAATTTGCCTCGCACGATTGCGCGACCAGTTGCGAATTTGCTGCCGAATTATTCTGCGGGCGTGCCTACCTCCAATCCTGCTTTCGTCGCGTTAAATGCGCAGCGCGGCGCGCCAGGGCAACAAGCGATCACACTTGATCCAGTCACACGCCAGACCGAATTGCGCACGTTAGCGGCGATGCGTGAACGTCGCGGCTACGTAAAGGGGCAACCACCCATGCTCGACGCATCGACGCGCGAAACTGAATTGCGCACGCTGGCAGCAATGCGTGAGCGCCGCGGATTCGGGACTGCCAATCAAACGCTCGCGACGATAAATCCTCAACCGCATGTCATTACAAATCGTGATCCAGCGGTGGGACCTCAGCGGGAGAAACGCGAATTACCGAAAGACGCCCACGGCAAAAAAGGGCACGACAAAAAAAAGCATTCTATCAGCTTTGACGAAGCGTTTCGCCGTCACTGGCACGAGTGGCACGACCGTAACTGGTGGCACAATCATTGTGACACGATCGTTTTCGTTACCACGGGATACTACTTTCTTGACGGAAACTACTGGTATCCAGCCTATGGCTACGATCCATTGCAGACCTATTACGACTACGATGGGCCAATCTACACTTACAGTGATCTGCTCCCGGACGAGGTGATCGCGAACGTCCAGACAGCGTTGCAAGATGCAGGCTATTATTCTGGACCAATAACGGGCTCCCTGAGCGTTGACGCGCGGGCCGCTATCGCGAATTTCCAGCGCGATTACGGTTTGCCAATCACGGGAGCAATCGATGAAGCGACAGTCGAAGCGCTGGGCTTGTACCAGACTGATAGCGCGAACAATTTTCAAACCGACCAGGGGTACTAGTCGAGTTTGGCCTTCAGCAGACGCAAAGCGCTCCAGACCTACGAGGCCGCACGCCAAACGGCGTGCCTCACGGCAAATGAACGTTTCGCGCCTGCGTTTTGCAACGTGACTGTTTCGCTGCGTGATGAAAGAGGCGCAGCACGCCTCACTTCGAAAGCGGCCGTAGTTTAAACCCGTTTGCGCGATTCCAAGTCGCCTATCGTGGATACTGCGCGGTGCGGTCATTTCGTGTGCGCCGGACGCGGGTGTGGTCGGGCATTTGCCGTGATGAAATCAGGATTGGCTTGATTGCTGTGGGAATGACCCAGTAAGAAAGTCCTGTTATGGGTGACGTCAGTTTCCAAAACAATGTTCCCGATCCGCTACTGTCCGGAAAAGAGTTGCCCACGTTCAAATTCGAACTGGAGAAATCCAAGGGCAAAGTTCTCGGCAACAGCTTTGGCAAGGAAGTGACAGCCGAACAGTTGCCGATCTCCAAAGGGATCGCTGGCGTGTCGATGCAACTGGAGCCTGGTGTGATGCGCGAGCTTCACTGGCACGCAACGGCTGCCGAGTGGGCGTTCGTCTTGAAAGGTCGTGTGCGCACCACTGTGATCAATCCGGCCGGGCAAGGCGAAACGAACGACTTCGATCCGGGTGACATCTGGTACTTTCCACGCGGTCACCCTCACGTGCTGGAATGCCTCGGCAACGAGCCAACACATTTCATTTTGATTTTCGACAACGGTTATTTCTCCGAATTCGGCACGTTCAGCATTACCGATTGGATTGGCCACGCGCCGAAATCGCTGCTTGCGAAAAATTTTGGTTTGCCAGAGTCAGCATTTGACGGCTTCCCGAAGCAAGAGGTCTACTTCGCCCGCGGCGCGATTCCGCCAGAGCAAATACCGGAAAATCTGCAAGGCCCGCGTGTTGCACCACCACACACGCACAAATTTCGGATGCTTTCTGAAGCGCCTCACGGAGTTTTCAAAGGCGGCCGTGAATGGCGCGTCGATTCCACACGGTTTCCAATCTCGACCACGATCACTGGCGTTATTCTCGACCTTGAACCTGGCGCACTCCGGGAGTTGCACTGGCATCCCAACGCTGACGAATGGCAATACGTGATCGAAGGTGATGTCAGCGTGACGATGTTTGGGGCGCACGGCCGTTTCCGAACGGAACTCCTGCACGCGGGAGACGTCAGTTACATCCCGCAGGGTTACGGGCATTCAATCGAGAACGTGGGCAGCGAGCCGAGCCGGATATTGATCGGATTCAACACGGGTATTTACGAATCGATCGACCTTTCGTCCTGGATTGCTGGCAATCCAGTGGAGGTTCTCGCGACAAACTTTAATAAACCGGAATCATTAATTCGGAGTTTCCCGCGCAAAGACGTGTTCATTGCACCGAGTGAATGAGTCAAAACAAGAGGGCGACGTATGAAAACGAAAAGTGTCAGACGATACACGTTCCTTTTGACGTGTGTTCTGATCTCTGGTGATCCTGCCCGTCTTTTCGCTGCGAACATGCGTAGCTTTATCGAATCAGTTCGAAGGAAAGCCCCCGTTGTTTATGTTGGCTCTGTCAAGGAAGTGCGCTTGTTGCAGCGGACAAAATTCGATATCAAGGGAAAGGCAGTTGTGGACATCAAAGCGGTGATGCGTACTCCGGGGAGCAGTCCTCGTCAGGCGACTATCGAGTATTCAAGTTATGATGACAAAACACCGATGCTGGAGGGAGGGCCTCAATATCAATTGCGACCCGGCGTTTCGGTGATCGTGTTTGCTAACTCCTTCGACGCCAGTATTCCGCCTGGATATCTCGTGCAGGGCAGCCGCCAGGAGGTGCTGCAGCGGGTTGAAGCGTTAAGCGATGCTCTTAGCAAGATGTCTCCCGACCAACTCAGGGTAAACGAGATTACGGAGGACGATCGCCGTGTTCAGATGAGCCTGTACGAAAAGCTTTCGGCCGCCCTCCTTGCAGCGAAATAATCGTCTTCGAACCGATGCCACAAGAGGAAACAAAACTTCGCGACGGAAGAATCGTGCGCAGCGAAAACCCGTTGAATCTGGAAATGCCGTTCTCAACGGTGGACAGCTTTATTACACCAGCGACATCGTTCTATGTTCGAACGCATTTTCCAATCCCGGCGATCGATCGCGATGCGTGGTGGTTGCAGGTAGAGGGTGAAGTGGAGAAACCGTTCAGCATAAATTACAAACAGCTCACGGCATTGGAGTCAGTAACGGCTCCGGTGACGTTAGAGTGCGCAGGAAACAACCGGAATTTTCTTGAACCGAAAGTAAAGGGAGTCCAATGGCGACTCGGTGCAGTCGGCACTGCGGAGTGGACCGGAGTGCCTCTCTCGGTCTTGCTCGATCGAGCGACTCTCAAGCCAAACGCGAACGAAATAATTCTCGAAGGAGCCGACGGTGGCATGCTTGAGGAGCCGAAGAGTCCGCCGGGCGAATTGAAGTTCGCGCGCAGTATTCCTCTGGAAAAAGCGCGCCGCGATGTGCTGCTGGCCTACAAGATGAATGGCGAAGACCTGCCGCCGGAGCACGGGTTTCCAGTGCGCGCAATCGTGCCCGGCTGGTATGCGATGGCATCCATCAAATGGCTCCAGCGCATCATCGTCACCGACCGTCCGTTTACCGGATATTATCAAACGATTGACTACGCGTTCTGGCAGAGGACCGACTACGGGCATTGGCAGAGGGGAGAGAACATCGCTGAATTGACGCCGCTGACCGAAATGAAGGTCAAAGCGGAGATCGCGCGTCCGGCGGAAGGAGAGACGGTGCCCGCGAACACGAGCGTGCGTGTTCGCGGAGCCGCTTGGGCATGCGATGTGGAAATCACGAAAGTCGAACTGAGCACGGACGGCGGCGCAACGTGGAACGACACAAAATTGCTCGGCGAATCGAAACCCAACGCCTGGCGATTTTGGGAATTCAATTGGAAAACCCCTGCGCAGCCCGGGAAACAAACTCTCATCGCCCGCGCTACCGATTCGCTCAGCCGAACACAACCAGTGCATCGCGATCCGAATCGGGGCACTTACATGATAAACCATCTGCTACCGATCGAAGTCGAGGTGCGGTGATTTGCTGTCTGGGGAGCACAGGCTGCCAGCCTGTAGTCGTCGGCAGCTTGCCAACGACACCCAAGCGATATCGCGACCACGGAATCATCGAATCATTCCGAAGAGCTTTTCGGCAAGTTGCCGAAAAGGACAGGCTGGCAGCCTGTGCTCCCCAGAACCCGCGGCGCGATCTTGTTGAAGTTCGCTGCCGCTTCGCGTTAAGTCTCGGCAATGTCACTCGTTTTTAAAACCATTCAGACTGAAGGAATCGCTGAACTTTCTTATCTCGTCGGCGACGATGACGAAGGAGTGGCGGCGGTTTTTGACCCGAGAGCTGATTGCGACGTTTACATTGAAGCGGCCCGGCACGCCGGCGTCATCATCACGCACATTTTCGAAACCCATATTCATGCTGATCTGGTGAGCGGCTCGCGCGAACTGTGCGCGCGATTGGAAACGGCAAGGATTTACGCCAGCGGCGAGGGCGGCGCAGAGTACGGTTTTAACCCCGAGAAAATCAAAGATGGCGACCGATTTAGATTTGGCGAAGTGATCGTAACCGCGCGCCATACTCCAGGGCATACGCCGGAGCACATGTCGTATTTGCTGTCCGAGGCGGGTCATCCTGAAGAGCCGTGGGCGGTGCTCACGGGGGATTCTCTTTTTGTCTCCTCCGCGGGACGGCCCGACTTGTTAGGCGAGAAATTTACCAGGCAACTCGCCGAACAACAATTCCACACGTTGCACGATTTCTACCTTAATCTTCCCGATCACGTGATGATTTATCCCAATCACGGCGCCGGCTCGCCCTGCGGCGCCGACATCGGTGCGCGTTTGAGCAGCACAATCGGGTACGAACGAAAATTCAATAATTTTTTGCAGTTTAAAGACGCAAAAAGCTTCACCGATTTTGCAATTAAAACGGCGCCACCAGTGCCCCGTTACTACCCGCTGATGAAGAAGGTGAACGCGGAAGGCCCTAAAGTGCTTGGAAGTCTTCCGCGCGCTCCGGGCCTTTCTCCTCAGGCCTTCAAAGACGCGATCGAGAAGAAGGCTGGCGTTCTTGTTGATGTGCGAAACATGCTCGCGTTTGGCGGCGGTCACATTCCCGGCGCACTTAACATTGCCGGCACGCCGATCCTCTCTATTTGGGCGGGCTGGCTGCTCGATCCAGAAAAACCCATTCTTCTCGTGCTCGAGGAAGATGATGACCTTGAAAAAATCCTTCGTCTGTTTGTTCGAACCGGTTACACCAAATTCGCCGGTTATTTGATCGGTGGAATGAAAGCGTGGCACGCAGCCGGCTATCCGCTGGAAAGAATCGGGCAGATGAGCGTGCACGAGCTGAATGAACGCAAGTCTTCCTTGCAGGTTATCGATGTGCGCTCACCGGGCGAATGGAAAAAGGGGCATGTTGCCGGCGCGCATCACATTTTTGTCCCGGAATTACGTAATCGAATGAATGAACTCGATCGCAGCAAACCCACCGCGGTTTATTGTGGCAGCGGTTACCGCGCCAGCATCGCCACGAGCATTTTGAAGCGGCACGGGTTCGATGAGCTTTGGAATGTTCCCGGTAGTTGGGAAGCGTGGAAAAAGGCGAAGCTGCCAATCGAAGGAGCGGACGGCCAATGAACGGAACAACAGCGCTACCCCGACGTTCATTCGGGGAGACGATGCGCGCGGACGTTTGGTGGATCCAGCCGCTGCTCGTTTTTATCGGACTGTCGACTTTCATCGTCTATTCCACATGGGCGGCGTTTCAGGGAAAAGATTATTTTTTCGGCAATTATGTCTCGCCGTTTTATTCGCCGGAACTGTTCGGCGATTCGCCCCATAGTTGGTTTGGACCGAAACCGGGGTGGTGGCCGCAGTGGCTAATCTTTTCTCCGGCGTTGTTAGTTCTTTGGGCGCCTGCTGGATTTCGGCTGACCTGTTACTACTATCGTGGCGCGTATTACAAGGCGTTCTGGGCCGATCCACCGGCATGCACTGTGGGCGAGCCGCGTAAGAGCTACTGGGGCGAGCGTTCATTCCCGCTCATCATGCAGAATGTTCATCGCTACTTTCTTTATCTGGCACTCTTATTTCTTCTGGTTCTGGCCTATGACGTTTGGAAAGCGCTCTGGTTTGCCAACGGATTTGGAATCGGCGTGGGCACGATCGTGCTCGCAATAAACGTCGTTTTGCTGGGCGGCTACACGTTTGGTTGTCACTCGCTGCGGCATCTTGCCGGTGGATTTCTAGATCAATTTTCCCGCTCACCAACATGCTACCGCGCCTATGCGTGCGTGACCTGTTTCAACCATCGCCACATGCTCTGGGCGTGGCTGAGTCTTTTCTGGGTCGCTTTTGCCGACCTGTACGTGCGGCTATGTGCAATCGGCGTCTGGCATGATGTGCGGCTTATGTAGCCGCAGTTTGCTGCTGTCACCATGCCGGACTACGACACTTTCGAGCACGATGTTCTTGTAATCGGCGCGGGCGGCGCAGGTTTGCGGGCGGCAATTGAAGCGTCGGTTGCGGGCGTTCGTGTTGGACTGGTCTGCAAATCGCTTCTGGGCAAAGCGCACACTGTAATGGCGGAGGGCGGAATCGCAGCCGCGCTGGCCAACGTCGATGAACGCGATAATTGGAAGGTGCACTTCGCCGATACCATGCGCGGCGGGCAATATGTGAACCAATGGCGCATGGCTGAATTGCACGCGAAGGAAGCGCCCGATCGAGTGCGCGAACTCGAAGCTTGGGGCGCCGTTTTTGACCGGACAAAAGACGGCCGAATTCTGCAAAGACATTTCGGCGGCCACAAATACCCGCGGCTCGCGCACGTGGGCGATCGCACCGGACTGGAAATGATCCGCACATTGCAGGATCACGGCGTGCACCAGGGAATCGATGTCCACATGGAGCACACGATTCTTTCGTTGTTAAAGAACGGAGAACGCGTGGTTGGCGCGTTTGGTTATGAACGCGAGCGAGGCCGTTTCAAAATCTTTCGGGCGAAAGCAGTCGTGCTGGCCACCGGTGGGATCGGTCGCGCCTACAAAATCACAAGCAACAGCTGGGAATATACTGGAGATGGACACGCGCTCGCATATGAGGCGGGCGCTGAACTCATCGACATGGAGTTCGTTCAGTTTCATCCCACTGGCATGGTATGGCCACCGAGCGTGATGGGAATCCTGGTCACGGAGGGTGTGCGAGGCGAGGGCGGCATTTTGACCAACAAAGAGGGCAAACGTTTCATGTTCGAGTCGATCCCGGAAAATTATCGACATCAGACCGCGGACAACGAGGAGGAAGGCTGGCGCTATTGCCAGGGACATAAAGACGCGCGCCGCCCGCCAGAATTACTGACGCGCGATCACGTCTCGCGTTGCATCGTGCGCGAGATCAAGGAAGACAGGGGAAGCCCGCACGGCGGCGTGTTCCTCGATATCGCCTGGATCAAATCGAAAATCCCAAATGCAGCAGAACACATCAAACGCAAGCTGCCGAGCATGTATCACCAATTTAAACAACTTGCCGACATCGATATCACCGAGCAACCAATGGAAGTGGGACCGACGACGCATTACATCATGGGTGGCATACGCGTCGATCCTGACACGCAAATGTCGCGCTTGCTGGGGCTGTTTGCTGCCGGCGAATGCGCCGCGGGAATCAATGGCGCGAATCGCCTCGGCGGCAATTCGCTCTCTGATCTTTTGGTATTCGGCAAACGCGCCGGCGAATTCGCAGCAAAATTCGCGAAGGAAAATCAGCACGGCAGGATCGACCCAGACCAGATCGACGTCACTGCGCGCGAAGCGCTGACACCGTTCGAGCGTACCGATAGTGAGAATCCTTATGCGATTCAGAAAGAGTTGCAGCAGACGATGCAGGATTTGGTTGGAATTGTTCGCAACGAAACCGAAATGCGCGAAGCGTTGAAGAATATCGGCCAGTTCAAAACGCGCGCCGATAACGCGGCGGTCACCGGCAACCGCGAATACAATCCCGGTTGGCACACCACCCTCGACTTGAAGAATCTGCTGATAGTCTCGGAAGCGATTACGCGTGCCGCGCTGGAACGCAAAGAAAGCCGCGGCGCGCAGTTTCGTGAAGACTATCCCGACAAGGACGAGCGTTTTGGCAGCGTAAACACGATCATTTCAAAAGCCGGTGACGGATCGATGCGAATCCGACTGGAGCCATTGCCGCAGATGCCCGATTATTTGAAGCGAATTATTGAAGAAAATCGGTGACACCATGAATGGAGAATCGAAAATCGTGAATCGTGAATCGGGCAGTGAACACCATCAGCGAATTTCAACTTTCGAGGACCTGGAAGTGTACCAAGCAGCTCGGAAATTCCGAAGGGCGATGTACCGAATCGCTAAGCAATTGCCGGAAACCGAGAAATTTGGATTGGCCAACCAGATCCGGCGAGCTGCTGTTTCACTGACTAACAACATCGCGGAGGGACACGGTCGTTATCACTACCTCGATCAAATCAAATTTACGCTTCACTCTCGTGGCTCTCTCGAAGAGCTGATGGATGATTTGAACGTCTGTGAAGACGAGCAGTACCTCCCAGCTGAACAGATCACTTCTCTGAAAGAAGACGGTTGGCGGGTTCGTCAGTTAATTGACGGTTACGTACGCTATTTGCGGCAACAGAACGCGGGTAACGGCAAATTGGTTCGAGAACACTCGCCGCTGTACGATGAACGCATCGACGATTCACGATTCTCACTTTACGATTCACGGTGAAAACAGCTATTTTCAAAATCTGGCGCGGTGACGCGAAGGGCGGCGCATTTCGCGATTACGCTACCGAATGTACGGAAGGCATGGTGGTCCTGGACGCCGTACATGACATTCAACGGACGCAGGCGCCGGATCTTGCCTGTCGGTGGAACTGTAAGGCTGGCAAGTGCGGGTCGTGCTCGGCAGAAGTAAATGGCATACCCAAGCTCATGTGTATGACGCGGCTGAGCGAAGTGCCGTTGGAAAAACCAGTGACGATCGAGCCAATGAAAGCCTTCCCGGTGATCAAGGATTTGGTGACAGATGTCTCATGGAACTTTCGAGTGAAGAAAAGAATCAAGCCGTTCAAGCCGCGGCCGCCGGATACGCCGGACGGCACCTGGCGAATGCAGCAGGAGGACATCGATCGGGTGCAGGAATTCCGGAAATGCATTGAATGTTTTTTGTGCCAGGACGTTTGCCACGTGCTGCGCGATCACCGGATGCACGAAAAATTTATCGGGCCGCGCTATTTAATTCATGTGGCCGCGCTGGAGATGCATCCTCTCGACACGCAGGATCGCATCGAGGAATTGCGGAACGCGCAGGGCATCGGTTACTGCAATATCACCAAGTGTTGCACCAAGGTTTGTCCCGAAAGCATTCAAATCACGGACAACGGAATCATTCCGTTAAAGGAACGCGTGGTGGATCAGTTTTATGATCCGCTTGGATGGTTCTGGCGACGGCTGAAGAAACGTGAATCGTGAATTGAGAATCGTGAATCGAGTTGAAGGGATCGGCGAGATAGAAGGTAAAGCCACGAGGGTAGCGGCGCGCTGGGGGGAGCCGAGCGCGTTTCAATCGGGTTGTCTTTGCCGATGTAACGATTTAACGATGTAACGAATCACGGGGCGAAGCCATGCCCGATCTGAAACAACTCCACAAAGACGCCATTCCCGCCGCGCTGGAGAAAGCTGAGCGTTACCGCCTGCTCAACGAACCCGGCGAAGCGGAGAGCATTTGCCTCGACATCCTTGCTGTCGATCCCGACAATCAGAGGGCCATCATCGTGCTTTTGCTCGCGTTCACCGATCGCTTCGAAAAAGGGTATGGCGTCAGCGAGACGCAAACGAAAGAATTGCTGAGCCGCGTGAAATCGGAATATGAGCGCGCGTATTATTCCGGAATCGTCGCCGAACGCCGGGCAAAGACGAAACTGCGACAGCACACGCCGGGCTGCCGGTTTCAGGCGTACGATCTTTTGCGCGAAGCAATGGATTGGTTCGAAAAAGCTGAACCGCTCAGCCCGCCCGGTCACGACGATGCGATTCTGCGATGGAACACCTGCGCGCGCATCATTGAGCGAAACAAACTCGTCCCGCGCGAGGAAGAAGAACGAATCGAATTACCTCTCGAGTAAAAATTGTAAGGCAACCGGTTCGGTTGCCATGAAGCTTGGCAGGCGAAGCGCCGGCCCTAGAATATGTCGGACATGCAAGGCGACGACTTCACTCGCTTTGAACACGCAGGCTGGCAACGCGTGGCAGACAAATACGATTCCGTGTGGTCGTCGCTGACGCGGCAATTTATTCCCTCGCTTTTGGCAGACGCCATGGTTTCGGCAGGAATGTTGGCTTTGGATGTCGCCTGTGGCCCCGGCTACGTGTCAGCCGCAGCGAAAAAATTGGGCGCGGTTCCTACGGGAATCGATTTCTCCGACAAAATGGTCGCGATTGCGAAGCGAATGTTTCCGGAGATTCGATTCATGCAAGGTGACGCACAGGACCTGCCATTTGAAGACGGCAGTTTCGATCGTGTGCTTATGAACTTCGGATTGTTGCATGTCTCACATCCAGAAAAAGCATGCGTCGAAGTGTGCCGCGTTTTGAAACGGGGAGGCAAGTTTGGTTTTACTGTTTGGGCCGGACCAGAGCGGAATCCCGGGGCGAAGATCGTTAACGACACGATTGAAGCTTACGCGAATCTGGATGTCGGCTTGCCCGAAGGTCCGCCGAAATATTTGTACGGCGAACCAGAGGAATGCCGGCAAGTCCTCATACGAGCCGGGTTCGACGGCACTTCGATGAGCTATAAGACGCGCACAGTTGAATGGAAGCTTCCAGACGCGGGCTATCTTTTCGAAGCGGAACGGAACGCCGGCGTTCGCACCGCGGGCATCCTGGCGCGGCAATCGCCAGAGACATTGGAGGCGATTCGCAGCGCGCTTGAAAACGGAATCAGACAATATGCGCGAGGAAACGAATTCGTTGTTCCAATGGCGGCGCACGTAGTGGTTGTGTCGAAATGGTAGGGGTGGTTCACCTGAACCGCCTGTGAGAATCTTTATTCCTCGCGCTTGGATATCTAGGCGAGTGAGGTCAATCGCCCTACCTCTGGCGCCCGCGTCACACAATGGCGCCACCGCAACTGGATCCCGCCCCAGCCGATACTGATCATGTTGCGGCACATAAGACCTTCGATGGTCGCTGGATTGAACGCCACGCAAAAGTAACAGGCGTGTTACGTTTAGAGTGTTGCGTGCAGTTCCAAGTAGCTGCGATTCTACGGTTACATTTCACATATCAGGAGGGTTTCATGAATAACATTGGGTTCTCAAAACTTTTTACGCTACTCTTATTCGCAGGTGTTTGCACTTTACCCGAGTTGGGAATGGGCCAGGCTGGGAGTCTGGACCCGACTTTCGGCAACAACGGGATTGCCACTACCGCAAATACAGTTGCCAATGCCGCGGCCCTCCAAAGTGACGGCAAAATCGTGGTAGCCGGGTCGCTCCCAAATTCTCAGAACTTTCAACAGGGTGGTCTCCTGCGTTACACCTCTAACGGCGTTCTCGATTCAGGTTTCGGCACTGGCGGCAAAGTGTTGATCGCTGTCGGTACCACCGAGGCCGGGGCTGCATTCGCCGTAGCGATTCAAACAGATGGCAAAATTGTCACCGCTGCCCCCGATGGTATTCAGCTCACAGTTTTCCGCTTCAATACTAACGGAAGTGTCGATAACACCTTTGGTACCAACGGCAGTGTAGCGATCACAGCGGCAGGACTCTTCCTTTCGCC
The DNA here is from genome assembly GCA_003219465.1 of Verrucomicrobiota bacterium. Lineage (GTDB taxonomy): Bacteria > Verrucomicrobiota > Verrucomicrobiia > Chthoniobacterales > UBA10450 > Udaeobacter. Next base: position 3,400 of record QHOX01000121.1, on the reverse strand, counting down.
AGCCAGTGGGGGAATCGCGCTGCAATCTGACGGCAAGATTGTTATTGTCACTAGAGACATTGCCGCGCGCTTACTCAGTAATGGCCAGCTTGACTCAACCTTCGGCTCGAGTGGTGTAGCCCCAACGGTGGGGCCGGCGTTTGGGGCCGGCGAGTCCGTCGCGATTCTGTCCAATGGTCAAATCCTTATCGGCTTCGGGAACGTTACCTCCCTCTACTCTGTCAATGGCAGCCTGGTTACCAGGTTCGGTGTCAACGGACAGACTGCGGGCTTCCCCTTTGACGGCATATGCGGATTTGTCGTTACAACCGACCCGACAACAAATCGCACCAAGATCGTCACCGCTGGCACCCTTGTGACCGCTCCGAACCTGACATTTGGGCAAACCACTTCGGGCTTCCTGATAGTGCGCTACAACATTGACGGCACGATCGACAACAACTTTGGCACTCATGGCGGCGTTGCAACACCGTTCCCCGGCAACCTCTTTTCTCAGGCATTTGCTGTCGCCGCCCAGACAAACGGCGACATTGTCGCGGTAGGTCAAACGGCGCAGACCGACGTCGATGTTGCTCCCGGTCCATCGAGCTTTGGCTTGGCACGCTATCTTCCTAACGGAAGCATAGACACGACGTTCGGTAACGGCGGCTTTGTTAGCACAGCATTCGGTAGTAGCGAAGCCTTTGCTAATACGGCGCTCATTCAAACCGACGGCAAGATCATTGCCGCCGGCAACAGCAACAGTGGAACCACCGTCGCCCGCTACCTCGCTCAGTAACATACATTCGAGGTCGATCTGAGCTGATTGACGAAAGCGGCTGCCTTGTGGGCGGCCCGCAGGCTTCGCACAGCGAAGTGCCACAGGAGGAGACTAGACAATCGCACCGCCGCAGGTCGAGCCTGCGCCGGCTGTACAGCCAAAACAATGATCGCCGGTCATGATCTCGCGGTTTTCAAGCGAATCGGGGTTGACGTCCCACAAGAAAATCGGTTGCCCATTGTTCCATTGCATCCCAAGCTGCTGATTGAAATCGCAGTCATAAACTTCACCGCGCCATCCGACGCTGATCGTGTTGCGGCACATGAGACCTTCGATAGTCGCTGGATTGAATGCCTCGATCAGAAGTTGCATGTAGTCATCGAGCCGATTGCCGCGGCGCAGGTAAGCGGCGAACCGGCCAATCGGAAGATTCGTAAGCGTGTAGAGCTTGTTGAACACAATTCCGAAATGCTTTTGCAACTCCCGTTTGTAATCGGCCTCAAGCTCATTCTGCGGTGGTGGCAAAAACGCGCCCACCGGATTGTAAACGAGATGCAGCGGCAACTTGGGATCAATCCCGTAACCTAACGAGTTCAGAAGTTGCAACGCCGCGATGCTGCCTTCGAATACGCCGTCCCCGCGTTGCGCGTTCACATTTTCCGCCGAGTAACACGGCATCGACGCGATGATTTCCACCTCTTTACCAGCAAGGAACTCGCCGAGATCGTGGTACCCGTCCTCGAGCAAAATGGTTAGATTGCAGCGATCGATAACGTGACGTGACGGCTGTAGCTCTTTCACACGCTCGATGAAATAGCGAAAATCGGGAATCATTTCCGGCGCTCCACCGGTGAGGTCAACCGTTGGAATGTCGGTATTCGCCAGCCAATCGATGATCCGATCAACCGTCTTGCGGATCATGACCTCTCTTCGCTTCGGCCCGGCGTTCACATGGCAATGCACGCAGGTCAGGTTGCAAAGCTTACCCACATTGACCTGGAGAATTTCAGGGCGGCCACGCCGAAGCGAGATTGATTGCTCTCCTAGCCTTTGCGCGAAACGGTTCATCGGTGCCGGAGCGATAGTAATAGTTCTCCGGCTGCCGAGGTTTAGCAAAGCATCATGAAAGCTTCGCTGCGATTCGGCAACGCGATCGACACGTCACGTGTGACGCAATGCGCTCGCTAAAAACTGATTTTCAATATGCGACCATCCGTTCCGTTGACCAACCATCCGGCTTTGGGAGTGACGAAAGCTACCGCCCAAAAGCCGCTCACACCGGGCAACGTGAACCAGGTCGTGCCTTCGTCCGGAGTCCAGGCAGCGGCTCCAGTAGCAAACGTGGGCGGGTCATTGGCGGTGATCACCACGGCACGGCCGAGATTGTTTCCACCCCCGCGGCCAGTCTGTCCGACGTAGCTCAGTCCGAAAATCGCGCCGGTTACCGGAGGAGGACTTGTGAGAGTCCAAGTTCTGCCACCATCGCTGGAAACTGCAGTGCGCGCGTTATTGGGATCACCGGGATCCAAATCGCCACCGCCCACGATCCCGTGGAACGGATCGCGAAAATCGACCGTGAACGCACCTGCGCTAGGCGAGCTAACCAACGGAGTGTCGTAAGCATTCCAGGTGTTACCTTGATCAGTAGTGGCAAGGACTCTGGCGATATCAGCGCCGCCAGTGGCAATCCAAGCGTTCCGCCCACCCTGCGTTGTGACGCAAGTTCCGCTCGACGCGAAAGAAAATTCGCCCGGTAAGGCCGGCGGCATGTTGCTGCTGATGTCTTGCCACGTCATTCCATCGAGCGTACGAAAGTCGGGAAAGACTCCATTCACCGAATCGCTATGCAGAATTCCGCGCTGCGGTGTCCAGAACGCGAAGCCGTCATAGAAAGCACTCGGATTCTGGTTCTCGAATTGGATGGTCCAAGTGGCGCCGCCGTCCAGTGTTTTGTAAACACGAAAATCAGTTGGGTTATCGCCAATCGACATCAGATACGCAACGCTCGCGCTGAAAGCCTGCACATCCCGGAACTCCAGATCTTCAGCACCGGGCACAACACTGGCATTCCAAGTCTGGCCGCCATCAGTGGTGACTGTGAATGTACCGTTGCGACCGCAGGCCCAGACCACCTGTGGATTTACCGGCCAGACGGCGATTAGGCCGTTGATGGTCCCGCTGTCTTGCGGAGTTAACGTAGGTTGATGAATGAGCGGCAGTTCTTCTGCATTTAGAATCGCGCAAGCGAACGCCGAAACCAGTAAGGCTATGATTGATCGTTTTGCCATAATTTCCTCCCAAAACAAATTCGTCGCGGCAAATCAGGTTGGTTGCAAGGAACATTCTCACTTGAGATCCTCGTCGCTTTTGTCAGTTTAGTCTTTCGATTCCATTGACGGCTCGTGAGCTGGCTTCCAATTTGGGTCGATGTCGTGTGCGCAAAGCTTCGTCAACGAACTGCATTCGTTGGAATGGCTCGGCATACTCCTGGCACGTGTCGCTGTGGGTTTGCTGTTTTTTCTTTCCGGGCGCGGCAAACTTTTCGTGCCTGAGCGCCGGGAACAGGTGCGCCGAACGCTGATCGAAGCGCACGTTCCTTTTCCCGACTTGAATGCTCTCTTTGTTTCAACCGTAGAATTT
>QHOX01000091.1:1087-7901 GCA_003219465.1 Verrucomicrobiota bacterium | reverse complement strand
CGAAAATGTCGTGCCGCGTGAAATCTGCCTCGATCACTTTGATGTCGAACTCGCCAGCAATATCAAACACGACCGATCGCGTGATTCCTTGCAACGCTCCGGCCGTGGTCGGAGGCGTGAAAATCTGGCCGTGCTTGATGATGAAGACGTTGTCGGCAGTGCATTCGGCGACGTTTCCTGCGTCGTTCAACATCAACGCTTCATCAGCGCTGGCAAGGTTCGCTTCGATCCGAGCCATTACGTTGTTCAAATAGTTCAATGATTTAACCGCCGGGTTGAGTGATGCTGGATTGCTACGGCGCGTCGCGACAGTAACAATGCTCAGCCCTTTCCGGTAAAAATCCTCGTGGTAAAGCGCGATCGTCGCCGCAATGATGATCACGCTTGGATCTTTGCACTGCTCCGGATTCAAACCCAGGTTGCCGACTCCGCGCGTGACGACCAGACGAATGTAACCCTCACGCAAATGATTTTCCCGGATCGTTTCAAGCAACGCCTCCGTCATTTCCTGCCGGGTCATGGGAATATCGAGACAAATCGAACGCGCTGAATTCCAAAGGCGCTCCAAGTGTTCTTGGAGGCGAAAAACGCGGCCGTTGTAAAAGCGTATGCCCTCGAAAATTCCATCGCCATAGAGCAAACCATGATCGAACACCGAAACCTTTGCGTTTGCTTCCGAGTAGAATTTCCCGTCGATGTAAATCTTGGCTTCCCTGACGCCCGTTGTCGGACGCGGCCGACTTTCTATTGCAGGTTCAATTGTTTCCTCGGTCGCACCCCTGTGAGTTTTCGGTTCATCCAACACGGTCGCATCAGTGGTTTTCATGTTAGCAACAAAACCTCAAATATTTAGACGCGCAATTCAAACCGCAAAATCGGCGGCGCAAACGGAGTCACTGCAGTACCCCATCCGTGATGTGCAACTGCCGATCGCCGCGCGTTGCCAAGCGCGTGTCGTGCGTAACGACTAGAAGGGTTTTGCTGCGATCGCGCGCGAGATTTAGCAGCAGATCCATGATCGCGTCGCCGGTCTTTGAATCGAGATTTCCTGTCGGCTCATCTGCAAAAATAATGTCGGGATCATTTGTTAATGCCCGCGCAATGGCCACGCGCTGCTGCTCTCCGCCTGACAATTCTGCGGGCAAATGATGCATGCGATCGGCGAGACCCACCGCGGCCAGACTCTCTTCGGCTTCCCCGCTGGTCGTGCGACGCCCAATCATCGCCGGCAACAGCACATTTTCGAGTGCGGTCAGTTCTGGCAGCAAGAAATAACCTTGAAACACAAAGCCCATTTTTTCGTTCCGCAGACGCGCCTCCGCGGACGAGCTGCCGCTATAAAGCTCGCGTCCTTCGAATTTCACCGTTCCTGATTCCGGACGTTCCAAGCCTGCCAACGTGTAGAGCAGCGTCGTCTTGCCCGCACCCGATGCGCCCGAAAGGAAAACCGTCTCGTTATGCGCGATGTCCATCGAGATTCCGCGCAGGACTTCGATCCGGCGCGCGCCCATCCGGAAGGACTTGTAGATTTCGCGGGCAATCAGTTGCGGCTGGTGCACGAGCAACTATCTGCCGTGAACCTGGCGATGGTGCAAGAGCGCGATGGCAAAAAGCCGCCGTGGAATGCGCTTTCGCGGCGGCTTTTGCGAAAAGTTGGTAGCAGTCTTTCCTATGACATGCCGAGCGTCTGTAGCGTGGGCTGATCGATTGCAGCCGTCTCATACAGTCCGTGATCGCGCTGGTAATCTGCAATCGCACCACGTGTGAGCGGCCCAATGAGGCCATCCACTTCGCCGCGGTAATACCCTTGCTGCTGTAGTGCAGACTGCACATTAGCAATCACCTGATCGGGCGGCAGGTTATTGTAAGCGTAGATGGGGCCGTCCCAGGCGTAATATGCGTTAGGATAGAAACCCCAGGCTGGGAACCAGTAACCTGCGTTCCAGTAATACGGGGCGCCGAATACAAACACGATCCTATTGTGATGGCTGTGCCACCAACCCTGGTCGTGCCATTGTGGCGTGTAGTTCCGGAAAACAGTATAACTTGCACCTTGCCAGTTTTGGCTTCCTTCAATGCGTTTGCCCTGTTGGAACTTCACAGAAGGCGCCTTTGCGGTGTTTGGCTGTTTGGGAACATTGAAGTGCTGCGGCTTAATCGGTTTGCCCGCTGCAGCCTTACTCTTGGCCATCCTATTTCCTGCCTGTGTTGCGGCGGGCGTCTGACCGCGTTTGCCTCCTTCCTTTACTTCTCCCCTTTTCGCTGCTTGCCTTTCGACTTGGGTTTGATTCTTCTTGCCCTTCTGGCCTTCGGAAGCGGCCGTTAAGGTCTGACCCTGCTTAGCCTTTCGGCCCTCATAAGCTCGCGTCGAGGTTTGGTTCTTCTTCGCCTTTTGCGCGTCGTAAGCTGCCGTTGAGGTTTGCGCGTTCCGAGCGTTTTGCCCCTGATAACTCGTGTTTGGAGTTTTCTTCGCTGCGCGAGCGCCTGTCGGCTGCCGCGTGGCCTGAGACGCCTGCTGGGCGGGTTGCGTCTGCTTCTTTTGCTTTGATTTATCTTCCTGTTTTTGCGCACCGTGTACACTGACGAGCGCAAGACTACAAATTAGAACAACAAGTATTCTCATAACATTCTTTCGTTTCGCTATTTTAGACCTTTTGAGATTTGCGTTTATTCAACGTGGCAGCGTCCTTTTCTGGATGCATCTTGGCCGCTAAAAACGAAAAGACACTCCATTGCTGACCGCAGCAAAATTCCCCCCGGGAAGACAGAGCCGCGCAGCGCATCGCTATGCGGCTCTGACAGCCTCTGGTGTGGCGACGTTACGTCAGGCCAAGCGTCTGCAACGTTGGCCTATCGACAGCCGAAGTAATCGCCAAGCCATAGTCGGATTGGAACGCCGCCAACGCTCCGCGTGTTTGCGGTCCAAGAAGTCCATCGATTGATCCCGCGTAATAGCCTTGCTGCTGCAACGCGAGCTGGACGTTTTCGATGACCCGGTCCGGCGTCCGATCTGCATAGCCGGTGTAAATCGGTCCGTCATACGAATACCACCCGTACGGGTTGTAGCCCCAGGCCGGATACCAGTAACCGGTGTTCCAGTACCACCATCCGCCAAGCACGAACACGATGTTCGGGTAGTTCGCTACCCACCAACTCCGGTCATGCCATACCCGGTTGTAGTTGTAGAATGCGACGTAGTTCGCACCGCGAAAACGATCGTTTCGCCAATGGTTAACGATGCGCACGTTTCGGTCGCGATTTAGCGCCACATTGCGCGCGAAGGTGAGATTTCTCTTCTGGTTCAGCGCCAGGTTCCTGGCAGCAGACCTGCCGACATTAGCTTGCGCGCCGCGGGCCCTGTCGATTCTCGCTGCCTCCGCGCGGTTGCTCCGCACACTATTCGCACCAGCGAACGCTCTTTCGCGATTAGCGGTCGTTCCGTTGCGGGCGGATGCGCTAGCCGCTGAGGCCCGATCAGCCTTTCGCTCGCTGCGGTTTCTTGCCGCTTCCGGGCGGTTGGTTCGCTGTGTGTTCGCGCGAGCGAGAGCGTTCTCGCGGTTAGCTGTCGTGCGGCTGCGGGCGGACGTCTTTCTCGCTGCACTGCGATCAGCGGTGCGCGTGCTGCGGTTTCTCGTCGCTTCCATGCGGCCTCTTCCAGCCGTACTTGCACGAGTGACCGAATGAGTGTTGCCCCGTGACCGCGCGCTTGGCGATGTCCGCGCCTTCGCAGCATTACCACCGGACTTGGCTGACACGACATGCGCGCTTGATGCGCTCTTGCTCTTTGCTGCGCGGTTGGCTTGTTTTTCCCTTGGAGCTCCCCACGCCGTGAGCACCAGCGCGAGGCTCCCGATAAACGTTAGAAGCACAATACGTTTCATAATTTCCCTTTTCATTCTGTTTCGTTCATTTACCCCGCGTGCGCGTGCCCTGTTGCGATGTTTTTGATCAGGCCTGCTGTTGACGCACGGCCTCAAACAAGACGATTGCTACCGCTGTAGCCAGATTCAAACTGCGTGTCCCATGCATCGGGATAGTGATGCAATTGTCAGCGTTGACCGCGAGCAACTTACGCGGAAGTCCTTTCGTTTCGCGCCCAAAGACGATGAAATCATCGTCCCGAAAATTCACGCTGTAATAAGGACATTGGGTTTTGGTGGTTAGAAAAAAATAACGAGTCCCGGGGGGTTGACCGCGCTGAAGCGAGCCGAACGAATCCCATAATTGCAGCGGTACCTCCTGCCAGTAATCGAGCCCTGCTCGACGCAATTGCCGGTCGTCGAGCGAAAATCCGAACGGCTTAATCAGGTGCAGAGTTGATCGCGTTGCGAGACAAAGCCGGCCGATGTTGCCAGTATTCGGCGGAATCTCCGGCTCGACTAAAACGACGTTGAACATCAACTCTTCCTCTTCCGCTCAATCTTTCTCTAGCTGGTCAAGCAGATTGAGAGACAGAAGGTAGAGGAAGAGATTACAACTTGCTCGCCACGAATTTCTCGAGCTTCACCACGTCGGCGGCAAATTTGCGAATGCCTTCGGCTGTTTTCTCCGTCGCCATTGCGTTGTCATTTAGCAACCAGCGGAATTTTTTCTCGTCCAACTTCAACCTATCGACTTTTGCCGTTTTCGCTTTCTCCGGGGTCAGTTTGCGCTCAACTGAGTCCGTGGATTTTGAGAGCTCTTCCATTAGTTCGGGACTAATCGTTAGGCAATCGCACCCTGCCAACTCCAGAATCTGCCCCGTGTTACGGAAGCTGGCGCCCATCACTTCCGTCGGAATATCGAATTGCTTGTAGTACGTATAAATTTCTTCAACCGACTGAACCCCCGGGTCTTCTGCTCCGACATAATCACGCTTCATCTCTTTCTTGTACCAATCGTAAATCCGGCCGACAAACGGCGAGATGAGCTGCACTTTTGCTTCCGCTGCGCGGACGGCCTGCGGCAACGAAAACATTAGAGTTAAATTGCAGCGGATCCCCTCTTTTTGCAGCTGCTCCGCGGCGTTCAATCCCTCCCAGGTCGATGCGATTTTAATCAACACACGTTCACGCGGAATCTTGCGCTCCGCGTAAAGCTCGATCAGTCTCCGCGCCTTCTTAATTGAACCTTCAACGTCGAAGGAAAGTCGGGCGTCGGTCTCAGTCGAAACGCGCCCTGGTACGACTTTCAAAATGTCGGACCCGAACTGCACCAGTAAATGATCACATATGTCTTCGATCTGCGCCGCCCCAGTTAACCCGGATTTTTTCCGATCCGCCAATACCCCTTCGAGTAAATGCGCGTACTCGGGTTTTTGCGTCGCAGCGTAAACCAGGCTCGGATTCGTCGTCGCGTCCTGTGGTTTGAATTGCTTGACCGATTCAAAATCCGCCGTGTCAGCTACGATCTTTGTGAATTTCTTCAGCTGCTCGAGCTGATTCAATTTCGATTGAGTCGTCTTCTCTTCAGCAACTGCAGTGCTCATAATTAAGTCCTCCGTTTAGTTTGATTCTAAACGTACGCCTCGATCAAAACATCGACAATCGAAAATCTGTTGCGATCAGAAAAGTCGCATTGCAGTTCTTCGGAACTCCACCTCGCTCGCGCTTCTCACTTTGTTTGGCAGACGGCCGGATTAGGGTTGTCGAGGTTGGCAAAGAAGAGCACCCAATGTGGGTGGTGTGTTAAAGCGTCCGGATGTTAGCCGACGAATGTTGGTCAACAGGAACCCAAGCTCGGGATAAGACACCTATTTGACGTGCGATTACACCTGCGCTGCCGCCGGGATGTTCTTCCCACGGCGCGTGCGGGTCCTCTGTTCAGCGGAATTCTTCCGGCTAGCTTTCGCACTCGGCGAGGATTTCCTGGATGCTGGCGAAGTACGGTGAGCCGAGCTTTTGGTAAATCTTTGCCGCGCGCCGGACGTGCGGGAGGGCTTCCTCCTTCTTCCCTTGTCGCATGAGAGCTTTGGCGAGACGGTGGGAGACGGAGGCGATCAATTCTTGGCGCCCTACTTTTTCGGACAAGCGCAGGGCCTCGCGGGCGAGGGTTTCCGCGCCGGGCCAATCCTCGCGATCCAGCGCCAGCCCGGCAAGATTGCCGGTCATGTAGGCGACGCCTTCCTGGTAATCGACGGCACTGGCGATCCGCAGGGCTTCGCGGTAGTCGCGCTCGGCAGCCTCGAATTGTCGGTCCGAACGTTCGGCTCCGGCGAGGTCGTTTAGGTCGATGGCGACGTTCACGTTTTCGCGGCCCAAGGTGCTGTCAAGCTCCACGGCTTCGCGAAAAGCGACGGCAGCGGCGGAATAATCGTTCGCCAGTTTGTGCCCAAAGCCGCGCAAGGAAATGGCGGTGGCGCGCTCGCGGGCACTGGCCTTCGCCTCGCGCCAGTGGGCCTCGGCGCGGTCGGCCCAGGCGAGCACTTCGGCCGATTGTCCGCGAAGATTATGAACAAAGCCAGCGTTATAGGCCCGCCAGCCGGCATCGTTGAAATTCCCCGCCGCCGCTGCGCGACTCTCGACATCGCGCGAGAGGGCCAGCCATTCATCCCACCGCCCGGTGAAATGGAAAAACGTTGCGAGCGCACCGCACACGGTCTGAAGCCGCTCGCTCTCGCCGACTATAAAACGCGGCAGCGCAGCGGCGACGGTGGGCCAAGCGGCATCGAGCACGTGGAAGCGGTCGTGCTGATCGTAACCGTTCTCCACCACCAGCGCGTAGGCTTGCCTTTCCAGCCGGTCACCCGTCTCGTTCACCACTTCGGGCCGCTTGTGGCGCAGGAAGTCTGCGACCATCGGGACCAAGGCGAAGCATTTCTCCTCCTCGTCTGGCA
>QHOX01000091.1:0-1054 GCA_003219465.1 Verrucomicrobiota bacterium | reverse complement strand
CTGCGCAGCCGTTTTTGAGAGGCCGGCGAGTTCGGCGATGTGATTCACCTCAAGCATGTGTGTGAAGTAAGTGAGCGCAGCGAGAGCTTTGGTCTCGGCCTCGGTAAAGGTTTCCAACAGGTCGCCGAAGATGAATTCGAGCGGGTCGTTTTCTTTCTCCGCGCGACGGCATAACGCCAGCGCATCGGCGAGCGTGCGGCAACTGCCACGACCGAACTGGCCCACCATCCAGCGCAGAAGCAAGGGATTGCCACCGGTCTCCTCATAGAGGTGAATGCGGTCGGTTTCGCTGGCCTTCTTGAGAAGAGCTTGATCTGCTTCCAGTTCGGCCAACAAGGCGAGCGCAGCGTCCTTCTCCAATTTGCCCAGGCGAATGATGCGTGCATCCACATCGGTGCGTCGACGGCTGGTGACGATAGCCTTGCAGCCTGGCGGAAGCTGGCTCAGGAACTCAAAGAGCTGGTTCTGTTGCTCTTTCGGTAGCGACTCGATGTTGTCGAGAATGAGTAGGGCATGGGCGGCTTCGAGCGCGTCTATGATGGAGCGGGCACGGTCAGTCTCGGGTTGCTTCGTCAGCTCCGGCTGGTCGAAGTGACGCGCGATCTCGTTGAGCATATCGAGATAGCCGGGCACCACGAACTGGGACAGCTTGCGCTCGCCCTCGCCAGTCATCATCCGCTCTTTTGAGGAAAGGAATAGAATGCGCCGGAAGGTGTCCGCAGGCACGGACTCCGCCGCCCGGATCGCCAGCGAAGTCTTACCCATGCCGCCAGGGCCATCGATTAGCACGCCCCAAGTGCGGGTCTTTGGAGAAAGGGCATCGGCGATAGTCTTGAGTTCCTTTTCGCGTCCAAAGAAGACCGAGATGCGGGGGAGGTTGTGCGGAATGGTCAGGAGCGGGACACTGGCGATTCTTACCGAGGACTTGGGGCGGCGCTTGCGAGCGGACTTGGTGTAGTGGTCTTTCGGCTTCCCTTCGTTAGGCGCGAGGCGTTCGAGGATGAGAGTTGCGAATTGCTCAGGAGTTTTCTTGTCGAGTTCAATGAAGCCAGAC
>QHOX01000090.1 GCA_003219465.1 Verrucomicrobiota bacterium | reverse complement strand
GCCGGCGTTGTCACTGCTAAGATTGTAGCCCAGCGATCTGACCGTGCTGGACTCATTATGTATATTTCCGCCTGTCGCGCCGGCCTTGAGAATCGTGTTCGCTAGAACGACCGTCGCGTCGCCGCCTGCAATGTTAGTGTAATTCCAGATACCACCGCCTTGTTGAGCCGAGTTGCCAGAGAAGGTCGTGTTGGTGATCTCTACCGTGGCGGTGCCACCTTCATTAAAATTAGCGATTCCGCCACCGTGCTGAGCGGAGTTACCGCTGATCGTGCTGTTGCTAAGCGTCAGCATAACGCTCCCAACTTGCTCGTAATTCATGATTCCCCCGCCGTATCCACCGGAGTTGCCGCTAATCGTGCTGTTGCTGACTTGCAATACAGCGAGGGCGCCCTCAGCCTGATCACTGCCGTTGTTGAAGATGCCGGCGCCGTCGTTGAAGATGCCGGCGCCGCCATATGAAGCGATGTTGCCGCTGATCGTGCAATTGTTGACGCTCAGTCTAGCGAACTCATTGTCAATGCCAGCCCCGACATTATCGGGATAACCTGCGGTGGCGAGGCCGTTCGTAATGGTCAGGCCGGAAATCGTGACAGTGTTACCGGGAGCGATGTAGAACACACGGTAAGTGGCGTTGCCGTTCACGGCCAGATTGTCGGCGCCAGGTCCTGAGATCGTAATGCTCTTATCCACCAGCAGTTCGTCGGTGGTCAACCCAATGGTGCCAGTTACTGCGAAGGTAATTGTGTCACCGTTATTGACGTCGGCGAGTGCCTGACGCAACGACCCGGCGCCGCTGTCGTTGGTGTTGGTAACTGTGATGGTGGCCGCATGCGCGGGGATTGCTACTGCGCAAAGCAGCACCACGGCAATCCCGGCGAACGTGATATTGGGTGTGATTCTGATTTTCATTTCACTGCCTCTACGGGAAACACGAGAGTGACACGATTCCATTGGTGTCCAGGCCGAGGCGGCGGAGTCGGGCGTGGCCTCGGTGTCGGGTCACATCTTCCCGTGCATGGCGTCGGCGTGGGCGTTGGAGTAGGTGTGGCTGTAGGTGTTGCAGTTGCAGTTGCAGTAGCAGTAGCTGTTGCTATTGCTGTTGCTGTTGCTGTCGGTGTTGGGGTGGGTGTAGGCGTAGGTCCCTGCACCTCAAACGAGCCGATGTCGATCCGGCCGTTCACTACGCGATAAAAGCCTGGGCCGCGCTGGTCGTACAAAGGCGGCGGAGTGAAATTCGGGTCGCCTGCATCAATGGCCGGGCTACCACTTAACAACTCATGCGTGAATGTGGGGCCGCCATTGTCTTGCAAAGGGCCAAGCAGCGGATCGGTGTTGATTTGATCGCCCGGACCGGTTAAGAAACCGCCGCCATCATCACTACTGAGGTTGTAGCCCAGCGATGTGACCGTGCCGGAGCCATTGACAATATTTCCTCCTGTCGCACCCGCGTTCAAAATGGTGTTCTGAAGCCCCACTGCAGCGCTGCCGCCGCCAGCATCGTTGTAAATACCGCCGCCGACTGAGGCCGAGTTGCCGCTAAAGGTGGTGTTGCTGATCTCCAGCATAGCACTACTAAATTGGCCAACGTTGTAAATACCACCACCATTCGATGCAGCGGAGTTGCCGCTGATCGTGCTGTTGCTGAGCGTCAAGGTAGCGCTCCCGTAATACCCCCAATTGTAGATTGCCCCGCCATTGCCCAGAGTCGAGTTGCCGTTGATCGTGCGCGCTCTGCTCGCCGCCCCGGTTAAGAATGCCGGCGCCGGAGTTATCGTTGATCGTGCAATTGCTAAGCGTCGCGGTCGCGCCATAGTTGACGAGCCCCCCGCCAGAGTTGCCACGAAAAGCACTGCTGCGAACGTCCAGCGTCGCGGTACCGTAATCCCCGTCGTTGAAAATACCACCACTTGCGCCAAACGCGACGTGGTTATTGACAAAGATGCTGTCGTTGATCTCCACGCTCGCGCTGCCATACTCGCCATCAATATACATGCCAGCGCCGAAAGCGGCCGAATTATCGCTGATCGTGCAATTATTGAGCGTGAACGTCGCATGGTCATTGTAGATGCCGCCGCCGTAGTAACAGGGGTACATGTTGCAGGTAATGCCGTTCGTGATAGTCAGTCCGGAAATGGTGACGGTTCTACCAGCGCCGATGTAAAGCACGCGACTCTTGGCGTTCCCATTCACAGCCAGGTTGTCGGCGCCAGGCCCTGAGATCGTAATGCTCTTATTGACCAGGAGTTCCCCGCTGGTCAATCCAATGGTGCCAGTTACTGCGAAGGTGATCGTGTCACCGTCATTCGCGATGGCGAGTGCCTGGCGCAGTGAGCCGGCGCCGCTGTCGTTTGTGTTGGTAACTGTGATGGTGGCCGCGTGCGCGGGGATTGCTACTGCGCAAAGCAGCACCACGGCAATCCCGGTGAACGTGATATTGGGTGTGATTCTGATTTTCATTGCACTAGTCACTACAGGAAACGAAAGATCAGATTCCCAAATAATTTGTGTCGGCAACAACCGAACGGCATTGGCAAACTAAAATGTCTAGCTCGTAGCTAGTTGCAGTTTGCTTAGTTCGCACCCGCGAAGTTACACGTCTCAGCGCCTGTTAATCTGGGGCCAGCACGGCATCGGGCCGTGCTGGTTACTTGACACGGTCTTCGTTATTGTTTGGTCATGGTACCGATGCTGGCCATCACGAAGTCGCCAGCAGCGTCCGTATTGGTCCACTTGAGCTCAGCGCCTCCGTTCACAATGTAGAAATCGCGATGATGGTCTTGCCATGTCATCGTCCCGTGACCATTGGCGTCCACGGTATAGGTACCATCATGGATCTGGGAGTGATTTTCTGCATCGTGTCTCAAGGTCCAGTCCGCGTGGAAGCTGGCCGTTCCCGGATAAAACGTGACGAGACCGATGCCCATCAAGGGGCTGTAGTTAACGGGCGAGTTGCCGTTCCCGAGGATCTTGAGCCAGCCGTCGACCTGATCGACGTAGTTTCCCGACACGTCGTTGATGCTATAGGCCTGGGCGCTAGTCGAAAAGGCTGGCGACAGGCCGATAATGCACATGGTTAAAGCGAGAAGCAAAGCAGCTCGCACAATAGATTTGCAGTAATGTTTTGTTATCATGGGTGTTCTTTCTTGTTGAGGTTTGGGTTGTTCTGTCTTTCACCCGGTCTATACAGGAAATGAACGGCGAAGTTCCCAATTGATTAGGAACGCAGGAACAGAGGAAAGGTCCGCTAGATCTTTCGACAGAATTCACAAAATGGACAGAATGTCTTGATCCCGCAAGATTCTGTAAATCCTGTCTGGCTTCTCTCCGTGTTCTCCGTGTTCTCTGTGGTGAATAGCTTGTCGTGGCTACAGAAATCCAGATGCGAGTGGTGGGATGGCTTTTAGAAACGCTTTTTCAACGCCACATACCAGACTCGCCCCCTGATATTGGCCATCCGCTGGTCGTAGCTGGTTTCGAACCCACCAGCGACAAACGGCGGATCCTGGTCGAACACGTTGTTCATCCCAAGCGTGATCGTGATGTTATTCAGCCATGCGCGCCACCCACATGGATTGTACTCCGCCGTAGAAACCGGCGTGACGTTCTTATTTTTGCTATCCCTTGTCCCCGCGTCCTTGCCGCCGTCCCTGGCGTAGCCAGCTACCTCGTTTTGCGCCACAGAAGCAGGCAAGTTGAATGTGTAATTCAGAATGAAGTCCAGTGTCGTCCATTCACGAATTTTGCGGCGCGACTTACCACCGTCAAAGGTGGTGACGCCGCTACTGTCCCAGTACTGCCCGATGTAGTGAGCGATGAGACCAACATCGAGCCCGCCGAGCCATGAGCCCGCCGGGCCGTCGTAAAACACGCTCGAATACCAGCGGTTTCTCGGGAACGAGCCAAATCTGTTCCCTACGAAAGTGTTGTCCATATGAAATCTGTGTTCCACCGGGCTAGCCTGCGATACAAACCGGGCCAGGTAGTTGCCATTGAAAGTGAACGTCAATGTTCCGAAGTTGCCCCGGCCGAATATCGAGGTATCCAGTTGATAGAAAGCCTCGTAATCGAGACCTTCGGTGATACGCCGAGCCAGGTTCTGCTCGAGAGTGTTCACGCTTAGGATCGCGCCGGTAACGGGATCGCGCTTAATCAGGTCTGACCAAAAACCACCCTTGGGAGCGCCGTTGGGCAGGGTCCCTGTACGAGTGTCCCAATTCGTACCCACAATGATGTCGGGGGGTTCACCGAAGGTGGCGTTGCGCAAATCGATGTGGTAAAAGTCCGCGCTTAGGGTGAGTCCCTTGATCAATTTCGCTGGCGTCCAAACAACACCGTAGGTCCATTCATACGCTACTTCCGCGTTCACGTTCGGATTGCCGCCAATAGTTTCTTTAATCGGAGAGTTCGGAGGAGTTAAGCCAGCTGGGTCATCCACGAGCACTGCCCGCTGCGCTTGCGAAGTATACACTTCGGCAAGGGCCGGAGCGTGATAAGCTTCGCTGTAAGTCCCGCGCAACGTCAGCGATGAATCGATTGGCTGCCAGCGAAAGAAGAACTTGGGCTTTTCAGTGGGGCCGAAATCGCTGAAGTTATCATATCTTTCCTGGTACCCTAATTCCAGGCTGTAGAGACCAGGGCAGTTCCAAATGGGGCTCGTAACAGGAACACGAACCTCCCAGTAGAGAGACCACACATCCCGGCTCCCTCTGGTTGGTAGAAAGTCCGGCACCGGCTCGGTTTGCCAGTTAAGAAGTCTAGTCGCGCCTATTGTTTGACGGGAAGCAATTAGCGAGTCGGGCTGATCATTTTCGTGCTCGGTCCGGTGTTCACCGCCAATCGCAAAGGAGACGGGCCCTGCTGGGAGATTCCAGAGATCCCCGTATAACTTGAGGTCTTCGAGTATAAGCGAGGTCGTGCCGAGGCGATGGGTCGTGACAAAAATTTTATCAATCACGGCGGGCGAGTTCTGGTTAAGGCCGAATGGATTGAAGGCAGTTGCGGGATTGGTGTCGAGTAACGCCGCCCGCAGCGCATTGCTGTCCACGATTCCGCCGCGGAGCTCGATGCGACTATCTTGGTTATAACGGAACCCGCTTTCCCAGTTCCAAGTCTTAAAGTAATCGCCGAACTCACCGAGATTACCCTTGAGACCGCCTGTGAACTCGTAATTATGGGTTGTAATCTTATCGGTACGCAACCCCGCTTCCAAAGCACGGTAACGCACGCCGGTGGTGAGTTGCGTTCCGGCAGGCACAGCACTTATTTGAGTTCCCGGAGCCTTCGGGTCCGCTCCTCCCGGGGAGGTGTAATCCGCCACTGTGAATGGATTGAATGGATTCTGAATCGGCACGCTAATGCCCACGGGACTTATCCCAAATGGATGAATCGCATCCGTGAATACATCGGTCGAAAATGGAGCCGGCTCCTGTGCGCCATCCCAGAAGGTGCGCACGTATTTAAGATCACCAAAAAGCTCCACGTATTGGCCGCAAATTTTGCGGTCCAGCGAGCCGTAGAGATATTCACGGTCCACTGGGGCCATTGCCGGTGTGAAAGCTGCGAAGTTAAAGGCCTGTTGCGCCCGCGGTAGGCTGGAGAGCGGCACGTATTGCGGGTCGCTGGCTACATCTGGAAATGCATGCCGCGTCGGTGACCTCGCACCGCGGTTAACGCGCGGCTGGTAAACGAAGTCTCCGACACGCCCGGCAAAGTCTGGCAACCGATCATCATCACCGCCAAAGCGGGTAAAATCAGCGTTGGAGGTAATATCGCGGTCGCGGTTGTAGATGGCGGCGCGATCGTACACCTCAGCGTAAACAACAATGTCGGTCTTGTCGTCACCGGTGCCGGCGAGGAGGTATGCCCGTTCTTCCCCCTGATCGTTGGAGGCGCCGAGATTGGTGTTCCCATAGCTGGCGTAAATTTCGAGGCCGCGAAACTTGTGGATTAACCATACGTTAAACACACCGGCGACCGCGTCACTGCCGTAAATGGCGGAAGCGCCGTCCTTCAAAATGTCGATGTGATCAATCAGCCCCAGTGGAAATAAGTTGAGATCCACTGTGGGACTGTAGAAGAAATTGATGGGGACTTGATAACCGGCAAAGCCGTCAGTCGCGAGACGACGTCCGTCCTGCAACACAAGGGTTTCTTTGGCAAAAAGACCGCGCAGGTCAATCTCCGTTCTGCCATCCCCGATAGTGTTTAGATTGTCATTGAGCGACGATCCAGTAGCCACAGGTAACTTCTGAACAAGGTCAGTGGCACTGCGCACACCGAGCCGCTCGATATCGACCTTGCGATAGGTATCGACCGGTTGTGGGCCAACTTCTTCAGCGGTAGGAATGTTTGAGCCAGTTACGATAACCTCGAACGTGGTAGCAACAGGTTCGCCGCTTCGCTGCGGCGTGGGTGTGATATCCTGCGCGGAGGCTGCAAGGAGCGGACAAAAGATGATCGCGATGCCTAACGGACAGAGGCTAGAAGCCATCCTATAAATCCAGATGACGGCCTGAGGGCAGGCCATCTCCAACGTTCGTCGTTGGTGCGTGCCGATGGAGCCAGGCCGCCCTCGGCCTGCAAGATGCGTTCTAACAAAGCCGGTGTGTTTGCAGCTGCGGTTAGCGGCCAGGGCTGGCATTCTGGGGAGAGGTAAGCTGGTCCTCAGTCGGAAAGAGTGTTAGCAGATCTGGCGGACTCGCTCGCGAATCTTGTAACTGGCCGTCGAAATAGGCTCGCACAATAAATCCGCCATATCGCCGTGCACCAGCGGAAAGCGTTTGAGTTTTCGGACGCACATAAGTGGCTTCGAGAAACCTTGGGGCTGCTTCGGCCCAGCCGGTTGCGGAGGTAAGCCAATGATAACCGACTTGCGCATCAGTTGGCATCATCTTGTTATCTTTCGTTAGGTCATAAAAAGAGACGACAATTCTCACAGCATGGCCATTGGGAGTTCCTGGTCGTGGCCTTACTCCAACTTTGAGAGTAACGTGTCTCTGTGCCTTTGGATCGGTTATCTCTGATAGAGTTGTCTCGGTGATCTTTAAAATCGTGTCCTGCGAAGCAGTGATCCGCTGTAGAAGATGAGGGAAGCGTGCGTCCGAATGGAGCGCCCGAAATTCCGGAAGGAACGCGATCCACTGTAACACGCCCGAATGCTCTTCGTACGCAAGTTCGAGCCAGCGGAAAGCATCTTCTTTGTCGCCTAGCGCTGTCGAAACTGCGGCGATCAAAGGTGCCGAGACGTATCGCTTCGCCCTTGCTTGCACAAGCTGCGCAAGAATATTGCGCGCCTCCATCTCGCGGCCCATGCGCGTGTAGGTGATGGCAAGGCCGCTACTCGGCAGATGCGTTGCCTCCTGGGCTTTGGTGTAGAGGGCGATCGCTTCCGCGAACTTACCTTTCTCGCGATAGGCAGCGGCAAGATCCGAATCCAGATAAAAGTAATTTGGATCGAGCTGGAGCGTCCGCTGACCTTCACTAATTGCGTCGTCGATCTCGTCGTTGGCGAGGTAGGCGGCGGTAGCAACGTAGCTAGTGATGGGCGACACCGGATCCAATTTCTCAGCTTCCAACACAAGCCGGAGCCCTTCTTTTAATTCGCCTCGGAAGAGAGGCAGCAGCGCCGAGAAGAAGTGGGCTGGTGCCGAGTTGGGATCGAGCTGGAGCGCGCGCTTCAACTCTGCATCCGCGCCGGCCAGGTCCCAATCAAGCACACGTTTCGCTTCGCTAAGGTAGCAATGCGCTTCAGCATCTTTCTCGTCGAGCGCAATCGCCTTCAATGCTGCTTCTTTTGATGCCGGGTAAGCTTCGAGCGGTTTTACATAGACGTCGGCCAGAAAATACCAAACCTTCGCGATTCCAGTCCAGGCGCGCGAAAAAGTCGGGTCTTTCTCGAGCGCGCCTTGAAAGAAATTGAGCGCCCTCCGCAAATCCTCTCCGCTGCTCTTATTCGAGAAATAAAGGCCTTGCAGGTAGAGTTCGTATGCCTCCGTGTTCCGTTGTTCATGCACGGGAAGTGAAACGGCGAGCTTAACCTTGAGCGCATTAACAATTGAGCGAGTTATTTCATCCTGCACTGCAAAGACGCCTTGTAGTTCGCGTTCGTACGTTTCCGACCAAAGATGGAAACCGTTGCGGGTATTAGTCAGCTCCGCGGTGATACGAACGCGGCTACCCTCGCGTCGCACACTTCCTTCAAGCACATTCGCGACGTTTAGCTGTTTCCCAACCTCGCTTACGGTCGCGTTCTTTCCTTTGAAGGAAAATGACGAGGTGCGACCAACAACTCGCAGCCCATCGACCTTCGCTAATCCGTTGAGAATCTCCTCGCTTATGCCGTCGCAGAAATGTTCCTGATCTTTTGCCTGGCTAAGATCGAGAAATGGCAGCACGGCGATGCTTTTCGCTGGAATTTCGGACGGATGTATTGACTCCCTTTCCAAAAACATCACACCAACTACCGCTCCGAGGGCGACTATTGCTGTTACCAGCGCCGTAGTAGTCGGATTCCGCCACAACCATTTTCGGCCACGAGTGAAAATTCCGATGCGCCGGGCCCGAATCGGCTCGTGCA
>QHOX01000088.1 GCA_003219465.1 Verrucomicrobiota bacterium | reverse complement strand
GCGCATCCAGAATTTCCCGCAAGGTCTTCGCGCGATTGAGTCGCCTTCACAACCGAACTCTCCCGAAACGGTTGAGCCTGGGATCAATTACACACATGCGCCTCAAGTGTGGGCGCTCGGCCACACCGGTGAGGGAATTGTGGTCGCCGGAGCCGACACGGGTTTTCGCTGGACCCATAACGCAATCAAGCCGCATTACCGCGGCTGGGACGGGGTGACCGCCGACCACGATTACAACTGGCACGATTCCATTCATGACAGCTCCGGTAATCCTTGCGG
>QHOX01000089.1 GCA_003219465.1 Verrucomicrobiota bacterium | reverse complement strand
AAATTTGTTGATCCAGAAAGCGGTGCGCGCAGCCATGCCGGCGAAATGAGCGTGCACATGATCGATCCCCATTTTTCGCAAGCGCAGTCCAACGTAGACGGCCTGATATAGCCGAAGGAAGTCGGTGCGACGCCCCCATTCATCCACGGCGGCGACAATGTCTGGGTCGAGCTTCCGTTTTTTTACGTCACGTCGAACAACTTCCAGCAGTTCCTTTTCCTCCGGAAGATAATGCACTCGTTCGACGATACGCGTGTCCCAATCTTGTGGTGGCTCGTCTTTCGGGTTCCGGATTGAAAAGATCGGCGGCGTAATGTCCTGGCGATCAAGCTCCGCGACTTCCCGATAGCAAAACGTTTGTCCGAATGACGGGAACCGCTCGAAGAGGTAAGCGAACTGGATCACGGCTTCGCCTCGTTAAATCGTTGAAGCGTTGAATCGTTGAAGCGTTGACGCGTTGAAGCGTTGGATCAGAAACCCAATGTAACAATGTAACGATGTAACGAATCATTTGCGGTTGTTCGTCATTCCTTCGTCATTCGTCATTCGAACTTCGCCATTGGCCTATGCACTGCCGCGCTTGACCGGAATCGGTTTTCCCGACTCATCGACCGCGACCAGCGTAAACACGCCATGCGTGACGAGCCGCTCTTCGCCAGTCATGTGCCGCGTGACCCACACCTCGACCGGGATTGTCATTGACGTCCGCCCGATTTTCTCCACACGCGCATAACAGCTGACCGTGTCCCCCACTCTCACCGGTTCGAGGAATGACATGCCTTCCATCGCCGCTGTAACCACGCGCGCCTGAGCAGTTTTCGCCGCGAGAATTCCACTGCCCAAGTCCATCTGCGAAGTCACCCATCCGCCAAAAATATCGCCATTCGCATTTGTGTCCCGAGGCATGGCGATGGTTTGAATCACCAGCTCGCCTTTTGGTCGCTCGCTCATTTAGTTTTTTAACCACGAATAGACACGAATGAACACAAATTAAGAAATGACGAAATCCGAGTGTGCTTGGGGCATTCTTCATTCTGCATTCGTGTCAATTCGTGTGCATTCGTGGTTAACCTTCTACAAGATCAGCATGCAATCGCCATAACTGTAGAAGCGATAGCGTTCGCGAATCGCTTCCTCGTACGCCCGAAGAATGAATTCGCGTCCAGCAAACGCACTCACCAGCATCAGCAAGGTCGAGCGCGGCAAGTGGAAATTCGTCAAGAGCGCATCGACAACGCGAAACGTGAATGGTGGATAAATGAAAAGATCGGTCGTGCCTGATTGCGGTTCAACCTGTCGGCTAAGCAGTTTGTTATTGCGCGTCGCTGTTTCGAGAACGCGCATCGCTGTGGTTCCCACAGCTACAATCCCCTGCGCGTTGTTGATCTTGTCTGCGGCTTCCGGCGAAATGGAGAAACGTTCTGCATGCATTCGATGTTCGGCGATGTCCTCAGATCGCACGGGGAGAAATGTTCCCGGTCCGACATGCAACGTCACGAACGTGTGAGGAATCTCACTCAAGATCTCTGAGGTGAAATGCAGACCAGCCGTAGGCGCAGCTACGGCGCCGGGCTCACGAGCAAAAACGGTCTGGTAACAGGCCGCGTCCGTCTCATCGCCGGCCCGATTGATATACGGCGGCAACGGCATGGATCCACGGGCGTAAACATCGACCTCTTTGTCGAACGACACGATGCGCTCGCCGTCTGCGGTGATTTTCTCGACGTGCAAACACACACCATCGACCGTTACGATTGCGCCCACGCGCATCTTGCGGCCCGGGTTAACCATGCACTTCCAACGCGTTCGCCCGAGACGTTCGAGAAACAAAAATTCGACTGCGCCGTCATTGGAGAATCGCCGCGCTGCCAGCACGCGCGTATCGTTCAACACGAGAAGGTCGCCCGGCAGCAAGAACGACTTTAGCTCGCGAAATTTCCGATGCTCGATTTTCCGCTCGGCGCGACCTAAAACCATCATCCGGGAATCTTCGCGGCGCTCAAGCGGCTGCTGCGCAATCAATTCCCGCGGCAGAGAGTAATCGTAATCGCTTAGTCGTGCACTCATCAGTCGATTCAATCTAGCCCAGATCCAAGGCGAAACAGCGCGCTTGAATCGTAGGCCGCTGATCTACCAGGCCAAAGGCAGCAATTTGGAGATTGACAATGAAGCGCGTGGTTGCCCAGGATGCGCCGAGGTAGCGGTCTGGAAAGGAGCCCAACGCTTCCCCTGCAGTTTCCTCTGCCACTTCAGATCTTCAACCCAAAGCCAATGACCCTATAAAAACTCCTGTTCAACTCATCACCGCGATAACTCAACCGGCAATCGGCTCGCGTCTGGCGCGACCGGTTATGCTCCTGCTGCTGTCTTTTTCGGCCGGGCTTGCGTCCATGCAACCGTGCGCTGCTACTCCCTTTGAATGGGAGTACACCGGCAGCCTCAATACTGCCCGGTTCCACCACACGGCGACCTTACTCCCCGATGGCAGGGTGCTGGTCGCGGGAGGAGAGCATCGAAGCATCCCTCTCCCAAGCGCCGAACTCTACGATCCGGCGACCGGTACCTGGTCAGACACTGGCAGCCTCAGCACCGCGCGAGACTCCCATACCGCAACTCTCCTGCCCAACGGCATGGTGCTCGCGGCCGGCGGAAGGGAAACCGACCCCGGAATCGCTTTAGCGACCGCGGAACTCTATGATCCGGCCACCGGTACCTGGTCTCCAACCGGCAGCCTCAACACGGGCCGGCTATATCATACCGCAACTCTCCTGCCCAACGGCATGGTGCTGGTCGCGGGCGGAATCATAAACGGCATCTATTTAGCGAGCGCGGAACTCTATAATCCGGCCACCGGTAGCTGGTCTCCAACCGGCAGCTTCGACACAGGGCGGATATTCCATACAGCAACTCTTCTATCCAATGGCAAGGTGCTCGTCGCGGGGGGACGTGGTTTCGGTTTAGTCGAACTCGCGAGTGCCGAACTTTACGATCCCGCCACCGGGACTTGGTCAACAACCGGCAGCCTCAACACCGCGCGATACGACCATACGGCAACTCTCCTGACCAGCGGCATGGTGCTCGTGGCCGGGGGAAACCCCGACGAACTCGACAGTACCGAACTCTACGATCCGGCGACCGGCACCTGGTCAACAACGGGTAGCCTCAACAACGGGCGAGCGGACCATGTCGAAACTCTCCTGTCCAACGGCACGGTGCTAGTGGCGGGGGGAACCTCCTGGGATCTCTCGAGCGCCGAACTCTACAATCCGGCGACCGGCACCTGGTCACTAACCGGTAGCCTCAACACCCCGCGAAAGGACCATGCCGCAACTCTCCTGCCCAACGGCATGGTGCTCGTCACGGGAGGAGCACTTAAGTTCCAAATTCCTCTCGCGAGCGCGGAACTCTATGTGTGGTGCCCAATGCTCTGAGCACCACGGAGATAATGTTCGCACGGAGCACCGACGGCGGAGGATCCGGGAATCGTGGTGGCCACCAAGGTCGATGGCCGCGGCACCATCAATAGCCAGAGTGATCGAGTCACCTTCCATCTTGGTGCGAGCCAGTCCGATGACAGCACCAGCGCCGACTATTTTTCCTTTTGTGATCCCGCTGCCGGTGGCTGCCTGACGAATGCCGGAATTCGGAATCTCTCCATCAATGGCAACACCGCCGAATTCAGTGGCAGGGCGCAGTTGGACGACGGGACCAAAGTCCGGTACAGGGTGAGTGTGACTGATAACGGAAAAGCCTGGCACCCTAGATACCATTTCGATCAACCTCAGTAACGGTTATTCCGCCAGCAGCACCCCTTTTCACTGGCGACATTCGAATCCACTAAGCGACAGGCAGCAGTTGGAGATTGACGATCACCCAGCGGGTTGTCCACGATACGCGCACATAACCGGTCTGTATGCGGGCACGAACCCTAATGCTGAAGCCTTCTCTGCCTCTTCAGATCTTCAACCCAAAACCAACTGACCTTATGAAAACTCCCATTCAAAGCATCACCGCGATGGCTAAACCCCTTTTAGGACGACCGGTCATGCTCCTGCTGCTGTCCGTCTCGGCCGGCCTTGCGTCGATGCAACCGTGTGCTGCTACTCCCTTTCAATGGGAGTATACCCGCAGCCTCAAGACTGAGCGCAGTGATCACACCGCAACATTACTTCCTGATGGAAGGGTGCTAGTCGCAAGCGGCCAGCATCTTCCTGGTATTCTCCGGAGCGCGGAACTCTACAATCCATCCACCGCGCATTGGAATCGCACCGGCAAGCTCTACAATCCCCGCTACGATCACACCGCAACATTGCTTTCCAATGGCACGGTCCTGGTCGCAGGGGGAGCCCAGCTCTCCTTCGGTATCGTCGCGTGCGAATTCTATGATCCGGCGAGCGGCACTTGGACCGGGACCGGGAACCTCAACATTGGTCGGTTTGAACACACAGCGACCTTGCTGGCCGATGGCAAGGTGCTGTTGGCAGGCGGATTCGGGACGAGCGGCGGGGACCGACTCGCAACGCGGAACTGTACGATCCGGCCACCGGAACTTGGACCCTGGAGCGGCAGCCTCAATACTGCCCGCGCAGTCCACACAGCCACCTTGCTCGCCAATGGTAAGGTGCTGGTCGTAGGCGGTTTTGGCGCTGGCTCTCTCGCAAGCGCCGAACTGTACGATCCGTCCACCGGCACCTGGACTCGCACCGGCAGACTCAATGAGGCGCGGTTCTCCCACACGGCGACGTTACTGGCCGATGGCAAGGTGCTAGTCGCAGGCGGTTTGGGCGGCCACCCTCTCGCAAGCGCAGAACTGTACGATCCAGGCACTGGCACCTGGATCCTCACCGGCAGTCTAAACACCGCACGCTTACATCACACTGCGACGTTGCTACCGTCTGGCAAAGTGCTGGTGGCGGGAGGTATCAATTCAAACACCCAGTACTTGAGCAGCACGGAGCTGTATGATCCGACGTCGGGAACCTAGACGGCGACCGGCAGCTTGGGTACGGCACGAGACAATCATACGGCGACGCTGCTGCCATCCGGCAAGGTGCTGGTTGCGGGCGGTGAGGGCAAGAATCCCCACTTCTACGTTATCGCGAGCGCGGAACTTTATGATCCGGGAATCACCGCCACAACAGTGGATGCCCGCCGCGCCATCGATAAATAGGGGAATGAAGTCACCTTCAAGTTTCGCGCGAACCAGGAGAAACGATACTTAACGACTTAAACGACAGACCGATATTCCTCCGGA
Organism: Verrucomicrobiota bacterium; assembly: GCA_003219465.1. Taxonomy (GTDB): domain Bacteria; phylum Verrucomicrobiota; class Verrucomicrobiia; order Chthoniobacterales; family UBA10450; genus Udaeobacter. The sequence continues at coordinate 3,467 of QHOX01000089.1, read as the reverse complement.
GCGGTTTTGCTGAACAGACCTCTCCACTCCCTCAGGCGCAAGGTTTGCAGTCAATCCAAAGCCAGCCGCTGCACCGCCAACTAGTCCAGTCGCCTAACGACAAAGACTGCGGCTTGATTTGCCCGCGACTGTCTTCATGCAAACAGGCGTAGCTGAGTTGTCGATCGGCGAAATGATTTGCATGAAAGCGTGGGCCTCCCGCCGATACCGGCGCGACGACAACCGAGTTTGAATAGCGACGCGATCTGCTCGGCGAAAATTCCTTCTCCGGTCATGCGCGTGTGCCACTGAGAATTGTTCAGCCGGTTTCCCCGGAGATGCCGGATCCGACTCAGCACCTTTTCTTTCCGATCGGGAAAATGTTCCTCAAGCCAGTGTTCGAATAATGGCACAACCGCCCATGGCAGACGGATTATCGTGTAACCCGCGAACTGCGCACCTGCTTGCGCGCATGCTTGTAGGATGTTCGGCACTTCGTGATCAGTGAGCCCGGGAATTATTGGCGCGGCCATTACGCCAACTGGAATGTTCGCCGCACGGAGTTCCCCAATGGCATCAAGACGACCTTGCGGCGACGTAGTGCGCGGTTCGAGTACTCGCTGCAATTTGGGGTCGAGAGATGTCACTGAAACGTTAACTGCCGCGGCATTGCATGCCGCGAGCTCGCGCAAAATCTCGATATCGCGCGTGACGAGATGGTTCTTTGTAATGATCGCCACAGGATTGCGAAACTGTGCGAGCACCTCGAGGCAGCCGCGCGTGATCTGCAGTTTTCGCTCCACGGGTTGATATGGATCGGTCACGCCGCTCAGCACGAGCGTCTGCGGCTCCCATCGTGGCGATTCCAGTTCCGCGCGCAGCAACTCCGGCGCGTTCGTTTTGACCATGATTTTGCTTTCGAAATCCAGACCCGCCGAAAACCCGAGATACTCATGCGTCGGGCGCGCATAACAATAGATGCAACCGTGCTCGCACCCCCGATAGGGATTTAAGCTCGTCTCAAAACCAACGTCCGGACTCGCATTACGGGTGATAATGGATTTCGTTCCGTCGTGAAAATACTGCGTCGGACGCCGCGGTGTCTCTTCGGCCTCGCAGCGGGGCTCGACTACGTCAGCATCGGTTAAATCGACGTGCAGGTTTTCGAACCGGTTCGCTGGGCTCCACGATGCGCCGCGCCCCCGAATCGCCGACTGGCTTTGCGGCCTTTCTGCAATGAGAGGTCGGAATTTTTTGCTAGCCGGCATGCGCTAAGTTCACATGAACATATCGCACTGTCGAGCAAATCTTTGAGTTGCTGCTATACTTGCGCACCGATTACTGATCACAAATCACTGATCACCAGTTTTTCGGAGGGGTGGCAGAGCGGTTGATTGCGCCGGTCTTGAAAACCGGAAGGCCGAAAGGCCTCGTGAGTTCGAATCTCACCCCCTCCGCTCCCCTCGTATCCTCGGCCACAGAGCCGATTGCATAACGGTTCCGCATAACAAATCCATCGAAATTCACCTTGCCCGCCAATGCCCGCGAATGGGGATTTTGCTTATAGGGCACGCCGCGTAGGACAGCGCGCATGAAACCCGCATTGGCCTCAGTTTATGGGCTGCCGTTGCTGCTCCTTGCACCTATATTGCTATTGGCCGGGTGCGTCGGCTCGGGTGACGGGCTTGGTTCGGAGGCTTCATGCCCGGGGAGAGCTGATTTGTCTTCGATATCGTTTTATCTCGAATCCATTCGTGGCGGTGACCAATGACCGCAATTGAAATCAGCCCCGATCGCCGTCCGCGGCTACAGCAATGTGACGTTAGATTTCCTTAAAGGCGTGCCAGCGGTGAATCTCTAATACTTCAATCCACTCGGCTGCCTTTACTGATCATTCCCGCCTTCGCGCAAAGCGATGGCGGGTAGGCACACCGTTTACGGTGCGGGTTTACTGACTTCATAGCAGTGCACCCGGCCAGGGAACTCTCTGTGCACGCAATATATGTCAAGCCCGAAAGATATGACATTGACTGATAATCCGATTTCTTGAGCAACTGCTATAACCGCTTGAAAAAGTGTTACGTCTTGAAGTAAAAGCGTAAGTCGAGGAATTGGTTCGCCCTCTGGTTCAGTGTCGTTAAGTGACATGCCAATTACTACTCCCGTGCCGCCTGGATCCCTGTCATGTGCTTGGGCGGCCAAGAATTCAACCGCTTCTCGAACCGTGACGTCGCGAAATTCTATGTATGGAATCCTTATTGATTCAGCCTTTGCGAGAACGGCTCGTTGCTTTTGCTCTTCTATCTCCAGATTCCGTGGTGCTTCATCTTCACGCTTCTGATCTTCTTCGAGCTTCTGTTGCTGAGTGATTCCAATTTCCTCATTCGCTTGAGCCGGGGGTTGCGCAGACCATTGTGAGCCGGGATGAAAGCGTTCCTGCACTTCTTGTGGCAATTCGCTGAAATAGAGCTTTGAAATTCCCGACTTGGTCTTGATAACAATCCCGTCGGGTTCTACGCAAAACACCGTGGCGTTTTTGTATTCCTTACCGTTTATTGTTTTGAAGTCATCAGCCAACGTGGCTGATGCCAAGCATGAGATCAAGATGGCAAAGGCGGGAACACTCATTTGAGTGACGCTAGGTTTTAGCAATAAAGCTCAAGAGAGGGGAAGTGGAAAAATCTTTGACTAGCGATTACTCACGTTTTCTGAGAATCTCCTTTGCGTGCCGAGTGAAACCTTGGGAAATCATCGCCGACCGTCTCGTGAAAGGTGGATGGAGCTTGGGTTGGATCTCAGCCGTTGATCCCGAAGAGAACGATGTGAATTGTTGACGGGCACCGCGACGACGGAAGTCGCTTTATAGTGCACGCCGACGAAAAGCTCAGTGCTTTCGTTGAACTCGAACGTCAGGTACCTGAGGACTGGCTGAAGAATGTCCTCCTGAAAAAAGATCGATTGCGTCAGTGGGTTCTTTGGGTCTCGAAAGGGAAATCCGAACTGAAAGATAGTCACATCGCGCGATGTTTGTCTTACGGAGAGCATGAAACCTTTGGTGAAGGCAAGGTCAGTCTTGTTGCAGCCCACAGAAAAGCTCGACACGTCGCGATGAACTGCTTAGCATGTCGATAGCGCGTGCAATTCCGATTCCTATGATCAAAAAACTAAATCTCGTTGTCATGACGCCGCGCTGGCGGCGGATCTTTTTCTCATTCCTGTTGACCGCCGCTGGCTTCGCTGGACTAGCCGCGATCAGTTCCTCGCGTGCGACGGATCAGGCCGGCTCGCCTAACCAAAACGACTCGGCCAAAATCGCGCCGTGGGTCGTCGAACACACCGCGAATGGACACCGGTCCGAGTTCATCGTCGTGCTTGCGGATCAGGCCGACCTAAGCGGTGCAGCCATGCTACGCGCCAAGATCGACAAAGGCCGTTTCGTTCGTGACGCATTGTGGAACAAGGCTCAGACGACGCAGGGTCCGATTCTG
>QHOX01000039.1 GCA_003219465.1 Verrucomicrobiota bacterium | reverse complement strand
TAATGTCCACGCCGCTGCCGAATCCGACGCCGTTCAACGAACCAAAGGCGACACGTTTGCCGTCAATCAGTACGAGGGTTTCTTTGGACAACAGGCCGCGCAGATTGAATTGGACCGTACCATCACCGCCATTGCTGATGTTCTGGTTGATGGTGCCGCCTGCTTCCTGCGGCAGGAAAGTTGTCAGGTCCGTTGCATTGCGGATGCCCAGTTTTTCGATGTCTGCCGGACGATACGTATCCACCGGGTTCGGGCCGACTTCTTCTGCAGTCGGAATGTTCGAGCCCGTCACAATAACCTCCTCAATTGTTATCCCCGGTTGGCCCTTCCGCGGCGCGAGCACGGACTCCTGCGCCTGCGCCGGAAATACGGAACAAAGAGCTACCGCGATGATGGCGAGATAAAGGCTGCTGTAGTGGCCTCGCTCTGGCGAGGCGCTCTGGCTTTGGCCATGACAGCACGGCGACACCCGCCTTCGCCGCGCTTCGGCGTGGCAGGCAGCGCCGTGGCTACAACGCTCCGCATTCATAAGACAACTTCTAACACGCTCGAAGTACTTGTAGCTGTCGTTAGAAGCCGCGGGTTGCATTCGGGTCGGCCTAATTCTGGGACGAATGGATCGTCAGCAGTTCCGATGGACTCGCTCGCGAATCCTGTAACTGGCCGTCGAAATAGACACAGACTACGAATCCACCAAATCGTCGTTCATCAGGTGAAGGCGATTTGGTCTTGGGACGCACGTAAGTCGCTGCCAGAAACTTCGGAGTCGGATCCGTCCAGTCACGGCCAGAGCTAAGCCAGTTATAGCTGACCTTGGCATTAGTTGGCTTCAGCCTGCTATCTTTCGTTAGATCGTAGAAATCGACCTTAATCCTGACAACGTGTCCATTTTGCGTGCCGGGTCGTGGCCTTACTCCAACTTTGAGCATCAAGTGACTCTGCGCGTTCGGATCGGTAATCTCGGACAGAGTCGTCTCGGTGATCTTTAAAATTGTCGCCTGCGAAGCACTGATCCGCTGTAAAAGATGAGGAAAGCGGGGGTCCGAATGAAGCGCGCGAAATTCGGGAAGGAACGCAATCCACTGTAACACGCCCGAGTGCTCCTCATAGGCGCGCTCCAGCCAGCGGAAAGCTTCTTCTTTGTCTCCTAAGGCGGTCGAAACTGCTGCGATTAAAGGTGCCGAGACGTATCGCTTCTCCGTCGCTTGAACAAGCTGAGCAAGAATGTTTCCTGCCTCCGTTTGCTGGTCCATGCGCACGTAGGTGATGGCAAGGCCGCTGCTCGGGAGATGCGTCGCCTCCTGGCCTTTCGTGTAAAGCGCGATCGCTTCGTCGAAATTGCGTTTCTCGCGATAGGCGGCGGCCAGAACCGAATCCAGATAGAAGTAATTTGGATCGAGCTGAAGCGTCCGCTGCCCTTCGATAACCGCATCGTCGATGCGGTCGTTAGCCAGGTAGGCGGCGGTGGCGACATAGCTGGTGATCGGCGACACCGGATCTAACTTCTCTGCCTCCAGGATAAGTTGAAGACCACCTTTTACATCGCCGCGAAAGAGCGGGTGCAGCCCCGAGAAGAAGTGAGCGGGCGCTGAGTTGGGATCGAGCTCCACAGCGCGCTTCAACTCTGCATCCGCGCCGGCCAGGTCCCAGTCGAGAACACGTTTAGCCTCGCTAAGATAGCAATGCGCCTCAGCATCTTTCTCGTCGAGCGCGATTGCCTTTAACGCTGCTTCTTTGGACGCCGGGTAAGCGTCGAGCGGCTTTACGTAAACGTCGGCCAAAAAATACCAGACCTTAGCGATCCCGGTCCAGGCACGTGAAAAAGTCGGATCTCTCTCCACGGCGCGCTGGAAGAAACTGAGCGCCCTCCGCAAGTCCTCTTCGCTGCTCTTGTTTGAGAAATAAAGACCCTGCAGATAAAGATCGTATACCTCTGTGTTACGTTGTTCGCGGACGGGAAGCGAGACGGCCAGCTTGATCTTGAGCGCGTCAACAATGGAGCGAGTTATTTCGTCCTGTAGCGCAAAGACGCCTGCCAGCTCGCGGTCGTAGGTTTCCGTCCAAAGATAAAAACCGCTGCGCGCATCGATCAGTTCGGCCGTTACACGAACGCGATTACCCTCGCGTCGCAAACTTCCTTCAAGCACGTTCGCAATGTTGAGCTTTTTTCCAACATCGCTCGGGTTCACGTTCTTTCCTTTAAATGAAAATGACGACGTGCGGGCGACGACACGCAGCCCCTCGACTTTAGCCAGGGCGTCGAGGATCTCCTCGCTCATGCCCTCGCAGAAATACTCTTGGTCCTTTGTCTCGCTAAGATCGAGAAATGGCAGCACGGCGATGCTTTTCTCCGGTGGTAAGCTCGTCGTCAGGCTGCGATGCCAGTAGAATGGGAGTGCTAGCGCAAGGGCAGAGACTAACAGTACGATTACAACAGCGGTGGGCGATCGTGTCCAGCGCACCCATAACGGAGCTGCAGTAGAGCGTTCCAATTCAGCCTCGACTTCCAACTTGTGACGAAGACCTTTGAGCGCCTGAAGCAGCTCATGTGCGCTCTGATACCGTTCTTCGCGATCTTTGCGCAGCGTTTTGCTAGTGATTTGCTGAAGCTCCGCGGGCGCGTGCGCGACGTGACGCGTGAGCGGCGGTGGCTCACTCTCTAGAATCGAAGTCATCACGTCCATTGGTGTGTCGCCGACGAATGGCTGATGCCCCGTTACCATTTCGTAAAGCACCACGCCGAGACTCCAGATATCGGTTCTTTTATCAACCGGCGCGCCGCAGGTCTGTTCCGGTGACATGTAACGAACAGTTCCGAGTATCAAGCCAACGTTGGTCTCAACCATCAAGAGCGCTTCGTCTCTCGGTATTGTTGCCGGCAGTTCCTGTTCGGCGAGCTTTGCAATTCCAAAGTCGAGCACTTTCACGTACCCGTCCGGTCGCAGCATGATGTTCTCCGGCTTGATGTCGCGATGTACAATTCCCGCTTTGTGAGCAGCGGCGAGAGCACTCACGACCTGGATAGCGACGTCAACAGCTTCACTCAACTGCATTCGCCCGCGCGTGAGACGTTCGCGCAGCGTTTCGCCTTCGATGAGTTCGCTCGCGATGTAATGAATTGAGTGATCCTCACCGATCTCGTACACGGTTAGGATATTCGGGTGATTGAGTCCAACTACAGTGTGGGCTTCTTGTTGAAACCGCTTCAGACGCTCCGCGTCGCCGGTGAACCAAAATGCCAGGAGTTTCAGCGCCGCCTTGCGGCCAGCGATAACGTCTGTGGCGAGATATACCTCGCCCATGCCCCCAGTGCCTATCGATTCAGAAATTTTGTAATGACCGATCGTCTGACCGAGGAGCGAATGAGCTTGCTGGTTTTGAATCACCTTGGTGGCGAGACCAACAGTTGACTTTTCTATAAACCGGCCTGCTCGTTGATCTGAAGCTAGAAGCACTTCAACTTCGTGCCGCAAAACCGCGTCACCTTCGCAAGCCTTATCCAGGAATGCGCTGACTTGGTCCGGCTCTTGTTCCACCGCGGCAAGAAAGATTTGCTCAATCGTTTGGAACCGCGCCGGGGTCATAGACACGAATTGCGCCAAGGAAAAAGCGAGACACGAATTACACGAATTCTCACGAATTTCGCAGGCCAGGAGAATCTTGAAATCAACTTTGGTGTAAATTCGTGGAATTGGTGTCTCATAGGACGACCCTTTTCCACTCCAGCGAGTCGCCGCCGAAATTGACCAACAGACCGAGGCGAAGTTTCGAAGCGGCGAGGTAATTTAGCACTTGTTTGATGTGAGAATCGGCTAGCGCTTCGACAGCTTTGGCCTCGACGAGAATCTTATCCCAGACCACAAAGTCCGCGTAATAATAGTGAGGCAGGATCACTCTCTTGTAGGTGATTTCGTAATTCTTCTCGCGCAAGAACGGAATTCCAGCGCGACTCAGTTCAATGACCAAAGCATCCTTGTAGATAATTTCGTCGTGGCCCTTTCCCAACTCGCGATGAATCTCCATGCAAAGGCCCACGACTCGGAAAACCTCCTCCTTGTAAAGTAGCTCATCCATTCGTGTGAATTAGTGAAATTCGTGTCAAGCCGTGTTGTGCAATTCCGTGTACAGCCATGCCTTGGCAAATCTCCAGTCGCGCCTCACTGTCACAGGCGAAATCTTGAGCACCTCTGCCATCTCGTCGTAGTTGAGCCCGCCAAAATATTTCAGCTCGACTACTTGAGCTTTTCTGGAGTCGAGTGTGGCCAATCTTTCCAGTGCCTCGTGCAGCTCGACGATTTCCCTCGATTGCTCCGGTGAAACAATCGCTGCTTCGTCTAGTTCCACCTTGAGCGCACCGCCGCCGCGTTTTTGGGATCGCCGACTCCTTGCGTAGCTAACCAAGATTCGGCGCATGGCCCGGGCGGCCACGGCGAAGAAGTGCGCGCGGTTTTGCCAGCGTGGATTGGTTTGGTCGGCCAGACGTAGATAAGCCTCGTTCACCAGCGCGGTTGTTTGCAGTGTGTGGTCGGGCCGCTCTGCGCTCATCTGACGATGAGCGAGGCGTCGTAGTTCCTCATAGACGAGCGGCGTTAATTCCGCGAGGGCAGCATCGTCCCCGTCGCTCCAACGCGTGAGAAGCTCGGTCACTCTCTGCTGAGAGACCGAAGGCGTATCCATAACCTGCTCTTCATACGCTACCAAGCCCAAACCGTTCCTGCACGCCGAAAGCGTCTCCAAGAAAAAATCCCAATTCAGATGATCACTTTGATCGCTCTTTCGCGCCTTATCACAATGAAAGCCAACTACGAAACCCAAGAAAGGAACAACAATCCTATGAAAACCAAAATTCTTCGAAACCTATTCCTAAGCCTGAGCGCGATCTTCGCGTTAGCAACAACCGCTCACGCACAGAACCTCTACGTTTCAGCTCATACCCCCGGGACGGGGCCATACCACCACTCAATCTTGGAATTCACGCCATCTGGCGTGCAGAGCACCTACGCTTCAAGGTTGTCGTTCCCCCGAGGGTTGGCCTTTGACAGTCTCGGCAATCTTTTCGCCGCGGAAACGCTCGCTCCTGCCGGCGACGTTGAGGTTGGGAAAGTGCTAAAATTCAACCTCAATAACAAGGCCACCACCCTCGGCAGCGCCGCTCAGTTTTTCTTTGAAGGCCTCGCCATAGACATCGCGGGCAATGTCTATGTCATGGGGACAGATACGAGTCCCACAGCAGCCGGCACTATCTTTAAGTTTACACCGAGCGGAGAGCGGATCGTCTTCGGCTCCGTTCCCGGCGATCCGGACAATCCGGTATCAAACTTCGGCCTGGCTTTCGACAGCACGGGCAATCTTTATGCAACCGCCAGTGGCGCCCAAACGATCTATAAATTCGCTCCGGACGGGACGCGCACCGTTTTCGTGGGGCCAGACGCGTTCGCGCCCGGCGAGTATCCCGCTGGGCTTGCTTTTGACAGCAGCGGCAATCTGTTCGTTTCCATCGAAACATTTACCGATCCGGGAGCCGACTCGATTGTCTATTTCAGTCCAACCGGCGTAAAGAGCACGTTCGCTACCGGCCTAACTACACCTCGGGGCCTGGCCTTTGACAGTTTGGGCAATCTCTTTGTAGCCGAGGCCGGTGTACCCGAAATTCCGGGCGGCGATATCTTAGAATTTCCCACGGCAGGCGGGCAGATCCTCTTCGCCTCCGGCTTCGGCCGCCCAGAATTCCTCACCTTCGGACCGCCCCGATAGAACCGGCGCATCGCACTCCACTTTTTTTATCGCAATGAAACGCAAACCGCAAAACCAAAAGAAAGGAACAACAATGAATTCACTCACTCAGCTCAAAAAAATACTAATTTTGCCAATTCTCATCGCACTGGCGGTCGTCACGCTCGTGTCGCCCCGAGTCGCGCGCGCGGATGCCGTGACCGACTGGAACCTGATCGCGTCGACGGCGATCGTCACGACTGCGGCGCAGCCGCCTCCGGTCTCGGCGCTGAGCTTCGCGATGGTGCAGGGCGCTGTGTATGACGCGGTCAACGCAATCGACCGTGGCCATCAGCCGTACCTTGTGCAGCCTGCTTCAAATCCGACGGACTCGAAGGAGGCGGCCACAGCGACGGCGGCCTATCAGGTGCTGATCGGGCTGTTCCCAAGCCAGCAGCCGACGTTGCAGCCGCAGTATGACGCGTACATAGCAGCTCTCCCCGACAACCCGCCCGGCTCGAAGGCTGCTGGAGTCACCATCGGCGAGGCGACAGCTAGCGCAATGCTCATCGCCCGCATGAACGACGGACGCTTCGGACCGACGCCGACGCCGTACCCGTCCCCGGCGCCGCCGGGGATTTGGCGACCGACGCCGCCGAACTTCCTGAACGATCCCGCAGCGTGGGTCGGGAACGTGCTGCCGTTCCTTGTCCCGAATGTAGAGATGCTCCGCACCGACGGACCGAACCCGCTCACCAGTGCCGAATACGCGGAGGACTTCAACGAGGTCAAGGAGCTGGGCTCACTAACGAGCACGACCCGAACGCCGGATCAGACCGATGCTGCGATCTTCTGGCAGGACCATGCTCATGCGCTCTTCAACCGGATCTTTCGCACGCTGGCCGCCAG
>QHOX01000038.1 GCA_003219465.1 Verrucomicrobiota bacterium | reverse complement strand
TCACCATGGCCATGCATTTAGCGATCGGCGCGCGTACGCCTTTAGTGCTGCTGAACAATATTTTTAATCGCTATGAATTTGAGCTTTACGGCCGCGGAGAAATTGTAGAGCCGCCCACTCCGTGCGACTGCTACTATAGCGGAGTATGCCGCACGGGCCGCAAATGCATCAATGAGATTTCGCCCGAGGCTGTGTTTGAAGCGGTTCTGCGTTCACTGAAGGCGGTGGACAGAGCGGAAGATTCCGAACACGTAGACGCTCGACAACCGAGTTGAGATCCGCGCAGCGCCCGGTTATCACGGCTGTTCGTGAGCGAGTTGCTGAAAGAGCCACCGCCTTTCGATCTCCAGCAAAGGCAAGGTCAGTCGGTTTGCTAGAGGATTGCCAAATCGATTGTCGCGGGCTATGGGATGCCTCTGGCGTGCGAGACTGACTTTGGCCTTCTGCATCGTCATTAATACCGCATTGCGTTGTAACTCGAAAAGTCGCACCGCCAGTGCAGGATAAAAGAGGGCTCGGGATGCCTGTTGGTGAAGCTCGTCAAATACCCTTGCTCAAACGCGACCAGGCTTTGTCGGATTATCGTACGCCGGTGCCGATCGTACGGTCGTCGCAGACTTATCCTCCATAAGTGACGTCGCATGGAGCTGCGGAAGCATGCAAAGTCCCAAAGATGCACGCCTCGCCACCAGATATCGGGAGGGTCGACCAGAAAAAAACAGTCATTGTTCTGATATATCAGATTCGCGGGCTTGAAATCGTAGTACACCTGGCCTATTCGCACTTCCGCAGCGGCGAGCCTTTCGAGCGTAGATCGAAGAATTTTTTTTTTCCCACAGAGAAAGGCGCCATGGCGCCATGGCCAGGTCACGGTCGACCATGTCAACGGGCATCGGGCTGATGTTCTCCGTCCGCGCCAGTTGGAGTCGGGCGAGGATTTTCCCGGCAAGCTCGCACGCTGGAACCACGTCGTCCCTGGTCTAGGCAAGAATCTCGATGGTTTTACCCGGTACAAACTCTGTCAGTATCAATCGCTTTGCGGGGAGCAACGCAAAAGTATTCGGCACGCGCAATCCGGGAACGTGCAATGCCTCCAGAACGCGCAGCTGTTCATACTGACACCGAAGCATCGCGTCCGTCCCCATGACCAGCTGTTTGCCGAGGACCAAACCGCCGCCCGCAAGCTCGATTCGATAAATCCGGTTCCTCCAATTTTTTGCGAACAGGTCGCACTTTTGCACCGCTTCGCCCAACGCTTCCTCCAATTCGCTCACTGTCGGCGGCTCCACAGGATCGGCTTCGCTGCTGCGCATCGCCTTGATACGTCGCCACGCACCTTGGATATACCCGAAGTCGACGGATTGCGCGGCAGTGGCCGGGAGTATCGAATCTTTCATACAGTTGATGGCGCGCGGTTTGTCCAGCCCTCACGGAAACTTCTCGCGATTGATGGCTCTTAGCAACATGACTTCAACCAGTTTTGAAGTCAGTATCGAGAAGCGGGTCGTTAAAGATAATCCGCGAGCGGAATTAGTTTGTTTTTTTGGGGCGATACGATTGCTTGCCGTCAAGCAGAATTGCTGATTTCCTCAAATACTGACTGAGAGCTTCGCGAATGATAACCGCTTCGCTTTCGCCGCGTTGGCCGGCCAATTCATCGATGCCGCGCTTCATATTAGTTGAAACGCGCGCCTTGATCATTTGGGCTTTGCGCTGTTTCATGGCTCGATAATAGTGGTGGCACAATTGGCCACGCACATTTCTACGGAAACTGGAGGAGCAAGTTCCCAAAAATAAATTCAAAATTTTGTTGACAGTCCGGCACCGCTTGTGTCACAAGTTGTGCCCCAGAACGTAGACCCAAAGAGTGCCGGTTTGATTCCGGCAGCGTCCCCCGAAATCCAACTAGGAGGCAATATCGGCCATGAATATGATCAATAAAGGAAACCACCGTCGATCCCGTCCGTTAAGTGTAGTGCTTACGTGCGCGAATTTCATGAGCAACGAAATGCACCTGCCAAAAACTCCTGAGGATCGCGCGAAATGGAGTGCGATGGGGGATTACGGAGCCAAACTTCTCGACGTCTACAAGAAGTACACCGACGAATGGGCCAAGGCTTTTCCAAAACAACCTTGCACCTGTCCCAGGTGCTACATTTGCCTTCGTCGTTCTTCGAACGCATCATCGATTATGGAGTGAGCAAATATCCGGAGCGCTTCACGATCCAGAATTGCCAGCTTTCAGGGCGAAGAGAAGACACTGGCACACTAAGTTACGATCTTATCCAAAAATATCGGGGACCGCGCTCATCATGGTTTCCAAAGTGTAGCTGGTTTTTCTTATGGCGGAAAAAGGATGGGTTCGATCGAGATGGCAGTGCTCAACGTTGTTCACGCGAAGGGAGAATACTGGGAGCTGTGGCGTGGTGATGGAATAAATGTAGAAACCACAGCGGCCATAAGCAACGCTTGGGAGGAAGCGCGCAAGCTGGGGTACGATGCCTACAAGGACAAGCTCGTCACCGAAGGTCGCTATCAAGAGCAGAGCCCTGGCCACCGCCGCGGAAAGGGCAGGCGTGGCCGACGCAACGCCGGGCTGACACCTGACGTATAACGGGCACAACGGTATTTTTCATGCATTGCTCGAAGACAAAACGTAAAATTGTGAGAAAGCAGGACCAGATTCCGAGCTGTGCGAAAATACAATTGACCCGTTTCAGATAACAAGTAGTTTTTGTTGCGGCAAGTCAGCGGCCGGAACACGTCGAAATTGCAAAGCATCGTCGAGTGAAAACTCTCTTTATCCAAGTTGTTGTTTCTGTCTTTGCCCAAGTGATGGCGGGTGGTTTGGTGTTAGCTCAAGTGTTGACGCACGGGCCCGTTGTCGGAGGCGTCACGTCCTCCGAGGCAATGGTGTTTCTTCGGACCGACCAGGAAGCGAGCGTCGCACTCTGTTATGGTGCCGATCCGAGTCTCGACACCTGCCAAATGTCGGGAACATCCCACACGCGCTCGGCCCATGATTTTACAAAAATCGTCCGGCTTTCTGGACTAATGCCGGGTACCACCTTTTACCTTAACATCCTCGTCAACGGTGTGCCCCAGTTAACTTCGCCACCCTATCCATCGTTCACGACATTTCCCACAGCTGGCAGTTTGAGGAACTTCAATTTTGTTGTACTAACGGACTTCAGATCTACAGAAAACCTAACCCATGACGTTCAAACATATGCGAGCGCTGCCGCAGAATACCCAGCTTTCGTATTCATTGGTGGTGATTTTGACCATAGGAACCCGAGAACCCTCTCGGCAAAGAGGCTGATGTTCAAGGACCTCTATGATGCGAATACGCCGTACATGGCGGATTTCGTCAACCTAATCCTGCAGCAAACGCCTATTATCCATCAATGGGATGATCATGACGCGGGCACGAATAATATCGACAAGACGTATGCCGATTGGAACCTGACTCAGCACGTATTTGAGGAGTACGTACCTCGGTACCCGCTCCCCTCGGTCACGCCTGGTATCTGGCAGAAATTCAGCTATGCCCAGGCCGACTTTTTCGTTCTCGACTGCCGCAGCCAGAGAGATCCGGAAACCGATCCGGACGATGTGAACAAGAGCATGCTCGATGGAAATGATCTGGGAACTGCGGGGCAGTTACAGTGGTTAGAAGACGGCCTCCTAAGTTCGAGCGCGCGATGGAAGATCATTTTCACTTCGGTGGTTATTAATCCGACGACGAAATTTCCTGATGGTTGGGCCGGGTATCAAACGGAATGGAACTCCCTCAAGAACTTCATCAACACGAACAACATTCAAGGGGTCGTGTTTATCTCCGGAGATCTGCATATGGGAGCGATCGACAATGGCATTCAAGCAGGTTTTCCTGAGCTATGTGTTGTCCAGGCAAACGGAGTTGCTGGCGACTGCCCGACCGGCCGCCTCGGAGTCTGGAGTGAAGGATATTATCGAGGTAACTGCACCGGCTACGGATTAGTCACGATTTTGAAGAATCCGGATCGCTTGATCCTGCAAGTAAAGGATGAGTACGGTAACCTTCAAATTTCCTACAGCGTATCAGGCAGAATTTCTACCTTCTCCCAGACCTCCACGTCACGCTAACTGGCGGAAAAACTGCGGACGCTACAGGTGCGCAGGACACCTGTTACAACTGCAGTGACTAAATCGAGGCCGGTGATGTCAACACGCAATGATAAGTGACAGTTTCTCGGTCATTTTTACTGGCGTGACCTATACCGCGACGCAAAGTGGTAGCGCTTCCGGTTCGCAGCCAGCGGCAGTGGTAATATCAGTGACGATGCCGTCCGGCGCCAAAACACTTACAAGGCGAAGGGAAAAGTCAGCTCGTCCGCTACGGGCGGGAGTCACCGATTCAAATCCGGCCAACAACAGTGCGACCGACACCGATACGCTGTAATAGCCGCCAGAGTTCTGATGGGGGAAAAGCGCTCGAGTTTAAGATCGCTCGGTATGCCAATGATGCGGCTCCGGCCTAACGCTAACTCTTTAGGCGTAAGGTAACGCTTAAGCACTAATTTCCCCGTCGCCACGTCGCTTGCCATCCCGATGTGCCTCGCAGCGCGCAGCCGTTATTTTTCGTTGACTATACGGCAAAAAAACGGTTCCATTAACGATCACAAAATCACCGCCAGCTCTCTCGTGATGACAGCAGCGAACACTGCAGAGGCGCTGATCTTTCTTCATATGCCAAAGAGCGCAGGCACGACGCTCAATCGGCTGATCGAATGGGAATATCCTCTCTTCGAGATGTACTCGGTCGATCCGGTTTTGTTCCGGTGGTCGAGGGCGCACCTGTGGCGGCTCCCTCAGCGGCGGCTAAAGAAGTTTCGTGTCTTCAAGGGTCATATGCCGTTTGGCCTGCATAAGATCCTTCCGCAACCAGCCACTTATATTACCGTGATGCGCGGGGCCGTGGAACGGGTCATCTCCGCCTATTACTTCATGAGCAACTATATGTTGCATCCGAATTATTGGAAGTTCCGGCGGGAAGGCTGGACACTGGAAGACTTTGTGCGGCGTTCGCCAAGAGAAAACGTGCAAACCAAGATGATCGCAGGAGCTGACTACGACGCACTCTGCACAGCAGAGATCCTGATGAAAGCGAAGGAGAATCTGCAATACTTCCAGTGTAGTAGGTCTTACCGAGCGTTTTGAGGAAAGGGGATGCCTGTTGGTGAAGCTCCTTAAATGCATTCTCCGCGAAATTTTCGGACCGCTGCCCAGTATGCAATCGCTTGATACTGGAACATCGGCTTGCAGCCCGTGTCCCAGCGAGTTTTCAACCAGCTGCTTTTCGCTACCGCCCAGAAACAGCTAAAATGCCTATCTTCCTGAAATCGCCCGCATGGCGGAATTGGCGGACGCCCTGGATTGAAATCCGTTGTTACTATCTTGGAAACCAATAACTTGTCTCTGCACATAAGCGAACCCTTGCGAACAAAAACGACCATTTTAGACGCTCATAACGTCAACATGCCGTCAACGGCCCTCGCGTGGGATGCAACGAAAATGGCGGAAACGCCAGCCCCGTTTCTAACGGGGTCTATTGGGTTGAGCAGGGTGGTGCCATTCGGCTGAAGGTCGGGTTAACCACTACGACGCTTCCGTCGACGATGGGTCTCGTTCCGACATCGATTTCAACCAATGGGTATACAGCTGGCGCAGCGCAAGCCTGGACGCAGTGCGGGTCGGAGACGTGCCGGCTACACTTCGACTTTCCAGTCTAGCGATCATCGATGGCAATCGGTGATAACGCTCTCGCTGTCACCGTGACGTCCTAGGGGAATGTTTTCTGGGGCGATAGCATGGGGGTGCATCGACAAGTTTTCTCGTCGGCTTTTCGATCGCGCTCGTCCCGACGTGGGCATACGTTCTCACACCCAAAGGAATTCAGGTAAGCAAGAAAGGTTGAATGGTCTGAGGAAGAAGAGTTTTCCGTTATTTCGGTTGAACTCTTACGCGCGAGAAAAATTTCTGCTTAGCTAAGCTAGCGAAACGTCACACGTCACCGCTCTTGGCTTCATTGGGCGACGGTCAACGATGCCGAATTTCGATACAAAACTCCCAACATTTCGCTACGCAGCTCTTAACAAACCGATTTCGCCATCGCCGCTCAGCTGCGACCACGAACCGCTGATTCCAGTTCCGCAAACGCAGTCAGCTTTTCGTCCGCGTGGACAACGAAACGCTTTCCATCGCCACGATGAGCGTCTGCAACTTAGCATCAGGGCGCGATGGCGTCACAACGCCTGGGAAGTTGGCTTGACAGCCCGGGCGGATTCTTGCTACACCTAAGAGCGTGGACGACAACCGTAAATGAAAACCAATTTCCTTCGTGTGCCGTGTCGGATTCCTCTTGCCTGTCAGGACGACGGTTTCTGTCCACAACTAAGCCAAATCCGGCGCGGCACTCGGGGGACGTGGGCGTAAAAATGGAGTTAGGTGATCTAAGCCGAGAATGAGTGACGATCCAACAGAAGCTTTGCCTCTGCGGGGCAACAGCTTGCGAATTTTGGTTGTCAAAGGTCACGCCAACACGTTGAGAGTATTGGCCCGCTTGCTCGATCATTTGGGTATGAACATCCGATCGCTTTTTGTTTGCAGCGCCCTCCTTCTGTTCGCGAGCGTCGCTTACGGTGCCGCCTCTTATCAGCCCACGAGAGACGGAAAAACGCTCGTCTGGAATGATTCACCTAAACGTGGCGAGGAGGCAACGTGGTCCGGCAGGCGCGACAAGAATGGATTCGCCGCTGGCTCTGGTACACTGACGTGGTATCAAGTTGAGCCAACAATCGTCACTGGCTCCAACATTCCGGATGCCAGAAGATAC
>QHOX01000037.1 GCA_003219465.1 Verrucomicrobiota bacterium | reverse complement strand
AAACGCCAAATCAAGCGACCGAGTTGCCGCGCCTGCGCGTGAAGCTGTTCGCTTCGAACGGGCACATCAGGCACACGGACGGCCGCGCCAAGCCGGTTCATCCCCGCAGTCCACGCTTTGCTTACCCGATCGCGCGATGGCTTCATCATGGTGTCGTAAATTTCCTTGAACTCCATGCCCGGTCCGCGCATGCCCACAAGCGCAATAAACGAAGTCAGCACTTCATTGCTGCCTTCACCGATTTGGTTAATACGTGCATCGCGCAGCATTCTCTCGAGAGGAAGATCGACAAAGTAAGCCGAGCCGCCATAAATCTGAAAAGCATCGTTGATCACTTCCCAAAGCCGCTCGGTCGTGAAGACTTTCAACATGGCGGTTTCGATCATGTAATCTTCCAGTCCGCGGTCGATCAGGGACGCGGTGACGGTGGTCATTGCCTCCATCGCATAAGCGTCTGCCGCCACGCGCGCGATCTTCTTTTTGACGAGATCAAATTCACCAAGCGTTTTGTTGAATTGTTTGCGTGTGTTTGCGTGTTCGATGGCGAGGCGCAAACACGTTTTCGCCGCGCCGGTGCAACAAGCACCGAAAGTCGTTCGGCCAAAATCGAGCACAGTAAGCGCTACTTTGAGGCCTTTACCCATCGGGCCGAGAATATTTTCCCTTGGCACTTTGACATTGCGCAGGGCGAATCGTCCCGTGGCCGTGCCGCGGATTCCCATTTTCGGCATGCGCGCCTCGAGCATCGTGAAGCCGGGCATGTCAGGCGTGACGAGGAACGCCGTGATCGCCGTCTTGTCCGACCCGGGCACCGGAGTGCGTGCCATCACTGTGAGCACGTGCGCGATTGCCGCATTGGTGATGTAACGTTTTTCCCCGTTCAAAATGAAGTGCGCGCCGTCGTCACTTGGACGAGCCTGCATTTGCACGTTTGCCGCATCGGAACCGGCTTCCTGCTCGGTCAGCGCGAATGCGCCAAGTTGCTCGCCAGTTACTAATTTCGGAAGCCATATCTGTTTTTGCTCTTGTGTTCCGAAAAGCAGCAGCGCACGAATCCCGATCGAGTGGTGCGCGTTTACGAAAACCGATGTGGATGCGCAGCGACGCCCGATTTCCTCCAGCAGTTTACAGTTAGCCATCTGTGTGAAACCCCGTCCGCCGTATTCCACTGGCGCAGTCGCACCGAGCACACCGGTGCGCCCAAGACCGTCGATGACGCTGCGCGGAATCTCTGCTTGTCGATCTATCTCCGCAGGATCGAGACCTTCATCGAGAAATTGCCGGAGTTCCCCCAGCGACTTGTCCAACTCCGTCTGTTGCGCTGCCGGCATGCGCGGATAAGGCATCACCCAATCGGCCACGAAACGACCCTGGAAAAGACCCTTGGCAAAACCAAGCGCCTGCGGCCCCGCGAAAAGCAGTTCTTCGGCCTGTTGGATTTCCCTTTGGCGTTGCGCGTCGAGTTTGTTCATTAAATCTGTCTCCAGGAAAAAGCGGGGCCACGCAGTGTAGCCGTGCGTGCGCGCGTGTCCAATCAGGCTCAGCTCGATCCTGATTATTCAACCGGCGTCGCTATCTAACCGCCCCCGGTGGTACGGCCGATCAACAGAGGCAAAATATCCCAAGTGCCTTCGTCATGGGTGAACGATCATATTCGCCAGCTGATTTATGCCCACGGCGTTTTCGGCGGCAGCCACCCAATTCAGCTGCATCCCTGGCTCGTTCCGCATTCGGTGCAAACGCCGCATGCACCCGCACGAATCACCTTGTCGCTGCCGCACACCGAACATGTGATCTCCATAAAGATGCTGCCAAGCGCGACCATTACCCGGTCCGCATGGCCGCTGCCATTTCCGGCCTGTCCCGCAGTGGCGGGATTATTCGACGGATGGTTGGTGATCACGTCAATCAATTCTTTCTCGCCGGTGCGCGCCAAATCAGCTACCGGCCGATTCAGAGCTTTCTTCTCGATCTCAACAATTTCCTTGAGCGGCAAGTCCGGCTGCGCCCGGTTCGGCGCGGTCGCCTCCCTGTAGCCTTTGATGAATTGGCACCCCAACCAGCGAAAAACGTAATCAGTAATGCTGGTGGCATGACGAATGTCCGGGTTTTTCGTGAAGCCGCTCGGCTCAAATCTTTGATAGGCGAACTTTTTCACCAGACTCTCCAGCGGCACGCCGTACTGGAGCGCAATCGACGTGAGTGTGCCGACGGTATCCATTAACCCGCCGATCGTGCTTCCCTCCTTCGACATCGTGATGAAAAGCTCCCCGGGCTGGCCATCTTCGTACAAACCGACCGTGATGTAACCTTCGTGACCGGCGATCTCGAACCGGTGCGTCAGCGATGAGCGCGTGTCGGGCATGCGATGCCGGACCGGTTGGTCCAGACGGCTGCGCAGCATCGTGAGTTCTTTCTCCAATTCGAGAATACGTCTTTGAAGTCCCTCACGCTCAGCGGCAACATTCAGTAGGCCGGCATCACCGATGCCGGTGACAGCGGCGCCCATGTCTTTTGTCTTGCGCGTGTTCAGAGGCGCAGATCGTTTCGAGCCATCGCGATAAATCGCGATCGATTTCAATCCCAGTCGCCACCCTTCCACGTAGGTGTTCATGATGTCGTCCACGGTGGCCGCTTCTGGCATATTGACGGTTTTAGAAATCGCGCCGCTCAGGAATGGCTGTGCAGCGGCCATCATCCGCAAATGCGCCATGTAATTGAGACTGCGTTCGCCTTTGAACGGTTTGAACGCGCAATCAAAGATCGACAAGTGGTCCGGCTTTAGTCCCGACGAAATCGTCGATCCATCGGTGTCCGTGATATCCTCGATTGTGTCGAACGCGTCGATGTGAGCTATGATGCGCTCGATCTCCTCGGAATTGTAACCCAGTTTTTCGAGCGCAGGTTTGACTGTCTGATTGACAATCTTGAGCATTCCACCGCCCGCGAGCAGCTTGTATTTTACAAGCGCAATGTCCGGTTCGATTCCGGTGGTGTCGCAATCCATCAGGAAACTGATTGTGCCCGTCGGCGCGAGCACGGTGACTTGCGCGTTACGATAACCGTAGCGCTTTCCGAGTTCCGCTGCCCTGCCCCAAACTTTCGCGGCTTCTTCTTTCAAATGCGCGAATTCTTTAGCGTCCGAGATTTCGCGCACAGCGCAGCGATGCAGCTCGATCACTTCCAGCATCGATGCGACGTTGTCTTTGGCGGCCGGCTTCGCCACGCCGCTGGCTCGCGCATCGCGATAGCCTGGGAACGGCCCTATCACTCGCGCCAGTCGCGCGCTTTGTTCGTAGGCTTCGCCGGTCATGATGGCGGTTATCGCGCCGCAGAGCGCCCGGCCTTCCACGCTGTCGTAACCATACCCGTAACTCATGATCAGCGAGCCGAGATTCGCGTAACCAAGTCCAAGCGTTCGGAAAATGTGCGAGTTTTCGGCGATATCTTTGATGGGATAACTCGCGTTATCGACAATGATTTCCTGCGCGGTGATGAATACGCGCACCGCCGCTTTGAATCGCTCGACATCAAAATCGCCGTCCGCGGTCTTGAACTTCATCAAATTGAGAGAGGCGAGATTGCACGCCGTGTTATCGAGGAAAAGGTACTCCGAGCACGGATTAGTTGAATTTTGGCGATCCGTGCCTTTGCAGGTGTGCCACTTGTGGATTGTGGAATCGAATTGCATCCCCGGATCGCCGCAGATGTGCGTTCCTTCGGCGATTTTGCGCAACAGCGTGCGCGCCTCCTTGCGTTCGCACGGCTTGCCGTCGGTCACGCGCCGCGTCCACCATTCACGGCCTTCCAGCGCCGCTTCCATGAATTCGTCGCTTACCCGCACGCTCACGTTTTCGTTTTGATACATGACCGAGCCGTACGCGTCGCCGTTGTAGCTGCCGTCATAGCCTTGCTCGATTAGTGCCCATGCTTTTTTCTCTTCCTTCTGTTTGGCGTCGATGAACTCTTCGATGTCGGGATGCCAATCTTTGAGCGTGTTCATCTTCGCAGCGCGGCGCGTTTTGCCGCCGCTCTTCACCACGTTCGCAACCTGATCGTAAACTTTCAGGAACGAGAGCGGTCCGCTTGGTTTGCCGCCGCCGCTCAATTTTTCTCTCGTCGATCTTAGCGAAGTAAGATCCGTGCCCGTGCCGCTGCCGTACTTGAAGAGCATCGCTTCGCTCGTCGCCAGTCGCATGATGTCTTCCATCGTGTCGCCCACGCTTTGGATGAAGCAGGCGCTTCCCTGTGGATATTCGTACTGCGACGCGGCCCGTTCCGCCTTGCCAGTCTCGCGGTTGTAAAAATAATTGCCGGCTCCCGCATCTTTGCCCACACCGTATTGATGATACAATCCAACATTGAACCAGACCGGCGAATTAAACGCTCCGTGCTGGTTCACGCAAAGCCAGGTCAGTTCATCGTAAAAAGTTTGCGCAGCTTCTGCGTCTGCGAAGTAACCATCCGCGATTCCCCAATCGGTAATCGTGCGCGTAACCCGATGAATCAATTGCCGCACCGAAGTTTCTCTTCCGCCTTTATGGGGATCCGTGCCGTTGGCGATGTCGCCATAGAAATATTTCGAGACCGCTATCTTGGTTGCGAGTGCGCTCCAACTTTTCGGGACTTCGATGTCCTCTTGCCTGAAGATAATCTTGCCGCTGTCGTCGGTTATCTCCGCTGTGCGGCGTTCCCATTCGATCTGATCGAATGGCGCGACGGTGGCCTCGCTGAAGACGCGCTCAAAATGCAGGCCGCTATTTTTCTTCTTTTCGACCCTGTTTTTTCGGCGGTCAGCCGGTTTAGGCGATCCAAGTGAAGCAGGCGGGATTCCGGGTTTTAATTGAATCATGGCGGTAGAGCGGTTGAGGTTGTGAATCAGATGGGAATAATCGTGAACAGCGAGGCCAACAACTTGTGAACTCCAGTCAACAACAAGTAATAGCGTGGCTGCCCAGCGGACATACAATATGCAGTACCAAAAGCATCCTAGGCAAGTCTAAAATTGTAACATTTTTCAGGAGTTTTTTTCTCCCTGAGGGAACCCCGGATTGCAGACCGTCACGCAACTCCGCGATTCGGGACTATGGCGGAAGGGGTGGGATTCGAACCCACGGCTTTTCCGAGGCGCCTGGGACAGACCAGTTCCCCCAGGTATAGACGGCATCGAGGGCATCAAAAAACGTTGACAATATTCTTACTTTCATTCTTACTTTTAGGACACTGATGGCAAGTTTAGGGCCACCATTACGACCGCAAGCGGAGCGGCTTTGAAGAAATGAAAACGCTATAAAAACATCGCTGAAAACCAACAATTGGGACGTTTCTCCCGCTCCGTAAAGCGCAATGTGCCAGCTCCGAAACTCTTGCAAGCGTTTTCCGTTCCGAACAGCAGCAGTTGCCCTTACTTACTCAGCGTTTGGAGCATACCCTTAACTCGCGCAACGTCAGACTGAAACCGCTCGGGATTTCGCTCTACAAATCGCTCATAGATGTTCAGCGCTTCTTCAAGCCCCTTGCGCGCTGCCTCCTGCCGGTTCTGAGCTGTATCAAGAACTGCCAGATTGTTCAGTGTCCTCGCCACGTCTGGCAGATAGGTGTCCGGGTTCTTTTGGGCCACCTCGCGATCGATCTTGAGCGCCTCCTCAAACCCCTTGCGCGCTGCCTCCCGCCGGTTCTGAACTCCATCAAGAATCGCCAGGTCGTTCAGTGTGTGCGCTAGGTTCGGCAGGTAGGTGTCTGGGTTCTTTTGGGCTAACTCGCGACGAATCTCGAGCGCTTCCTCATACTCCTTGCGCGCTGCCTCCTGCCGGTTCTGAGCTCCATGAAGAATTGCCAGGTTGTTCAGTGTCCTCGCCACGTCTGGCAGATAGGTGTCCGGGTTCTTTTGGGCCAACTCACGACGAACCTTGAGCGCCTCCTCATACCCCTTGCGCGCTGCCTCCTGCCGGTTCTGAGCTGCATCAAGAATTGCCAGGTTGTTCAGTGTCCTCGCCTCGTCTGGCAGATAGGTGTCCGGGTTCTTTTGGGCCAACTCGCGACGAATCTCGAGCGCCTCCTCATACCCCTTGCGCGCTGCCTCGTGCCGGTCCTGATCTGCATCAAGAATTGCCAGGTTGTTCAGTGCGTCCGCCACGTCCGGTAGATAGGTGTCTGGGTTCTTGTGGGCTAACTCGCGACGAATCTCGAGCGCCTCCTCAAACTCTTTGCGCGCTGCCTCCATCCGCTTCTGATCTCGATCAAGAATTGCCAGGTTGTTCAGTGTGGCAGCGATATCGCCGCTATTTCCTTTAGACCTTGCTGATTCCAGACAACGCGCATAACCGGTGGTCGCTTTTTCGTAATGGTTTAGCTCTGCATTGAACCAAGCAAAAGCAAAATTAGCTACGAAACTGTCCGGTGACGTGTCGATTGCCCCTTGATAGGCTTTTTCTGCGTCGTCAAAACGGAACTGGACTGTGAAAAGTTGAGCTTTGAGCAGCCAAGCTTGAATCGCCTCTTCTTTAGCGGCTTTCGAGAGCTTTCGCAGTTTTTCATCGCTGAGAGTAACGAGCGCTTGATCGACCTTCCCCTCTAAAAATAACCGCATCGCTGTCCGGTAAAGTTCAGAGCCGATGCCTGGCTTTTGCTTGGCAAGCCTTTCGGCCACCTCCTCCGCCGCCTCTTTGGCTTGATCGCGTTCTTGACCGAGTTTGGCTAGTTCTGCAGCACTCGCATTTTGCGCTTCCTCAAATTTCTTTCTGTATGTTTTATCGATCGCCTCGACACTTTTCAGCTTGTAAAAGCGGCGCGCCATTTCTTCGCGATCACCTTCTTTGCACAGAAGGATTATCGCCGGCCTCTCCTCAGGATCGGCCGGAAGTGTCAACTCCAACTGGATGTCGTTGACAACAACATAGCCC
>QHOX01000036.1 GCA_003219465.1 Verrucomicrobiota bacterium | reverse complement strand
CCGGCCGCACGCTCCGGATGCCAGACGAAGTGATTCTTCGCCATTATCGCAACCGGGGGATCATGCCATTGGAGATCGCGCAAAATCTCAGCGAGTCGGAGTACCGACAGGTTAAAGATAATTTGCTTGCAGCCATGATTGTGCGGCCAATTTATGTGCGCGTTTATCCGAACGGAAAAATTGCCGGGCAAATCATCGGTTACACCGGGAAGACTGGGCGAAATCCCGATGGCATCGTCGATAACCATGAAACGCTTTGGCCCGAAACCGAGGGACGCGAGGGACTCGAGCAAACGTTTAACGAGATGCTTACCGGCAAGCACGGCGAGTACAAACTCACTTTCGACAAAGATGGCCGGAAAACTTCCGAAAAATTAATCACTCCGCCTGAGCCTGGTTACAACGTTGTCACCACTCTTGATCTTCACCTTCAGGAACTGGCGGAAAAGGCGCTGGAAGCAAAAGCGAAACGCGGCGCGATCGTGATTGTCAGTCCAAACAACGGTGACATTCTCGCGTTGGCCTCGTGGCCAACCTACGACCCCAATCTTTTCGTTCCCTCGATCTCTGCCGAGAAATTTAAAGTGTTGCAGAATGATCCTGACATTCCGCTGTTGCCGCGCGCGTATCGTTCGTCTTATCCACCGGGATCGACATTTAAAGTTGCGGTTGGCATCGCCGCACTCGAAAGCGCCGCCGTGAGCCCAGATGATCGATTTGATTGCGTCCCGGCAATTCAGATTGGCAACGTTACGTTCCACAATTGGAAGAAGGGCGATCGCGGCGCGATGAATTTCGTCCAGGCGCTCACCGAATCGTGCGACACATGGTTTTATCAGGTTGGAATCAAGACCGGCGCCCAACCCATCGTTGATTGGGCATTAAAGCTCGGATTCGGCGCGAAATGCGGCATTCCGTTACGGGGCGAAGCGGAAGGCCGTATTCCGAACGATGAATACATGAAGGCAACCCACGGCCGCAGATTGCTCAACGGCGACATCGCAAATTTATCGATTGGTCAAGGCGACGTGCAAGTCACGCCACTGCAAATGGCCCAAGCCATGGGGATCGTCGCCAACGGAGGCACGTGTTATCAAACCCGGCTCGTCCAACAGGTGCAGACGTTTGATAACAAAATTACGACCGCATATCAGGTGCGCGCCAAAAGAACACTCAATCTCTCGTCCCAGACGCTGGATGAATTGCGCACCGGAATGATCGACGTCGTAAATGGCGCCGGCGGCACAGCGCATCAGGCGAGTCTCGATAATGTTGAAGTCGCCGGAAAAACCGGGACCGCGCAATGGGGACCCAAAAACAAAGAGCGCACCGCCGCGTGGTTCGCGGGATTTTTGCCGGCCGACCAGCCGCAATATGCGTTCGTCGCCCTTTACGAAGGCGATGTCGGCAGCAAAGTGCATGGCGGCTCCACTGCCGCGCCGATGATCGCCGACATTTTCAAAGAAATTTACAAGGGCCAGGAAACGACCAGGCGCGAGCGACGCGAACGGAAACCAGAAGTCCGGCGAGCCGAACCGGTGGAGGAAGAAGACGAGTCCGACTAGGGTAGTACGCGCGCCTCGCGTGCGGGCGATGGCGCTCTCGGCATCGCGAACTTTCTAATTGTAGCCGCTTCGCTGTGCGAAGCGCAAAGTGACGTGTGAATTGAAAACCTGGATCGCGTTTCGCACAGCGAAACGGCTACAGCGTGGCTGCGGTTTCTTTCGGCAGTTCCATCGTCCCCTTGAACTTCGGTGGTTCTTCTTCGATTCCGAAGTTATCGGAATAAAGATCATCGATCTTAGCCATGTCGTCGGTCGTGAGGGGAGGAGACTCCGGCGCTTTCGCGAACTCAACGAGCTGCGCTTCTTCGTAAATGTTTGGCAATGTCGAGGCGACCCGCTCATCTGCGAGCAACCATTGCAACGCTGCTTGACCGAGGGTGCGTTCGGAATTTTCGAGAAAACGTAACTTGTCGATCTTTTTAACCCCGTTCAACAACCAGCTTCGCGGACGATGACTGCGATGATCGGTCGGCGGAAACGACGTTTCCTCTGTGTATTTCCCCTCGAGCATTCCCGACGAATGCGTCACACGAACGAGAAACATTGTGTCTTTCCCCGCCTCGGTCGCGGCGTCGTGTATGGCATGCCCAGGGTGTTGTTCGAGCAAGTTATAAATGTGTTGCAGGCTCGTGATGTCGCGCTCACGACTGCAGTTTACTCCCTCGTAAAGCCAGCCGATCGCCGGACCGAGGGCAATACCGTAGTAACGAATTTTCCCGGTGGACTTTAGTTTCTCGAGAGTCGTCCAAAGCGCATCATCATAAACTTGCTCCATTCGGATGTTGTGCAGTTGGAGAAGATCGATCCGGTCCGTCTTCAATCGCTTAAGCGCCGCGTCCGTCGCGCGTGTGATCGATTCCGGGGAAAAATCCTGCGGAATCTCGCGCTGCCCACGCCCGCGCGCTTCGCCATGATGCACGAAATCGTAACCAACTTTTGTCGCGATCACGATTTCATCCCGTTGGTTTGGAAACGCCTTCGCGATCAGCTCTTCGCTCAATCCGTTTCCGTACGTATCGGCGGCGTCGAACAGTGTGATACCGAGATCGAACGCCTTGTGCATGAGCGCAATCGCTTCGCCTTCGGTGAAATTTCCCCACCAACCAGTGGAAATCGTCCACAGACCAAAGCCAACTTCGCTTACGGCCAAATTAGAGTTTTTGTAAGTGCGGAAACGCATCGTTTCGGTAGATTACCGATACTACGACCGTCGTGCAAGGAAGACAGGTGCCTCGCCTGTCCAGTCAACTAGGGACGATTTACTCATTCGCAATGGAGCGCGCGCCGGCGGCGCACGTCCCATTTTTAGTCGCGGATCAATCTCTCGAAAATTCGCCCCCCTCGCCCTTGGAGGGAGCAGACGACGATTTTATAAGTAAGTAGTCGTCGGACTCCTCGAGTCTTTCTTTTGTCGCTGCTCTTGTTTAGCAAGGCTACACCCTCCACTCACAAAACAATTCTATTAGGTAGTGACAGTCACCTGCCCAACCATCCCCCGACAAGTCAGGGCAAGCCCCGCCGCTTCTACAGCTAATCCGTTTTATCCGCCCAATCCGCGGTTGATTTGCCAGTGCGCTCTCTTTGGCAAGCGGATTTCAAACAAAAAGCCGCCGCGCGGTGAAGCGTGACGGCTGATTGCCAAATATGGCTGCTTGTTCGGCTCGGCAGGTTACTTGAGCAAGCCCTCGCTATTGCCTGGTCATGGTCCCGCTGTTGCTTGCTATCACGTGGGTACCGGGTGGGTCTGTAATGATCCACTTGAGCTCAGCGCCTCCGTTCACGATGTAAAAATCGCGGTGCTTGGGGCCGTTCATACCCATCCACGTCATCGTCCCGTGGCCATTCGCATCCACGGTATAGGTGCCATTAGGATGGACCACGATATTTGTTCCAGCATTTCTTATGATCAAATCCTCGTGAAAGGTGCCGGTCGCAGGCGTGAACGTGACAAGACCGACCTGGCTGACCGGGTCGAAGTTAACGACGCCATTGCCGAACGTCCAGCCGTCGGCGAGCTCAACGTAGTTTCCCGACACGTCGTTGATGCTAAATGAACCAGCCCGTGCACTAGCCGAAAAGGCTGGCGCAAGGCCGATGATGGAAGCCGCTAACACGAGTAGCAGAGCGACTCGGATGCGGGTTTTGGTGATGTTTGAATTTCTCATAAACTAATTTCCTTTTTGTTTTGGCCTTGTTTGACTTCTAGTTTTGGGAAGTCCTTTCCAGCCGTTCACTCATGTAAACAAGAAAGACCGATCAAAAGTGATCATCTAAATTGAAATTTTCTCGGGAGAAGCTTCCGCGTGCAGGAAACTTCTGAGGGTGATAGGATACGAAGAAGAGCTTATGGATACGCCTTTGGTCTCTCCGCAAAGAGTGACCCAGCTCCTGGCGGATTGGAGTCACGGAGACGATGCCGCCCTCGCAGAGTTAACCCCGCTGGTCTATGAAGAACTCCGCCGCCTCGCTCATCATTTTATGGAGGGACAGCGTCCCGAGCACACATTGCAAACGACGGCGCTGGTCAACGAGGCTTATCTGCGCCTTGCCGGCCAGACCCACCCGAGCTTTACGAACCGCTCACACTTTTTTGCCGTCGCCGCACAAGCGATGCGTCAAATCCTGGTCAATTATGCCAAGGCGTCTCAGTCCCAAAAACGCGGTGGCGGCGTGCTTAAAGTAGATCTGGACACGGCCGCGCTGATCTCGCCCGAACAAACAACAGAGATTCTCGATGTGCATGAGGCGCTGGAGAGATTGGCGACGCTCGACTCAAGAAAAGCTCACGTCGTGGAATTGAAATACTTCGGCGGCCTCAAGCACGATGAAATAGCTGAGGTCCTGAAAATCTCTACCGTGACGGTTCGACGTGATTGGGTTTTTGCCAAGGCATGGCTGTACACGGAATTGCATAGCGCCACCTGATAGACACGAATTTCACTAATTCACACCAATTGATTCAGTAGCTTTGCGCGAGCCGTATGAATTTCGTGGCAATTCGTGTAATTCGTGTCGGTGATTCGCGTCGCAGATGAGTGAGCTGGTTTACAAGGAGGAGGTTTTTCAACTCGTTGGCTTGTGCATGGAGATTCATCGCGAATTGGGAAAGGGTCACGACGAAATTATCTACAAGGATGCGTTTGTCGTTGAACTGAGTCGCGCTGCAATTCCGTTTTTGCGCGAGAAAAACTACGAAATCACCTACAAGGGAGTCATCCTGCCTCACTATTATTATGCGGACTTTGTGGTCTGGGATAAAATTCTCGTTGTTTTATGAGACACGAATTCCACGAATTTACACCAATGGATTCAGTGGTTTGCGCAAGTCTTACGAAATTTGTGACAATTCGTGTAATTCGTGTCGAGCCCTTGCAGCTGGATTCGATGTGGTTCGTGACAATTCGTGTCCGGTCGGCCCCCAAAATTCGTGAACAATTAGTGTAATTCGTGTCTATGACGCCGGCGCGGTTACAAACGATTGAGGAAATCTTTCACGCAGCGCTGGATCAAGAGCCGGACCAGGTTGGCGCATTCCTGGACGTGGCCTGCGAAGGTGATGAGGTTTTGCGTCGTAAGGTAGAAGCACTCCTCGCTTCACATCAACGAGCAGGCGTCTTCATTGAAACCCCGGTTGCCGGCATTGCCACGAGGATTATTGAAAATGAGCAAGCTGATTTGCTCGTCGGTCAGACGCTTGGCCACTACAAAATTTCTAAACGGATCGGCACCGGCGGGATGGGCGACGTCTATCTGGCCACCGACATTACAGCTGGCCGTAAGGCCGCGCTCAAACTCCTGCCCGAGCGCTTTACCGCCGACGCGGAGCGCCTGAAGCGGTTTCAACAAGAAGCGCATGCCGTAGTTGGGCTCAATCATCCAAACATCCTGACGATTTACGAGATCGGCGAGGATCACTCTGCTCATTACATAGCCAGCGAACTGATCGAAGGCGAGACGCTGCGTCAACGTCTGATGCGCGGGCGAATCGAGGTCGGTGAAGCTGTTGACGTCGCGATTCAAGTGGCGAGTGCACTCGCGGCCGCCCACGAAACCGGCATTATCCATCGCGACATCAAGCCGGAGAACATCATGCTCCGGCCGGACGGGTACGTGAAAGTGCTCGACTTCGGGATTGCAAAGCTAGCGGAATCCGCCTTCGCCGAGGCTACGGCGGACGTAGCAGGATCGATGACACTCGCTGAGACCAACCTGGGGTCGATACTGGGAACGGTTCGTTATATGTCGCCGGAACAGGCGTACGGCGCGCAGGTTGATAAGGGGACCGATATCTGGAGTCTCGGCGTAGTCCTTTACGAAATGGTAACTGGTCATCCGCCATTCACCGGCGAAACGCCAGGAGAAACGATGTCTTCGATTCTTGAGAAGGAACCACCGCCGCTCACGAGTTCCATCGCGCACACTCCGGCTGAACTTCAGAAGATTATCAGCAAAACGCTGCGCAAAGATCGCGAAGAACGGTATCACAGTGCACACGAGTTGCTTGAGGCGCTCAGAGATCTTCGTCACAAATTGGAATTTAAGGCTGAGTTCAAACGCTCCACCGCGGCTCGCAAATTGGCAGCGTTCATCGTGCTGGCAGCGATCGTCGCGGGATCGTTTTTTGCTTTCCGAATGTCGCGGCACCGGGCAGTGCCGCTCGCACCTTTCCCGGAGAAATCGATCGCTGTGCTGCCATTCCTGGATCTTAGTCAGGCAAAAGATCAGGAATACTTCTGCGATGGCATGAGCGAGGAAATTCTCGACGCCCTGGCCAAGGTAGATGGGTTGCGCGTCGTGGCCCGCACTTCGTCGTTCTCGTTCAAAGGGAAAAACCCCGACGTGAGTGATCTCGGGAAGAAGCTCAACGTCGAAAATGTAGTGGAAGGAAGTGTGCGACGGGACGGGAATCGCGTTCGCATTAGCGCGCAGTTAATTAATACGCGAAACGGTCTTCAGCTTTGGTCGGAAACTTACGAACGCGAATTGCAGGGCGTGTTTGCGCTGCAGGATGAAATCACTCGCGCAATTGTTGACGCGCTCAAGATCAAGCTGGCCATTTCGCTTCCCGCCCACGAACAACGGAACACGGAGGGATACGATCTTTATTTACAAGGTCTCTACTTCTCGAACAAAGGAAGCGAGGAGGATTTGCGGAAAGCGCTGAGTTTCTTTCAGCGCTCTCTCGAGAAAGATCCGACATTTTCGCGTGCCTGGACTGGGATCGCGAAAGTCTGGTTTTTTTTAGCGGACGTTCATGTAAAACCGCTCGAC
>QHOX01000408.1 GCA_003219465.1 Verrucomicrobiota bacterium | reverse complement strand
CGCCGCCGTCGGAGAGATCGCGCATGACGCCGGCGCGATGTTCGTTTGCGACAACACGTGGGCGCCGGTGCTGCAACGGCCCTTCGATCTCGGCGCCGATTTGATCCTCCATTCCACCACGAAATATTTCGGCGGCCATTGCGACGTTCTGGGAGGAATTGTCGTTGCCAAAACAGACAACGGATTTTTCCAGCGAATCCGCAGCATTCAATACGAGGGCGGCGCGGTCCCCTCGCCTTTCGATTGCTGGCTTGTCTTGCGCGGCATGCGCACGTTGCCGTGGCGAATGCGCGCGCATTCGGAAAACGCAATGAAAGTGGCGAGCTTCCTGGCGCGACATTCGAAAGTGGCGCGCGTGCATTATCCCGGGTTGCAGTCGCACCCCGGACACAAGATCGCGGCCGGACAAATGTCGGCGTTCGGCGGAATGCTTTCGTTTGAAGCGAAAGAGGGTTACGACGCTGCGATGTCGGTTGCAGCGAAAACGAAAATCTTC
Organism: Verrucomicrobiota bacterium; assembly: GCA_003219465.1. GTDB lineage: Bacteria > Verrucomicrobiota > Verrucomicrobiia > Chthoniobacterales > UBA10450 > Udaeobacter. Next base: position 2,237 of record QHOX01000408.1, on the reverse strand, counting down.
ATCCGCGCGACCAGCCTGGGCGGCGTAGAAAGTTTGATCGAGCATCGAGCGTCCATCGAAGGCCCGGGCACAACGTCGCCCGAAGGGCTGCTGCGCGTGTCCATCGGCCTCGAAAACGCCGACGACCTGATCCAGGACCTCGATCAGGCGTTGGGGTAATGGGTCGCGCTTTCAGCGCTGATGTTTCTTGGGCGGTCCGCGAAACCTGGGGCGTTGCCCCAGGCTCAGGCTGAGACAGCACCTTTGGCGCTAACAATTCGGGTGTTTGACACAAACGCCTCTACAACATTCGACCTACTAGCGCCAAAGGCGTGATCTCATTGCTAGCCTGGGGCAACGCCCCAGGATTTGAGCCGTTAGAAAGGATCAAGCGCTGAAAGCGCGATTCACTCCTGCGCCGGTTCAGTACATCATCGATGCCATGCCTCAATCGCTCAAGTAAGGTCATTCTTCATATCATCTTTAGCACAAAGGATCGTGAAGCCTGGCTCGATTCGGATGTGCGGATGCGCATGCATGCTTATCTCGCCACGATCTGCTGCGATCTCGGCGTTGAGCTTGTGCACGTCGGCGGTATGGCCGATCACATTCATATCGTCACAACGTTGCCACGAACTCTTTCGCAGGCACAGCTCGTCGAGCAAATAAAGAAGACGTCCTCCAAATGGATCAAGACGCTTGATGCGCGGTATCGCGGCTTCTCCTGGCAGCGCGGATACGGCGCATTTTCGGTGAGCCCGAGTCAACTCGAATCCGTGCGGCGATACATTGACGGGCAACAAGAGGACCATAAGAGTATCGCCAGTTGTTGCGCAAGCACGGCCTAGATTTCGACGTGCGTTATGTCTGGGATTGAAAACGCGTCACTTAATTGAATCACGCCTTCAGCGCTGCCGCGTTTTGGATTTCATGAATCCTGGGGCGTTGCCCCAGGCTAATAGTGGATAGCGCCTTTGGCGCTACCTGGAAACAAGACAGGGGCGTCGGATAATCCACCCGGCGTCTGAGGGACACTAGAACCAAAGCGCCAAAGGCGCGATTCCATTGCCAGCCTGGGGCAACGCCCTAGGATATGAAAATATCGAATCCATCAGCGCTGAAAGCGCGATTCACAAACGCCTCTACAACGCGCGGCGTACTTTGCGTCGGAACACATCAATAATGTCTTGCACCTCGCTGATGCGCAGGAGAAACGCCGCGCCGAAAAACGCGGCTCCAGCGAACGTGATGGTCGCGAGCAGTATCGCCAGCTTTTGGAAGAAGCGCATGTCCGACCACGCATCCAGCCACAGGTAATTTGCGGCCCAGCAAACGAGAGCCAGGAGGGCGCCTGCGACACAAATCTTTGCCAGCGCAATTAGCATCTGGCGCGTCTCCAGCCTGCGCGTATGCCGGCGCATCAGCGCGTAGAGCAAAAGAAAATTGATCGTGGCGACGAGGCTGGTTGAAAACGCAAGGCCGCGGTGTCCCCAGCCGAGCCGGAACGTGAACAACCAGTTCAAAAACAGATTCGCGCCGATGGCAAGAAAGCTCACCACCATCGGTGTGTTGCGTTTGCCCACGGCATAAAACGCAGGCGTCAACACTTTCAACGCCGCATACGCGACGAGCCCGATCGCGTAATATTGGAGCGCGCCTGTAGTTTGCCGGGTCATTTCGGCCGTAAACCGTCCGTGCTGATAAATCACGCTGATGATCGGCGACGCCAGCATCGCCAGTCCGATCGCCGACGGAATCGTCAGCAAAAATGCCAGCCGCATCCCTCGCGCCAGGATGGCGCGAAACTCAGCGGTGTTCCCAAGCGCGGCGCTCTTTGACACCAGCGGCAAAGTCACGGTGCCGATGGCGACACCGAAAATTCCCAGCGGCAATTGCATCAGGCGAAACGCAATGTTGAGCCAGCTCACCGGCCCGTTGCCGAGACTCGCTGCAAAAGCGCTATTGATCAGCACATTCACCTGCACCGCGCTCGCGGCGATCACCGCCGGTCCCATCAAGGTCAGCACTGTCCGCACACCTTCGTCGCGCCAGTGAAAATCGGGGTGAAACTTGTAGCCGACATGATGCAGTGACGGAAATTGTCCGATCAATTGCCACGCGCCGCCGATGAGTGTGCCGATCGCCAAACCCGCGAGTGAGCGCGCGCCGAAATGCGGATCGAGCCAGTAACCGATCGCCACCCCGGCAATGATCGAGCCGAGATTGAAATAACTCGACGCCATGGCCGGCGGACCGAA
>QHOX01000035.1 GCA_003219465.1 Verrucomicrobiota bacterium | reverse complement strand
CTACAGATAACAGAAATTCATCTCTGCCCACGGGTGGCGGATTGCCCGTGCGAAAACCAGCTGGCACTAGACTGTAGGAGTCGCCCAAGCCAGCAGGCGGGATGTTGAAAGCAATCGCATTAGCAGCGCCACCTGTAAGCATCGACCCGCGGTCGAGAGCAAAAACGCGCACGCCTTCGAAGGCAAGCGTCGGCCCGTCAAACAGGTTGATCGTAAGATAATAAGCGTTTTGGGCAGGGGTCCCGCCGCTGTTCCAAAATGCGAACTTTGGGTAATCGCCGATCCACGTCGGGTTGGCCGGATCATGCTGGATCGCGTAAAGAAACCAGCCGCCACTGACAGGGTCGCCCGTTTGGGAAACGGCAACGCATTGATAGAATGGTCCTGCCCCGGGAAGCGTTCCAGGAAACGCGAAATCGCTGGCCACCCAGCGATCAGCGACCTGATCGTAGAAGACAAACCCGTCGCCATTGTTGAAGCCCGAACAGGGTGTGCCTACCAGAGTAAGGAAAAGAGAGTTGTACGTCGTCCCATTCGAGCCATTGAGCGGGTTGCCATTTTTATCGAAAATCTTGATCGAGCTATTGACCGATTGCACGTAATGGCTGGGGCCGACGTCGCCGTCGGTGTCGGGCGGCAAACACATACAGCCGCTCTGGGCCGAGTTCATCCCATCAAAGGTCAGCAGCGGCGCCGGCATCTGCGGCAGAGGCGACAGGATCTGCTTCATCAACGACTCGAACCGTTCGTAGGCCGAGGTTGGTTTGGTTGGAGTTGGAATTTCGGGGTGCGGATAGCGCATCAGCCGCTTCTCTTCGAACTCATGGCTTGGCGCAATGTACGGGAGGTCGCGCAAATCCGTGTTTAGAGTGACCGGGCCGATCAACTGCACGACGTCGGGCATTGGCGTGCCGGGTTGTACGGCGGTTGCGGAACCGGCAGTCGCGCTTCCGGGCGAATTCAGACTGGAGGCAAATAGGATGGCCGAGCCAGCCAGGACTAGAAACAGTCCAATTAAGAGGCGCAGACTAAAGAAGGCAGATTGTGGAGCGGATTTCTTTTTCATGGGTGGAATTTTAGGCTGTGGTTTTAGTTTCTTATTTCCCTTCGCTTCTCCGTCCGATTCTGGCCTTAGGTTTTTTTATTAATTTCTCCCTTTTTTTGCCCTACCCCGAGACAGAAACGCCCCGAAACGCCCTTACGCTCTTTTAGTCAGGATGGTCAGTAATTCAGCTGTGGCTACGACGACTCCCTGTGTCGATTCGCCACAGCTTTCGATATGCCAGGAACTCGTCGAGACGCTCGATCAAAAGCCAAACCGCGTCATCTTCAGCGGCAAACCGGCTACGCTCACGCCTGAATCCGAAATTTTGAAAAGCTCAAAACCAGTGCCAACGAGAAAACCTTACGTGTAGCCGCAGTCGCTGTGCGACGCTTTATCAAGAAGCGGCTTACGGAGCCGGCGCTATAAAATACCGGCAACGCGCGCGTCAGGTTGGTGTCGCAGGCCAGAGCTATGTTAGTGACTTCTCGTCTTTACCCTGATCACGTTGGAATTTGGACTCGTACCGTTCCCATTGTAGGCGCGCAACCGGTAGTAATAGAACGTATTCGGGGTCAAGCCCGTGACGTTTCGACTAGTCGTGTTGCCGACGTCCAGGTCTTGGTACCCCGGTGCGTAGTTGGTAAACGAACTGTTCGTGGCCACATCTAACTTATAACCAGTCGCACCGGTAACCGTGCTCCAATTCGCAGTGAAGCTGGTAGCAGTCACATTGGTTCCATTCAATGCCGTCGGAGCACCAGGCGTCGGGGCTGCAGTCGGAGTGGGTGGAACTGTCGCCGTCGGCGTAGCTGTAGCGGTTGCTGTTGGAGTAGCCGTCGCTGTGGCGGTGGCGGTAGCGGTAGCTGTCGCGGTGGCAGTGGCCGTAGCTGTTGGCGTCGCTGTTGGAGTTGGTGACAGATTGCACAGTTGCAGCGTATAGCTTTGCCCGCCCGTCGCCGCGCCACCTGAGCCGTTGCAGAAGTACTGGTCAAAGGCCGTGTCGTTCTTCTGCACACCAGCCGTAGCCGATGTGTTGCCGTTCGTCAGCGTCCCATAGATCACCTCGAACCGACTTTGGGCTTCGTACAGCCTGAGCTCGAAGTTCGCAGTGCCCGTCCCCGGATAGTATTGTGCCCGCCATTCTATATTGAAGATGCGGTTGGGAGCAGTCCCACTAACCGACGTGAAGATCCCAAACCCAGCGTTTAGCGTGTACAGGTCATCCCAATAGGGAAGGATCGTGTAGTTGTGCGTCGTCCATGGCAGGCAGATGTTGCTGTAGGCCGCATCCAAAGTCGTCAACTGCGCATTGCCATTAGACGACACAGTAATGGAGCTGTAGGTCTGATCGTAAAGCGTGTAAGGGAATGGCAACGCGATCGTGGTGGTGCAGTCGTCGCAGTGATTGCCAATGTCTGTCGTGCCCGCAACGATGCTACCGCCGATCTGGACTATGTTGTAATGGTCCTGAGGCGGGCAACCGGCAACGGTATAGTTGCCTGAGAACACCGCGCCTGGATTGCCAAATTGATCGGTGATCGCCCCGGCAGCAATGCTCGCCGTCAGGCTTCCTCCGAAGTTCATATGCAACGTGAACCGGGCGGTCATGTTTCCATTGATCACGCTGACTGCCGTCACACTCGGGCCACTATTCCCGGTCACCGTCAGATCGCTCGCCTGGACTGATGCCGGATCAACAGCCTCGTTGAAATTCACGTCATATTGATAGTTGTCAGGCGCTGGCGGTGAGAACGTTCCGCCGACAGCCGGAACAGTGGAAACCACCTGTAACTGCAAGACGTCGTAGCGGAAGGTGCACGTAAAATCGAAGACCCCCTGCCCGTCCGAGGCACGGTTAAACGCACCTGTGGGAATGTGCATCGTCTGCACGCCCTGTGTTGCAACAGGCGAGCTATTGAAGTGGAAAGTGATCTGTGTGTTGCCCCCGCCTAACACAAACGAGTTCGCCGCGCTCCCATTCACGGTGAAATCGCCGGCCTGGACGGTTGTCGGATTCACCGCGTCACTCAGGTTAACGACAAAGTCGTTTGGCTGGGTGTTAATGACGCTGTTGCAGGCTGGAGCGGTAGTGGTCACCGCAAAACCCACTAGCTCCCTATCAGTGAAGGCATCCTGCTGAGACTGGCCGCCAACTGCCACTCGTCCGTCCACCCATGACGTCACGTGCTTGGTGAGCAACGCCGACCCGTAGTCGTAGTCGCCCGCATAGGTCGGCTGAATGCCCGGATCAGGTTGCGCCGGCAAAGGACTGACCACGTCCGACAACGCATCATCAGCCAGCCACGACACGCCATTGTCGTTAGACTTGCGCGACCACATTCGGTAGCACGGAACGCCCGGGCTGCCAGCTGTACAACCGGCGCTCTCACGCGCATCGTACCACGTTGCCAGCAGAGTGCCTGCGTTGCTGACTGAAATGTTAGGTTGCCACTGAGGACGCGTAGTAGCATCACTGTTCAACTTGAACGGTGCACTGAACGTCAAGCCACTGTCAGTGGAACGAATATAGTAGACGTCACCGGGGTCGGCGCCGGTGCCATGCTGGGCATAAACGAGGTGAACGACGTGATTATAAGCGGCAGGCTCTCCCCAGCCCTCGTGTCGCCAGTAGCCGCCGTTATCGGTAAACATGCAGGCGAAGTAACCAACAGCGGTAACACCCGGCCCTGGAAAACTGGGGCCGCTGTACGTGTTAATCCAAGTGTTGCCGCCGTCCGTGGATCTGTAAATTTTGTTGATGTCGTTGTGGGGGAAACCGCCGCCTCCTTCGTCCATGCCGGCAATGTAGAGATCACCTGTGGCAAGGTCACCGGTAATCTGGACATCGCGGATGAAACTGGGGACGACATTTATCGGGCTATGCCAGGTAGCTCCATTATCACTGGAGTAGGTCACGAAGAGGGCACCGCCGCCGACATTGTAGTCGTTCCAGGAGACGTACATGCGGCCGTAGAACGGAGAAGAAGGGTTGTTATCAGCCCAACCAGACTCTCTGTCGTCGTTGTTGTTGCTGTGAATACAATAATGGCTCCAGCTATTGGGGTCCCACGGAGTCGTCGACTTGTATCCTCCAAGGCCCTGCCCGCCGCAACCACCATCGAGCCAGACAGTGAACCAAGTGGCCGTTGGCTTATTGTACAGGATAACCGGGTCGCCCACGGTATTGTCGAATGGACCCTGACCGCTCGCCTTCGTCAGGCGAGTGAATGTTGCACCGCCGTCGGTGGAGACCGATGCGCCGGAAATATTTATCGGCGTGACATTGCGGCCTCGTGAATCGTTGTAAGCCACGACGATCTGGTTCGGGTTGTCGGGGTTAGCCGTGGTAAACGTCTCCGACTGCGTAACGTTGGGAGAAGTTTCAGCGCCGGTGACGAGGTCAACGTCGCCCCCGCCGTACGCCAGAGGCGCCAAGAGTTTTTGGAACAACCGGCCGGCCGGACCAAGCGTGGACGTGGGCGTAGTCGCAGACGTCGAACCGCCCTGCGTTTGACCGCAAGCGATCATAATCGCTCCGGCTCGCAAGTTTTCCTGCTTGTCAATGCCTTTCTCGTGAATCGTGGAACAGTCAAATCCCACGGGCACAAGGGGATCGCTGGAGCTGGTGATGATTTGATATTTCCCCAATGCTTTGACGATGTTTGCAGCGGGTGCGGACAAAACGCCGAGACTAACCATGGCCAGAACGACGCCGGTTAGCACGACCAAGAGTCCAATCAAAACGCGGAGGTTAAAGAACGCTAATGCTGAAGCAGATTTCTTTTTCATAGGGTGTGTGGCTTAGGTCAAGACTCAGCCATTTTGTAGGGCAAATCTCTTAAGGAAAGCGTCTTACGGCAAAACGACCAAAACTGTCAAGTCTTTTTCTAACGACCAGAAAAGCCGCGATTTGCGAAGTGTCAGCTCACCTGCCGACGGCCTTATACCGCCGCATCAATTTGAAAAAGCGGAGCGCGTCGCGCACGGGATGAATCTTACTGACTTGATCGGTATAAACAGTCGTGATTGGGACCGATTCGATCCGGTAACCTGTGCGGCTGGCGATAATGAGCGCTTCCGTGTCGTAGTCGAACCGGTGTCCGCCGCCAAGCATGCCTGGAATTAGCCGCCGATCCAGCATGCGGTAACCGCACTGCGTGTCCGGGATTGTTTGCCCGCAAACACGGCTGATCTGATTGCTCATGAAACGGTTCACGACGTGACGGATAAACGGCATGCCGGCAACGTTGTTCATGCGATTGCCAATGAAAAACGTGGGTCCCGTAACCGAGGCTGCCGCTAGCAAAAATCGATCGATCTCCTCGGGAAGATGTTGACCATCAGAATCCAGAAGAATCACCCACGTGATTTGTCGATCTTGTCCGCCGCTGGATTGATTCGCAGCGCCAAGCCAGTGCGAGAGCCCGGTTTTAATTGCTTCGCCTTTGCCCTGGTTTTGGGCGTGAACAATAACTTCGGCGCCGGCTTCGCGCGCACGCTGGGCGGTGTGATCCGTTGAGCCGTCATCAACAACGAGAACGTGATCCAGCCGCTCACGGGTTCGACGCGCGATGTCGCCGATGTGTTTTTCGTCCTGATACGCCGGAATAACCGCCGCGATTTGCGATCTTAAAGTCGTTTCTGTCATGTCGAGTCCTTCGGCTTTGCTCAGGACAGGCTTCGTCGAGACATCTCAAAATGTAATGCAGAGATTGCGCGACTTCGCTCGGGATGACAAGCATTGCAATTGCGATGCTGTAGCGTGCGCTGTCCTCAGCGCATCCCATTTGAAGCGACTGGAAAGCCGCCGCTCGACAGAATCCGCAGAGGACAGCGGACACTACAGGGGAAGATTTGTTCCCATAGTTCCGGTTATCTCCGCACAACCGGGTGAAAATCAGCCGCGTGATACGAGCTGCGGACCAGCGGCCCCGAGGCGACGTAGAGAAAACCTT
>QHOX01000076.1 GCA_003219465.1 Verrucomicrobiota bacterium | reverse complement strand
CGGCCTGCGTTAGTTGGTCGTTGCTCGCGATGACGAAACTCTGCTCCGGGCCGTCAAATGCACCCTTTGGTGAAAGGACATTCGCTTGCGAAAGCGTCGTGCGAATGTCTTCCATGCTCAGGCCCATCGAGGCAAGCGCGACCGGATTTATCTGCACACGCACGGCGGAGTTCGCGCCGCCGCCGATGAGCACCTGGCTGACGCCCTCCACCTGGCTGATGCGCTGACCGATAATTTGATCGGCGAGATTGTAAACTTCCGACAGCGGCTGCGCGTCCGACGTCATCGCGAGCACCATGACCGGCGCATCGGATGGATTGACTTTGCGATAGGAGGGCGGTTGCGGCAGTCCGCTGGGCAATTCCCCCGAAGCGGCGTTGATTGCGCTCTGCACGTCGCGTGCCGCGCCGTTGATGTCGCGATTCAGATCGAATTGGATCGTGACGGACGAACCGCCTAACGAACTGACGGAAGTGATTTCAGATACGCCGGCGATTTGCGCAAAGCGGCGCTCGAGCGGCGCGGCGAGCGATGACGCTGCGGTCTGCGGATCGACACCCGGTTCTTGCGCGCTGACAGAAATAGTGGGGAAATCCACTTTCGGCAACGGCGCCACCGGCAAAAAATAATAGGCCACGGCGCCCAGCAACAGTACTCCCGCTGCCAGCAGGGATGTGCCGACCGGTCGACGAATGAATGGCTCGGAGACATTCATGGCTAAGGTAGCGCATGCCTCCGGCTTGCGTTCTCTTCCATCGCAAGCGAGACGCTCGTGCTACAATTAAAATCCAAGTCGATCACCTTCACCGTTCACTCCCGCGAATTGCGGCTCGGGTTTGTGTTCCAGAGCTGTCGACGTTCTTAACGGTAGCTCGACTTGAGCAATCTCACCGCGGCGACGGCGTTCCTTCATCCAACCTCCAAACCGATCGAGATAAAGATAAATCACCGGCGTCGTGTAGAGCGTGAGAAATTGTGAGAGCAACAATCCCCCGACGATGGAAATTCCGAGCGGGCGCCGCAGCTCACTGCCAGTTCCACTCTCGATGGCAAGTGGCAATGCGCCCAACAATGCCGCCGCCGTTGTCATCATGATGGGACGAAAACGCAACAGGCACGCCTGATAAATCGATTCTTCTGCTGAGAGTCCTTCCTTGCGTTCGGCTTCGAGCGCAAAATCGATCATCATGATCGCGTTCTTTTTCACAATGCCGATGAGCAGGATGATCCCAATGAGCGCGACTAACGAAAAATCTATGCGGCAAATGAGCAGCGCGAGCAACGCACCGACGCCGGCAGATGGCAAGGTCGAAAGAATCGTGATCGGATGAATGTAACTTTCGTACAAAACGCCGAGCACGATATAAATCACCACAACGGCCGCCAAGATCAGCAATGGCTCGCTCGTTAGCGATGAACGAAATTCCGCTGCCGCGCCGGTGAATGTAGTTGCGATTGTATCAGGCAAACCGATTTCGCGTTCTGCTTTTTGAATCGCCGGGATCGCGTGACTGAGCGAGCTCCCACTCTGCAAGTTGAATGAGATGGTGGCCGCCGGAAATTGCCCTTGATGCGGGATGGAAAGCGGCGTGGTGCTCACGTGCATCGTCGCGAACGCGCTCAGCGGAACCGGCTGGCCGCTGCTTGATTTGACGTAAATCTTGTCGAGCAAATCCGGCGATTCACGAAAGTTCGGTTCCACTTCGAGAATGACGCGGAATTGATTGAGTTGCGTGAAAATAATCGAGACTTGCCGTTGTCCGAATGCGTCGTAAAGCGTGTCGTCGATTGCTTGCGTGAGCACGTTGAGGCGCGATGCTTTCTCGCGGTCAACATCGACATTCAACTGCAAGCCGTTCACCTGTTGGTCGCTTGCGACGTCAGTGAGCTCCGGCAGTTGTCCAAGTTTTTGCACAAGTTTTGGAGTCCACTCCGCCAGTTCCGCTGCGTCGGCATCCTGTAAAATGTACTGGAATTGCGTGCGGCTGACGCGCGCATCGATCTGCAAATCCTGCGCCGCTTGCATGAAGAACGAGACGCCTTCGACATCGCGCGTGGCATTGCGCAACCTTTCGATGATTTTTTCGGCATTCGCGCGCTCATTGTGCGGCTTGAGCACGATGTAGAGCCGGGCGGTGTTGATGGTCGCGTTCACTGTCCCTGCGCCGACTGAAGCCGACACGCTCGCGACATCCGGGTCGCGCCTAACGATATCGGAAACGGCATGCACGCGCTCCAACATGGCCTTGAAGGAAATGTTCTCCGCGGCATCCGTCACGCCCACGATCACCCCGGTATCCTGCTGCGGCAGCAGCCCTTTCGGCACGACGATGTAGAGCAGGATGGTTGCGACCAACGTTATGATAGCGACCATCAAAACGAATCGTTGGTGCGCGAACACCCAGCGCAACCCGCGTTCATACAAATTGCTAAACCGCGTCCAGTATTCTTCGGTTCGGCGATAAAACTCACCTTGGTGTTCTCCTTCTTCTTCTTTTTCGGAGCGCAACAGCTTCGCGCACATCATCGGCGTGAGCGTCAGCGAAACGAACGCCGATACACCAACCGCCACGCTCATCGTAATCGCGAATTCGCGGAACAAGCGGCCGACAATTCCGGTCATGAACAGAAGCGGAATGAAAACCGCGACGAGCGAGATACTCAACGACACCACCGTGAAACCAATTTGCTTTGCGCCTTTGAGCGCGGCTTCCAATGGCGTATCGCCTGCTTCGATATAGCGGACGATGTTTTCAATCATCACGATGGCGTCATCGACGACGAAGCCGGTCGAGATGGTCAGCGCCATCAACGAAAGATTGTCGAGGCTGAATCCGGCAAGATACATGATGCCGAACGTCCCGATGAGCGAGAGCGGAAGCGCCACACTCGTGATCACCGTCGCCCAGAGTTTTCGCAGGAAGAGGAACATCACCATTACGACGAGCGCGACGGTCAGTAGCAACGTGAATTGCACGTCGCGCACTGACGCGCGGATCGTCTCGGTGCGATCAGCCAGAATGGAAACGTGCACGGACGGCGGCAGGGTGCCGGTCAATCGCGGCAGCAATTGCTTCACGCGGTCCACCGTTTGAATGATGTTCGCGCCTGGTTGACGCTGAATATCGAGCAGCACGGCGGATTGTTCGCCGCCCTGCGCGCCGACCCACGCGGCAAGCTGATCGTTCTCCACACTGTCGATGATGTTCGCAACATCGCCGAGTCGAATCGGAGCGCCGTTTTTATAAGCGACGATGATTGGTTTGTAAGCGTCAGCGGAAAAAATCTGATCGTTCGATCCGATAGTGAACGATTGCCGCGGCCCGTCGAAGCTGCCTTTCGGCGCATTCACGTTCGCCTGGCCGAGAATTGTTCGCACATCTTCCAAGCTGAGTCCGAGGGCGGAAATCGCCGCTGGATTCACCTGCACGCGCACGGCCGGTTTTTGATTGCCCTGAATCGTGACAAGGCCGACGCCGGTGACTTCGCTAAATTTCTGCGCCAACAGAGTGTCGGCAAAATCATTCACTCTATCGAGAGGCAAACTGTCCGACGTAATGGACAGGGTGAGGATCGGCGTATCGGCCGGGTTGACCTTGTTATATTTTGGCGGGTTCGGCAGATCCTTGGGTAAGAATCCGCCCGCAACATTGATCGCGGCCTGTACGTCTTGAGCGGCAACATCGATCGGCCGGTCGAGCACAAATTGTAATGTGATTGTCGATACGCCGAACGAACTCGTCGAATTCATTGAGGCGAGTCCCGCAATTTGGCCGAACTGACGCTCCAGTGGCGTCGTGATTGCCGAGACCATGACATCGGCGCTGGCGCCCGGATAGTAGGTCGTCACTTCGATGGTCGGAAAATCAACTGTCGGCAGGGCTGAGATCGGCAGCAGTTTGTAGCCAAGTGTTCCGAGCAAAATGACACCGACCATCAGCAGCGAAGTCGCCACGGGCCGGCGAATGAATGGTTCGGAAATGCTCACGGCTTTCCTGATCTCGCCATCTTCTGCCCAGGCTGTCTGACCTGTACGGGCTGTGATTCCTTCGATGGTTGCGGCGTCGTCAGTTCAACATGCGCGCCAGGTTGCAATTTATACTGACCATCCACCACGACTTGTTCGCCGGGTTTCAGCCCTTCATCCACCAATGCGAGATTTCCTTCCGTTTGGGCGACTTTGATCGGTCGCATCTCGACCGTTTTATCTGGCTTGATCAGGTAAGCGTACGTTCCCTGCGGTCCGCGTTGCACGACGCTCGAGGGAATCACCGTTGCATCCTTTCGCGTGGTCAGGACCAAGCGGGCATTGACGAATTTTCCCGGCCAAAGTTTCAGATCATCATTCGGGAACGTCGCCTTCAGCTTTACAGTGCCGGTCGTCGGATCAATTTCGTTATCGACGACAGCAAGCGTGCCTTCATCGAGTGTGTTTGTATTTCCGCGGTCGAGCGCCAGAACTCTCAAGCCACCGTTTGCGCCGCCTTCGTTCAAAATTTGGGACAGATTTTGCTCCGGTAGCGTGAACATAACGGAAATGGGGGTGCATCTGCGTGATGACGACAATGCCGTTTTGGTCCGCAGCGTGAATGACATTGCCAATATCGACAAGTCGCACGCCGGTGCGGCCTTCGATCGGTGATTTGATGTAGCAATAATCGAAATTGACCTGAGCAGCATCGGCGGCGGCCTTCGATTTTTGCGCGTTCGCCACAGCAGTATCGTAGTCCTGCTGTGCTATTACGTTTCTCGCGCGCAGATCAGCCTGCCTCTTCAGCGTCACTTGATCCAACGCGGCTTGCGCTTTTGCCTGGTCGAGCGCCGCTTGATACGGCTTTGGATCGACAACGGCCAGCAAATCGCCCGTCTTCACATCCTGGCCTTCCGAGAAATTGACCTGCACAAGGGCGCCATCGACTCGTGTGTGTACGGTCACTGTGTTGAACGCCTGCACCGTGCCGAGTCCGTCGAGATAAATCGGCACATCTTTTTGCTCGACCTTGCCGGCGACCACCGGCACCGCGCCTCCGGGCCCTGCGCCACGTCGCCCTGAGCTTCTTGTTGACGAAGATTCATCAGGCGAACCGCGATGGTGAAAGCTCAACCATCCAATTAAAAGTACGACGGCGCCGACGATTCCAAGAATGAGCCGCTTAGACATTTTTTTACACACCCCATCCCCATGCGGTGACCCCCAAGATTTGTGACCTCCGAGAGCGATATCCGGTTACAAAGAAATGATCGTATTTGGTGCGGACGCCGTCTGCGTCGGTACACAAATTAGGAAGACGGCAAGATATTGCAGGCCGGCACGATTTTCGACACGTGGGTCTGAGGCTCTTAGCCCAAGGAGCCAAACGCAAGTCCCAGCCCGTATGTTACGACCGCGACGATGATGCCGATCCACGTCATCTCCAAGCCCGATGCCCACCAGGAACGGATCGTAATGAGCGATTTTAATGCGCCCACGAGAAAGTGGGCTACCAAACTGATTGCGAAGGAGGCGATGACGGCAGCCATGCCACCAATGAAAAAGAACGGAATAATCGGCACAAACGCGCCGATTGCGGTCGAAATGCCGGCCGACAATGCAGCACTCCATTGGTTCGGAAACCGATGCTCGGAAAGACCTAGCTCACTTTGCGCCATGGCCTGCACGAATTGTTCGGGCTGTTCAGCCAGGCGCTCCGCCATTCTCTGTGATTCTTCCGGAGTAAATCCCTGCAATTGATAGAAGAGCGACATCTCCTCGATTTCTTCTTCTGGATTCTCTTCAACCTCGGCGCGCTCGCGCGAGATTTCGGCCTCGTACACTTCCGCTTCGCTTTTCGCGGCGAGGTACGCCCCCGCGCCCATCGACAGCGTAGAAGCGAGCATGCCGGCAAGCCCGGAGATCAAAATGTAATGCTGCTGATTGTTCGTCGCACCAGCCACGCCGGAAACGATTCCAAAGACCGCGCCAAGCCCATCGTTCGCGCCGTAAATTGCGTCGGCCACCCAGCTGCCGCCGCGTCCGTGCCAGCGTTCGCGCTTCAGAATTTTGTCCAGCGCAGTGCGCGGATTCGCCGGTGGTGCCATCGCGCTGAGCACTCGCGCATGAGCTTTCTCTTCGAGCGCGCTTTTCCGCAGAAATTCCTGAACGTCATGCTCGCCCGCGAACGCGCGCTCGGCTTGATCGTGAAATTCTGCTTCTTGCCGTTCTTCCGTCGCTTCCATACGGTGAATGGCAATTTCCGCGCCGGCGATTTTGTTCCACCATCGATTGAGCCGACGCGCGATCGTGTCATTGTAAACAGGCGGTTCCGCGCCGAGTTCCTTTAGCTTTGCTTCCCAACGCTGCGCATGACGTTCTTCTGCTTCTGCCATGCGCAAAAGAATGCCTTTGCGTTTTTCGTCGCGCTCCCGTTCCGCCAGATCACGATACGTTTGTGCGGTCTCGATTTCCGCCTGCCAATTGCGCTTTGCGACGTTAATCGTTTGGTGGTGATTTTTCTCCTCGGGGGCCATGCCGCATTAAAGCGCAAGAAGTGCAGACTGCCTCACGAAAATTCTTGGGTAGATCGATACCGGCAGCGGCGCGCGGCCTATTCGAAAGGCATGGTTCCAGCGTGGAGTGTTCGCCATCCGGTCGTACACTTTTGCTACACTCGACACATCGTGCTTAGCGCCAAAGGCGCGGTATTCACGTCCAAGCCTGGGGCAGCGCCCCAGGATTATCGCAATACAAAACATCAGCGCTGAAAGCGCGATTCACACTGCCTGCACTGAGTCGCGCTTGGCCGTCAGAATTGATTTCCTGGGGCGTTGCCCCAGGCTAAAGCTGACATAGCGGCGTTGCCGCTAGTCATCGACGCGCATCCTCTTCGGCCATTCGATGCATGGAGTATCTTGGACGATCCGCGTTTAATCAGCGGGCTCCAGCG
>QHOX01000075.1 GCA_003219465.1 Verrucomicrobiota bacterium | reverse complement strand
GTCTCTTTTGCGGCGCCGTCGTTTTCGAAGTAGTGAACTGCGACCTTCACGCCGTTCTCTGCCAGCGCTACAGCAATCCCTCTCCCGATCCCACGCGAACTTCCAGTGATCAGCGCGTGTTTTCCTTCGAGTGCCATGGAAGTCTCTTTAGGTTACACAAGCACCATTAACCTCGTTCTCATGACGGTTAGACGAATCGACATGCAATACGCACATCGGCGCTGGTGTTAAGAAGACTGCCGCACAAAGAAAAACAAACAATGCCGCGG
>QHOX01000074.1 GCA_003219465.1 Verrucomicrobiota bacterium | reverse complement strand
AACCAAGATGCCAGAACACGGAATGACGCAGCGCGCCACGGATCGGTATCGCCCAGGAGAATTTCAGCCGAGTAAGAAGCAACAAAGATTCGCCTAAGAAAATTCCAAGCAACGGCAACACCGTTACTGAGGACCAGACCCAAAACAATTGCGGCGTAAATAGAGTGCGACCTTTCCATGCGCACCAACAGCCGCATAACATTCCGATTGTAAAGAATCCCGCGGCTGATCGCCCGAGAAGCTCATGTAGCCGCCGAACTCCAAAGACATCATGCGTGTGCTGCGGGACAACAAAGCAGGCGCAAATCAGTGCGATGATTCCCACGGTAAAAGTTGCAGCGCTGAGATTTGCCGAGCGCGGCGCAATTACACCTAAATGCCGCCGCAAATGTCCGGCGAATGGCAGCATCAAGAACCCTGTCAGCGCCAGGCCGCTAGCCGCTAGCCAGTAATGATTTGGATTATCACGGGGCGAGAGCAGGTTGGAGATGACGCGGTATCGCCAATCGTAATTTTGCGGAAACATCCATGCGCTTGCAGTCAGCGTTCCGAAAAACGAAAAGAAAATCAGCGCCAGCAAAACTGTCAGCGTTGATTTCCGGTAAAGCATCGCGCGACGAGGCTCGCACGGAACAAACAGCATGGCAATTTATCGCCCACTTTAGTCCAGCCAACCGGGTCATCGGTGCAGTACTGCAAGCATCAAGGCGACAACAATGCGACGCGCGACGGGGGTCGCTTAATGGGCGTAATCCAAACGGTCGTCCAGCTTGCCGTTTCGCAACGCGTCGAGAAACGCTGCGTAATCCTTGAACGGACCTCCAATGGCGCTCCAAACTACTTTCGGTTTTGCTTCGCCGTTCGCCAGCTTTGCAACCAACATGTGAAACGTATGCGCGATCCCGCCGCGCTCGTAATGCACGACGTAATACTCGCCGTCGACCTCCGCCCAAATCAGGCGTTTGCTCGGGAGCGTCGGGTCCAAGATGGCATCAGTCGCGTTCCACTTCTGGCCCCGGGTCTGCAATCTTGTCGGCGCAAAGCGCGACGATTGCGGCTGGCAAGTCGCTGGTGGAGTACACCTCGTGAAAGCGGGATGAATCCTGCAATGTTTTGCGATCCTCTGCCGCAAGCTTGGTTACATCTGCACAGCACAAGCCAGGGATCGCAACGGCGAAAAGCAGGCAGAGACTAAGATGTTTCATCGCGCGTCGTAACACAGCCATCATGGCTGTTAGGTCAAGCGGGGATCTTGCCCGCAAGAGCCGGCAGGCTGGTCAGCTGCTCGACGTGACTTGTACCTAATAAAACGCAGGCGACGATGAGAAGGCAAATTCGCAAGGGGCGTCCGCGCACGACCGAGGGATAAGTCGGGCGGGAGCGTCGTGTCAATCACGTGTCGAAGTTGAATGCACATGCCGCTCGCCATGCTACTGTGCCTCATGCCCTCCGATCCGCCAGAGAGACCGAAACCCGACGACGAAGCGCAGGGGCGGGAGAAAAACAACGAGCGCGAAAAGAACGACGAGCTTCAACCATCGCGCGAAAAAATTCCTGAAGGCGAGGGGAACCTGCGCAGACGCGCTGATTGGTTCCAGAAACGAACGGGCAGTACGGAGTAGTTGTCTTCCGCAGTCGCCGCAATTCGGCAGAGCGGGCCTATGCGCCCCGACTGATCGCCGCACCACAAGGCGCCCACATTTGTTAGCTCGCGCGCACTTTCAACCGCCAAATGCCCCGTCCATAAGTCGCCGTCGTCAGCGTCCCCGCGCCTTGATGGTAAACGAGATCGACGAACATCGTATTTGGCAGGTTGCGCTTCAGGCTGTGCCAGGTGGCGCCAAGATCCTGCGACAGGTAGATACCGGCATCGTTGGCCACGAAAATCGTCTTCGGTTCGTCCGGCGAAACGACCGCGGCGTGATGCGGAACGTCAGGTAGCCGGCCGCCATCGACGTCGTGCCAGTGCGCGCCGCCGTCATCGGAGCGAAAGACATGCGAGTTGCCGAAGTTCGCGACTGTGGCGAACAGAACATCGGCATTCGTGGGACTCGATTCCAAACGGGTGATGATCACGCCAGGCAATTCCGGCCCCGCCATGTTCGGACTCCAGGTGTTTCCGCCATCGAGACTGCGAAAGAACCCGCCGTTCTCCGTGCCGACATAGACGCGCTGGGAATCCGCCGGCGCCACTTCGATGGCGCTGATCGAGCTACCATCGAGTGAACCAGAAACCGGACGCCACGTTGTGCCATCGTCTTTCGATCGCCACACACGATTCGATCCGGTGAAAACGGTCTCCGGCTTGTTCGGATCGAGCGTGATGTAAACCATCCAGACGTTTTCCTTCTCCGACTTCGGCGCAGGCGGAGAGACATCGCGCCGTTGCGTGCCACGAATCCGCGTGATGTTCATATTGTAATAGGAGGCGTAGACATGGTTCGCCTTTTCCGGGTGGTAAACCATCCAGCCGCCATCGCCGCCTTCGATCTCGAAATGGTCGTCGCTCCCGCCGGTCGTCGTCACAACCGTGCCGTTATCCTGTGCGCCGCCGCCGAAACTGCGCGGATCGCTCGGCGCCACGTCGATGTCGTAATACATCGTGACCGCCAATCCTTTGCTGCGGTTTGTCCACGACGTTCCGCCGTCATCGCTTACATCAACTCCGCCATCGTTGGCATCGTATACCCGGCCTGGCGCCGCCGCCGGCATAAGTAACGCGTGATGGTCCGCGTGGGCGTAATCGGCATCGCCGCGTGTCGCGTCCCAGTGCGTGATCTGCTTCCAGGTGTTTCCGCCGTTGGTCGTTCGATGCAGATCGACCCCGCCACAAATCACGTGGTTCGGATCGGTCGGATGCACGACGATGGAATTGCCGTACGTCATCTGGCCTTCGCCGTCGAAATGCGAGCCGCCGATGTTGTGCCAGGTGTTGCCGCCGTCGCTTGTCCGGAAAATGCCGAGCACCTGTTCGTTCGACCCTGCGACTTGAAGATAAATCACGTTCGTGTCGGAGGGCGCCATGGCCAGCGTCGCGCGATTGAACTTCGCCGGCGCCGGCAAACCATTCGTTAGGTGCATCCAGGTCGCGCCGCTATCGACCGAACGCCAGAGGCCGCTGCTCACGCCCTGCGCCGTAACCGTGGCAAAAATGCGCTGCGGCTGCACCGGATCGAACACAATCGAGTGGCACCAATAGTTCTGCGCCGAGATGAACGTCTCGCGCACCCAGTTCTTGCCCGCGTCGCGCGACGTGTACATGCCGCCGAATCCGCTTTCCTGCGGGCTGACCTTGCCGAACCCAATCCCGCCGATCCGAACATGACTTGGATCGTGGGGATCAATCGCAATCACGCCGATCCGGCTCGGGATTGCCGTCTTCGCGGACGAGGCAAACAGCCTCCAGCTCTTCCCGCCATTCGTCGTGCGATATAATCCAACTCCGGCGTAACTATCGGCCGAGAGGTTCGCTTCGCCGGTGCCGCAATAGATGATCTTCGGGTTCGTCGGATGAATCGCAAGCGCGCCCACGTTGAGGACGGCCTGCGAATCCCAGAGCCCTTTCCACGCTTGCCCGGCGTCCGTGCTTTGCCACACACCGCCGCCCGCCGCGCCCGCCCAGATGGTGTCGGGCTTCGCCGGATGACAAACCAGGCAGGTGATCCGGCCGCCAACGTTCGTCGGCCCGACATTTTCCCACTGCGTCGTGCCCGGCGCGGGCGCAAATTCCTTCTCGACTCGCGCACGTTCCGACACGAGCGTTGCCACGCTCGCCTCTCGCAACGGCCACGCCGCCCGCGCCTGGAACCAGACGCTCCGCCGTTTGTGATTCCGCGAGATCCGCCCGAGTTTCCCGCGGAGCGCTCTCTTCCCCGGTCCTGGACCCAGCGGCGCCTTCGCATTCCCCGCCGGTTTCTGCCGCCGCTTCTTTGTCGTTCGCTTTTTAGTGCGCTTAGCCATGGCGGACACCTCCAATCTCGGAGGGACGTGCTTCAGCACGTCCTACTTGTTCATGATCGCGGAGAAGTTGGACCTGCCGAGGCGCGTCCGTCTGATGTCCGAACTTCCGCGCCGCGTTTAGCGCCCAACTGAATCCATACCAAGTCGCCAGAAACGCGAGACATTCGAGCGTGAACGAATGGAACCGGTAAAACGTTTCCGCGATAGACAGTGCAAAGATTGCGGCCAGACTTTCGTGCGCGGCCAGTCGCAGCCCGCGCGATTTAGTGAGGAGATACATAGGGATGTGTGGGGTTGAGGGTTGAAAGGTTAGGGACAACGCCATGCTGCAGCGAAGGCGCGCGGGGTGTCAAAACAATAATGCGGCGTGCACAGTGCCAATTAGATAACAAGCTGTGTGCGACAGCAGGATGGAATTTCATGGTAAGTGAAAAAGCGAGGCTGCGCACCCGTCGCTGCATCGTCTCAAAACCGCGCTGGGAATTCATCTAACGAGCCAAGCTTAGCGACCCGGCCAGTGGGAGGCGTGAATTGCAACCAGAGCGCGATGGCCGGGTTCGCTGCAGCGCATGGCTAGGCGGCGTTTTTTGCGTATACGGAATCTTCGGCAGCATAATCAAAACGTGATGAGTCAATCTGCTTGGGCGGGTGCGCGCGTTCCCAAGCGACTGTCCGTCTCAACGCTTCCTCCACGGGAACCGTCTCCTGATACGCCAAATCTTTCCGTATCCGGTTGGTATCGGCGGCCAAATGATGAGTCCAATCATACGGCAAAGTTAGATGCTCTGGCAGCATGGCTCTTGGAATCACCTTAATGTTGCCGGTCCAACCGACAGTCTGCCCAACGCGCTCAACCCAATCAAGCTCTGTGAACGCCTCTTTGTCTCCGACGTTGTAGATGCGGCCTGCTGCTCGGCTATCCGTGACAGCAAGCGCGATGGCCGCTGCGACGTTCTCAACGTAACCGCGTGTCCACCGCCATCGCGCTCTTCCTTCCTCCAACAAGATGACGTGGCGTCCGTCAATCATGCGTTTGAGAAACTCGAACAGGCGATGCTGCGGGTCGCCCGGACCATAGACCTGGGGCAAACGCAAGACCGTGCCGGACAACCTAGCGTCGCCAAGGATTGCCTGCTCAACCAGAATCTTCTCGTAGCCGTATGCCAAGTCGGACGGCTGCTGCGCCGACGTACGATATGGATACAACGCACTCCGAAGCGGCGCGCCCTCAGCAAAAGGCTGTGCGTCGGGTGGGCCGTCCTCCAGACGGCTAAAACGACCATAGGCGCGGTAAACATCCATGCTGCTCACCGCCACCACGCGACCAGATACGCCACGAAATGTCTGCGTGACGAGCGCTGCGTCCTCTTCTGTGTACGGAAACATGTCTAACACGACATCGGGTGCGAAGCCCCTGAGCTGCGAGGCGAAAGAAGAGAGATTTTGGCGATCACCGTTGATGTGCGCAACCGCCGGCGGCAGATCCGCCGTCGTCTGTCCTCGGTGAAAAACGGTGACAACATGCCCGTCGCCCACGAGGCGTCTCACAACCCAAGGGCCAATGAAACCCGTCCCGCCAATGATGAGGATACGCATTGCTTTGATGAGCTACAGACGACGCAGCCGCCTAACGAGAAGGAGCTGAGCCGCCGCTGGCGGCGGCGAGCTTTGCTTTCACTTCATCCTTCAGATTTTCAGTACGGCGGCCAGGGGTTGGCTCCAGCGATTGGTTAGGCGCCGTTTCAAAGATCGACCGAGTCAAACTCGGCAAACATGTTTTTGCTCTCGCTTAGATCCTCCAGACGAATGTAATCGCACGCTTCGCTATATCGTCCACACATTGCCTGCCATACTGGATTTTCGTGGGCCGCCGCGATTGCGGCTGCAGACTTCCATTCGAAGACTTCAATGATCGTGCCATCCGCGGATTTCATCACGTATGACGGCCTATCTGTCGCCAATCCCTGACTTCGCAAGATCGGCAAATGCTCTCTTGTCAGTCGAAGAAGCTCCTTTTCTTTGCCTGGACGTGGTCGATAAGCAACGATGACAAACTTTCCCATATAAATTTCCTTCACGTTAGATGCTTGGTGTGCCCGGCTCATCGGCCGA
>QHOX01000073.1 GCA_003219465.1 Verrucomicrobiota bacterium | reverse complement strand
GTGTAGTCCTGCTCCTCCGATTCCGGCAAGGACGCAGGTGCCATTAGGAGTTAAGACGCGGCGGCGATCGGAGAAGGAGTGGTTGCCAACGTTGTCAAAAATCACGTCGTAACGCTGGTCGCCTTTGGTGAAATCCTCTTTGGTGTAGTCAATGACGTGATCTGCGCCGATTGATCGGACAAGATCCACTTTTCCCGTACTGCATACGGCCGTTACCTCTGTGCCGAATGACTTCGCTATTTGGACAGCGAAAGTGCCCACGCCTCCCGTCGCGCCGTTGATCAGGACCTTTTGCCCCGGCAGAATGTTACCTTTGCGAAGACCCTGCAAGGCGGTGAATCCCGCCCAAGCTACAGAGCCAGCTTGTTCAAACGTCACATTAGCTGGCTTAATAACCAATGCTCGCTCGCGAGCACACACATACTCCGCAAGAGAAGGACGAGCCACACCAAAGACTTCGTCGCCCGCTTTGAACAGCGTCACGTTTTTGCCAACCGCTTCAATCTGTCCGGCCACATCGTTGCCTAGCCCTGTCTTCTCTGGTTTGCGCAGCCCGGACATCAGGCGAAGCGGCCACGGCCCTCGCATCACGCCCGGATCAATAAAATTGAGGGAAGCCGCGCGAACTTTAATCAAGACTTGATCGTCGTTCGGAACAGGCTTTTCAACGTCTTCAAACTTGAGAACGTCAGGTGAACCATACTCGCAAAAACGAATTGCTTTCATAGGATTGGTCGAAGCCACAGCATTGCGACTGCAATCGTTGGTCGACATCCAGTAAGCGACGAAGAACCATAGAAACAAAACGAGTAGAATCGCGCCGAGACTCCACTTTAAGGTGCGCTTTATCTTCACTGGTCTAACGAGGCTTGCTCGTTCCAACGTTGAACGTTCACTCCTTTGACGAGAAGCCACAGACTGAGCGCTCCTTCGCCGATTAGCGCGACGGGCATGAGGAACGGCACAAGATGCGGTCCAAAGGACGGCACCAGGAAGTTAGCGAAAGAGACGATCACGTAACACGTTCCGCCGATGGTCAGCAGCACACCGAGTACGCGGGGTATGAAGGTCGATCGCGCAACAAGGTATCCGATCGAGATGCACTGAATTCCAAAAAATACCATGCCGATCGGAAAGACCTGTGTCTGAAGTTTGAGAGCAGCCAGCGACATCGCTTGTAACTGACTTGTTGTGAACGCCGTCAGGTACGCGTCACCATGTAACAAAAGCAATGGCGTGAGATGGATGATCCACGAGCCGCCTCCGATCGCGACCCCTGCCAGACCAAAGAACGCTCCCACCAGTGACAAGCTTCTGCTGACAGGTCTCAGCAGGTAGTAGATAAACGCTGTTACTCCTACATAGGCCAAACCGCTAATCAGATCGGCGGCAAATCCGAGACGAAACAATGATTCCTTTGCCAGAATGTTGGCCGCCGTAGCCGTCGCGTCGTTGGCCACGATGAGCGGAGCCCCGACAACGAAACCCGCCATGCCTGATATGATGCAAAGCAACCACAAACCGCCGGCGGCTCTGGCTTTGAACTGCGGTGACAGTTCTGAGTTTGATTGCATCATGGTTGCGGTAGCGCTGTGGCAGCTGGTTGGGCATCTCCAGGTGGAACCGCCGCGGGCACTCTCGCACCCCAGATCAAGAGCCACAGGATTATCGACAACTCAGCAACCTCGAGAACCCCCGCGACCTGACCGACAGACTGCCGATAGGCCGGAAGGAGTACTGCTGTGAGGGAATCGGCCACGTAGCCGCAGCCGGCAATGAAGAGCAAGTAGCCGATGAAACGAGGAATGAAACCAGATCGAATGACCAAAATTCCGAACGGAAACAGCCAAAGCCCCCAAAAGATTTGTGCGATGAGAATTCCCTGGTTGCGCAAACGAAAGAATAAGTACGCTAACGTATCGAGCTGATGTTGATCGAATCCTGCCAGAGAATTGCCGCCGTTGACCACAACCAGCGCACCGAGTTCGTTGATTACGCTGAAGAAGGAGATCGGCATTGAGATTAAGAGCAATGTCGCCATCGCCACGGCGTAGCCCTCACTCACCGGTTTGAACAAGCGGTAGAGAGCCAGAACCACGAAAATGAAAATGATCGAGCCAATCAGGTCGCATCCAATCCCGAGCCGGAGAAGTGTCTCAGAAGCGCGAATGTTATTGGCGGTCGCAGTTGCGTCGCCTAAGACGATTAGCTTGTTGGGCACGTAGATGAGGGCAAACGGAGCTGGAATGCTGGCTAACAAATAAAGTAATCCTGCAATTCTTGCTTGCTTCTTGGTTTCGTTCATTGGGTTGTTCCTTTTTGGGAGTTTGAATCGAACATCTGCGAATCAAATAGGTCCGCGACAACGGCGTAGTCGAATCGCTGCGATCACAAATCCGGCAGCGAAGATCAATCCGATCCAGGGGTCAGGTGTGGTCAAGAATCTGGCGGGCGTAAGTTGGAACAGCGAAGCGATCGAAATTGTGTGATGCATCTGAAAATCGAACGCTGTGTTGCCTACTTGTTAGTCGGAAGCAGGCCCAGTTGTTGCACCATTGAAAGCTGATCAAACGCAGACCATTCCTCTTTGATTTTGCCATCGACAATCCGCCAGATGGTAATGCCAGCTAATTCCGCTTTCTTTCCTGTTGCTGGGAGGCCGTTGCCTGTCCCGGTGTTGGTACCGCGGGCGATCCAATAGACCACAACCAAGTCGCCTTCAGCGATCAGCTTCTCAGGCACGATGGCGACGTCGGAAAATGCCTGATGCCAACCTTTCAGGGCCGCCTGGTCTTCTTCCAAGCTCGCATCGCGATGGATGCCGTGATTGACGAAGTCCTTTGCATAAAATTGCTGAGTGAGTTCCAAGCGGCCACGACTGAGGATCTCTTCAAACGCGCGTCTGGCGATCGCCTTGTTTTGTTCCTGCAAAGACGAGGCCAGAAGCGAACCTATAGCTAACAGGATAGCGGTAACGATTATGATTTTTTTCATGAGCTTTGATACCTAATGATTGAACCGAAACGTGTGAATCAGAGCGGGCCGCGATAGCGACGCAGCCGTACTGCCGCGGCAACAAATGCTGCGGCGAATATCAGCCCCAGCCAGAGACCGGGTGTACTCAGATATGTCCCTGGAGTGAGTTGTGGGCAGTCTACGGAATGCATCTTAAAAGCGAAGGCAGTGGGTGCGAATCCCATCAAGCGGTCTTTCAACATCGAGGCAAAATGCGAAGTACCGAATGTGATCCTCTCGAAAAATGCGATGGCGAGAAACGGCAAGACTGCCCATAGAAAAGTTGCTCGACGAGCCCAGCCTGAAATCAAGAGCACCCAGCCATAGATCGGCGCATGCCAAAGGGCAATCGCGGCTAATCCGTAGAGGAGAATGAAGGAATTCCGAAACAGCGGAAAATATGTCCAGGTCGATGCAGGGCTCATACCGTGAGTTATCAGCAGCACGCTGGTCCAGAGCAGCATGACCAACTGTGTCGCCACGATGATCGCCAACGTTACCAGCGGCAGAACGACCAGCGGAACCATCGCCTTCGAGAGCAACGTGGTGGCATCGGACACCGGCAGGGACTTCCAGAACAGGATGCTGCGATCCCGGCGCTCGCCGTGCAGCGCGTCCAAACAGTAGAACACGCCTACTATGAAGGCAGTCAGTATCAACATGATTGCCGCCATATCATAGGGCGCTTCGATCGCAGCTCGCGCTTTTGCGGGGTCGAGCAACAACACGGCGCGTCGGCGTTCGGGCAGTCCGATCGTGCTGACGAGAAAACCGAACAACACCACGATGGCAACCATCAGCGGCGCGATGTAGATCGAACGGTTCTCCCACAGTTCACGGCGCATCGACCAATAGAAAGGCTGCGTCGCTGCATTGTAACCGGGATTAGTAGTCCCGCCAGACTTCTGCAAAGCGTTAGATGGCATATTCATTTACCGGCTTCTACTTGATCTGCTTGCCGCGCTGGCTCGTCAGGCGTGATTGGAACGGAGGCGGAAGGCTCCTGTGACTGCGGGCTCATTACTGCAACGAACACGTCCGCGATGCTGGGCCTGCGTATCTCGCCGAACGCTGCGAGCTGGTCGCGGTCAACGCGATCAAACAATAGAACGCTTCGACCAAAAACCGGCCGTTCGTGCATCGGTTTGAGGGCGCGTGCGGCGGCGAGATGCTCGGGATTCACCAGCACCTCAACGTACCGCGATTCGAATTCTTCCATGCTGCAGTGGAGTACAATCCGTCCGCGATTGATAAACATCAGATCCGTTAGAACATCCTGTACCTCCTCCACCTGATGGGTAGTCACCATGATGGTGCGGCTGCGATCGAAATAGTCGTTTAGCAGAGAATCATAGAACTGTTTGCGATACAAAATGTCCAGGCCGAGCGTCGGCTCATCAAGCACGAGCAGCCGCGCGTCGATTGCCATAACGACTGCCAGATGCAGCTGCGCGACCATGCCCTTCGATAATTCCCTCACTTTGCTTCGATGCTTGATCGTTGTTCTTGCCAGAAAATTTTCTGCCTTACAGCGATCGAAGCGCGGGTGCACGCCGGCGACATAATCGAGCAAGTGCGAAACGCGAATCCAGCGCGGCAGCACGGCGACGTCGGCTATGAATGAGACGTCCCGCATAAGGCCGTCGCGTGAAGTCCACGGATCGCGACCAAGCACTTTCAATTCTCCTTCGTATGAGGTGAGCCCAAGAATAGCATTCAGCGCCGTCGTTTTGCCTGCACCATTCGGGCCAATCATTCCGAGGATGCGCCCTTCTTCGACGCGAAGGTCGATACCGTCCAGAGCGACAGTCGTTCCGAAGGTTTTGCGGAGGTTATGCGCTTCGATTACGCTCATTGCCTCTCGCCGATTTACCAAGACTCCGTTCCGCTGCGGCCACAAGTTCTCTTCGCGTCAGGCCAAGTCGCTGAATTGTCGCCGCGATCCGCGGCCATTCTTCAGTAAGGAATTTTTGCCGTTCGCCTTTGAGCAAAAGGTCGCGCGCGCCGGCTTTGACGAACATGCCGAGCCCGCGTCTCATCTCGACCAAATCTTCATCAACGAGTTGCTGATAAGCCTTCAGCACCGTGAGCGGATTGACCCGGTACTCGGCCGCGACATTGCGGACTGACGGCAACGGATCGCCTTCCTTGAGCACGCCGTCGAGAATCATATGCACGCCACGATCGCGCAGCTGGCGATAAATCGGCTGATGTTCATTCCACTCGCGATTCATCCTCTAAATCACGTCGTCCCCGGCTGAAGGCCATCGCCCCAGCTTCGATTAATACCGCGCTCCTCATATACTGTTGTAGTTAAGTATAACAGTATTGCAGGCGCAAGCGCTTTTTTGACAAAAATTTTCGCGCGCTAAATCGAGCCTTTTTGCTCGGCCAATTTTACCAGCGTGAACAACGCGTGATTCACAGGCACCGGGACGCCAAGCTCCGCTCCGCGCCGCGCTATGTATCCGTTCAATGCATCAATTTCGGTCGGACGGCCGCGACTTAAATCTTGCGCGGTGGACGAGAACGCGTCCGCCATTTGCGTCGCGATCTCCATTGCGGCCGCCATTCCGGACTCCCGATCGTCGGTGCCCGGCAAAACGATGCGAGCCGCGCGGGCAACTGCCAACACTTCGTCCACGATGTCTTGCATCAACTGTTTCGCATCGGTGTCTTGCGCAATCTGCCCGTAACGTGCGTGTCCCAACGCGGAGATCGCGTTGAGCGCGCAATTGCGGAGAAGCTTCAACCAGAGTTCGCCTTCGATGTTGTCGGAGACGCGGCACGGAATGCCTGCGCGCTCGAAAACCTTCGCGATATCTGTTGTCTTTTCGGACGGTGGACCAATGATCAAATCGCCGCGAGCGAGATGGTTTACTCGGCCAGATTCCGGCACCGACACCGCGACGTAAACCGCGGCAGGTATTGCCAGCACGCTCGCTGCAGCGCGCACCCGCTCCGCGTTATCAACACCGTTCTGCAAACAAACGATAGTCGCATCTGGCCTAACGAATGGAGCCATTTGTTTTGCAGTCGACGAGCTGTCGTTCGCTTTGACGCAAAAGAGAATAAGCGAGCAATCTCTAACGGCACTCATCTCGACTGTTGCCTTAGCCCTGATTCGCTCCTGGCCTGCCGATTTATCGAGGATAAGACCATTCGAGTTAACGGCGTCAGCGAAATGTTTACGGCCGATGAAAACCGTCGGCGCGCCTGCCCGGGCGAACATTCCACCAAAATAACCCCCTACCGCGCCCGCGCCTACGACTGCAATTCGCGGCCATTCTCGAGTTTCGCTCATTAGCTGTCTTTAGGGAGGACGGTCTTCTTCAAGTCGTAGGCCGAATACGCTGTGGGCTTCTCGCCTTTGGCAATAATCGCGTCGACGACATGGCCAAATTCTTCCGTGTGCCAATGCTTTCTGGTTTTCCACCATTGTTGCAGGCCGGGGTAAGCGATGAAATCGCTCATTCTCCGTTCGATCTCGCCCCATAAAGGGGCGCTGAGCACGCCGTCGCGGTGAGAGAAATACATTGCTTGAAAGTTTTTGAAGAAGCGATTGAAGAATGCGCTGAACCTGACCTTGGATACAGCGTCCAAGTCGTCGAAAGACTGTAACCCGCGTAGGAAAATGGCGCTAAACTCCGAGCTATCGTGCAATGCTTTTGTCAGATCGCCCCATTGAACCGTGAGAGCATTCACCGCCGACTGGTGCCGTTCTTTGGTCTGCTCGCGAATCTGGACGGCGAGATAAATAATGGAAGGGATTCCGATACATACCGCCGCTATTTGCCCGATCGCCGCCAGCATTTCCCAGTTCATTGAATCGTATGTGGTTTAAGTGAGTCTAACCCGCTTCAGGGCAGACAAGAACTTCACGACAGCTGAGTCCTATCTTATGTCAGCAGGGCCAGGCGCCGAAGCTGCTAGATCGGAATTCCACATGTCAGCAGCGCACTTCCAATTTCCGTCAGATTGTTTTTCCCAAACCTCGAGGTATTTGCCACGGTCGTTGATCGGTTTGCCACTGGCGTCGTTCATGGTCAGTTCGTACGTCCCGCTCACCCACGCCATCTCGCCAGATTTTCCGAGTTTCACTTTCTTGGGTTCCCAAGTGATGACGAGGCCGGGGCTCGCTAGCATGTCTTTCCAAGCATTCCGAATGCTTTCCTTGCTCGTAGCGCTCGTCGCGTTTGGGGGCAGCACGATCGCATCATCCGAATAATAGGCGGTCGTTCGCTCGATATCTTTAGCTGCTGCAGCTTTCGCCCATTGGGCATCGAGGTCACGCAGCATTCGTTCGACCGGCTGGATGTTACTGGCGCTTTGGGGTGGCAAACCGGCAGTGGCTGGTTGGGAAATCGAAACCGGCTCGGTTTCTAAAGTCCTTACCGTCGGTTTAGTTCGCAACAGCTGGTAGGCAGAAAGAGCGAACGCCATGACTGCAGTGCCGATGATAAATCGCGCGAATGTGCGGCGGCTCCAATACGGGATGACCTCGTCAGGCGAAAGATCCTCGGTTCGCTTCAAGCCTTCGGGCGTCATTTCGTACGCCCACGAAATAAACAGTGCCACAGCGAAACCAAGCCCCAGCAACACAACAAATGCGGTGATGATCCACTCGGGCGCATCGACCATCGGCACAAAGACCGATGCGATTTGAATCAACAACCACGCCACCACGGCATAAGTGAGGGCAACCCTGAAGACGTTGCGTCGCCTTA
>QHOX01000407.1 GCA_003219465.1 Verrucomicrobiota bacterium | reverse complement strand
AGCTTGCGACCGGAAAAATCCCGATATGACGCTACCGAACTCCGGCTAACAACCTTGAGATCCTTGATCCGGGCGAGGCTGGTAAGGAGATAGTCCTGGATGCCGTCGGCGAAAAACGCATTATCTTTGTCTTCGGAGAGGTTGCGAAACGGTAAAACCGCAATGCTCTTCGGCGGGATGCCGGAAGTATTCGCCGCGCCGGAGAGCGGCTGGTTGCGCTTCTGTGGAAAAAGCAAAACGGCTGCAAGAATCGCGAGCGTGACCAAAGCGGCCGCGAGTGCGAACCGCTTCACGATTTTCCAGCGATCGAGAATCTGCGCGCGGCAATCCTGCAATCGCGACGTGAGTGCGCGGACGTCCGGACGCGCTGCCGGTTCGGGGGCAAGCATCGACATCAGCAGCGAAATAAGGCGGCTTGGAACATGTGCCGCCTTCAGCTGTTCGATCGGCAGAGCTCGCGACTGCTGGCTCGCGCGAATCTGTTCGATGGTCGCGCCCTCGAAAGGTCTGTGGCCGGTGAGCAGATACCAGAGAGTCGCGCCTAACGAATAGATATCCGAGCGAACGCCCACCGGCGCATCAGTGAATTGCTCCGGACTCGCGAAGGCCGGCGTACCGACAAATCCTCCGTGCGTTAAGCCCATGGCATCCGGTTTTTCCACAAGTGCTTTCGCCACGCCGAAATCGATCACCTTTACGACGGTGTCGGCTTTTTCGGCTTTGCCGGGACTCGAATCATTCGCCTCCGCCGCGGCGGCGACGAACATCAGATTCGCCGGTTTCAAATCCCGGTGCACGAGGCCTTGCTTTTCCGCTGCGGCCAGTGCGCTGCTGACCTGCAAGGCGATGTCGATGGTCGTGAGCGCGTCGAGCGGCCCGGTGCGGCGAACACGCATCTCCAGCGTTTCCCCTTCCACCAGTTCCATCGCGCAGAAGCACTGCCCGTTCTCTTCGCGGATACCGAAATGGTAAACGGTCGCGACATTTGGATGCCGCAAAGATGCGGCCGTCCGCGCTTCGCGCATGAACCGTTCGCGTGCTTCCGCTCCGCGTTTCACCCATTCCCGAATCGATGAGCTTAAGTGCGACCGCACGCCGCAGCGAGGTATCAAGCGCGCGATACGTCACTCCCATGGCGCCGCGGCCGAGCTCCCACAGCGATCCATCGTCGCGTCGCTCAATCCGGTAATTTCCGAGTCGATCCGCTACGGGAGCGAACAATGTTTCGTCAGGTTCTTCCGTGTCGTCGAATCCGACGCGCAGCAGGCAAATCATGCAGCGCCCCAGATTGCGGGAGAATCCTCCCTCCAACCGCGTCCCGCATTGGGGGCAGGTTGCTGCGGGAGTCGCCTGTGTCTGCATTAATCCGCTGCCAAGACCTCGCAAAGATGTCGCAGCTCTGCATCAATCTCGGACGCTTCCGCCACGGTACCACCCACTTCCTCCCGCAAAATCGCGCGATACATCGAGCGCAGCCGGGCCACATCGCTGCGCAGCGTTGTGATCGGCCGGCCCAGCCGGAGCGACATTTCTTCGTATGGAACTGCCGCTTCACTGGTGACCGAAAGATGTGAGTTCAACTCCTTGAACAGCTCATCTTTTCCGGCTAACGCGCATTCCTCGGCGAGCCGATCAAGCGCCTGCCGAAGCAGCGTCTCTGCCCATTCGCGTTCGTAAACGCGCTCGGCGCTCCAGGCCTGCCCGCCCAATGCTCGCGTGTCCGCCTCGGCGATCGCGGCCGTGTCGAGCGGCGCGAGGATCATGCCTCCGCCGCGCTTCTGCCTCCGGTCGTGAGCATGCGCGTGGGCTACGAAATGTTTGAGGGCACCGAGCAAAAATGAACGGAAGCGTCCCTTATCTGGATCGGCTCGGGCATAGGCGCGTGATTCGATCAGACGCGCGAAAAAACCTTGCGTCAGATCTTGCGCATCGTCTGGGTTTGAGCCTTGGCGTCGAAGGAACAAGAAGATCGGTCGCCAATAAATCCGGCACAGTTCCGACAGCGCGCTTAGCGCCTGCTGCGGCGGTGTTTGCGATTCCCCGGCGTCGAGCACCATCGTCCAGCGAGTAGAGGCGAACAGACCTTCGCGCGTGGTTTCGGTGGCGGACGCCGCAGGCATGCGACGTTTTTATTCTGCTGGAGGAAAATAAGCAAGTCAAACACCCGAGAGATGCGCTGACTCCACTAGCGGACGATGCAACGCCTAACTCACCCGTGCGAATTGGAAGAATCCAAACGAATTCAGATCATGCCGAGCTTCATGCGGCCGGCTTCGCTGATCATGTTCTGGTTCCACGGCGGGTCCCAAACGAGTTGCACATCGGCTTCATCGATGCCGTCTACGCTTAGAATTTTGCTCTGCGCATCGTGTGCGATCGCCGGTCCCATTCCGCAACCCGGCGCGGTCAAAGTCATTTTTACTTCCACTCGCGTTCCGCCATCTTCTTTTTTGATCAACCGACAATCATAGACCAAACCGAGATCAACAATGTTAACGGGGATCTCGGGATCGTAACACTGCCGGAGCTGGTTCCAGACGTCTTCCTCTGAAACTTCGCCATCGGTAGGTGCAGATTTTTGCGTTTGCTGCGTCTGCGGCTTTTCCAACCCGAGCG
>QHOX01000072.1 GCA_003219465.1 Verrucomicrobiota bacterium | reverse complement strand
GAACGCCAGCAACGCGCCGAGCACGCCGAGCACAAGTGCGATGCCGAGCTCCAGCAGCGGCGATGGTTCGGTGACCAGATGCGGGGCCAGTTCGATGCCCGCCAGGAATCCCACAGCAGCCACACAAAGCCAAAAGAGTTTTCGCCCGAAGAACAGAATCACGATGCCGATCAGCGCGCCGACAACCGGAACAGTGAAATGCGTCGAGTAAGCGCTTTGAGCGGCTATGACTTTAAAAAAATTCACGCGCGTAGAGGCGTTTCTGCCAAACGCCTTTGTATTTGATTTCGGTGGTCGCCGCGGCGACCACCGCTACATCTATCGTCTCCTGGTCTGTTTGAGAAATTATTAAAATCGGGCTGGTTGGATTTGAACCCACGGCCTGTCGCCGCGGCGACCGCTCTACCGTAGGGGATTGATGAGTAATTCAATCGGGCTGGTGGAATTTGAATCCAGGGCCTGTCGCCGCGCCGACCGCTCCACCGTAGCGTATTAATGAGTAGTTCAATCGGGCTGGTGGGATTTGAACCCACGGCCTCCTGGTCCCGAACCAGGCGCTCTACCAAGCTGAGCCACAGCCCGAATTAAGTCGGCTAATCTGACGCGCCGCGGCGTCGCGGCTCTTACTTCGCGTATTTTGCCGCAAATGGCAAGAAGCCACCGCGAGCCTTCTGACGACAGAATGCAGGAGTCGCTGCAAAGGAGCGCAGATAGGCCGAACGCTCTGGATTGTTGACGCGCACCGCGACGGCGAACGCTTCATTGTGGATGCGGATGAAAAGCTGACAGCGTTCCTTGTACTTGAATCAGCAATCTGCGGTGGCGGCGAAGGTTTGCTTGACAAAGGGACGAGATTTTTTCAGAACGCGGTAAAAGGCTTCACCGTTTCCCCGGAATGAATCGTAGTACCTTTGTTATCTTGATCGTGTGCTTTGCATCAATCGCGCTGGCCGACGACTTCAAAACGACTAAAGGGAAAGAGTACAAGAACGCGACGGTCATGCGGGTGGAGGCGGACGGAATCGTTGTGAGGACGAAGGAAGGTATTTCCAAGCTCTATTTTGCCGAGCTGCCCGACGATGTTCAGGCGCGATTCGGTCACGACCCTGCAAAGATTGAGGCCGAGGCCGCCGCTGCAAGAGCCGCCCAAGAGAAACGTATCGAGGAACAAAAGGCTGCGGAGCACCAACGCATCGAGGAACAAAAGGCTGCGGAGCGCCAACATGCCGAAACGGAAAAGAATGCGGAGTCTGATTTGAAGCGCGCAGAACAATGGGTCGTCGCACAGGTGGCAGCGGGGAAAACGGCCGATCTGAGTGAGCAATTTCCTGACAAACAGAAGGACAAACGAAAGCTCAGCGCTCATTTTCTGGAGGCTTTGCTGACGGGCGCACTGTCCGACGTCAAGCCGCATCGACATGGTGTGCGAATCAACGGGGCGATTATTGACGAGCCAATCGACCTCAGAAATGCGCAAATTCCTTCAGAGGTGCGGCTGGAGCATTGCCAATTCAATGCCAGCGTGACTTTCGTGAGTGCGATTTTTGCGGGGAGCGTTTCATTCGAGAGCAGCACGTTTAACGAAGATGCCAATTTCAATAGTGTGAAAGTCAAAGGCGACGCCACTTTCACGAAGGCTGTGTTTGAATGCGGAGTGAACTTCGAGGGAGCAGATGTCGCCAGCCAGTTCTCGGCGGATGGGGCGCAGTTTAACGAAGCTACCTTCGGCATTATGAAAGTCGGAGGGGCAGCCTTTTTCAACGATGCGGTGTTCGCAGGGCCGGTAATCTTCAATTCGGCAAGCATCGCCGACGCTTTCGTTGCGAATGAGGCGAAGTTTCTGAACAAAGAAGAGATTGCCAGTTTCAACAACACGAAAGTCCGAGGCAACGCCCTTTTTAGTAACGCTGTGTTCGCAGGGCCGACCAACTTCTCCTTGGCAGAGATCGACGGCCAATTCATTGCAGATGGGGCGCAGTTTCAGAACAAAGAACAGGTCGCCAACTTCAACAGCATGAAAGTCCGAGGGCACACGTTTTTTAATAACGCTGTGTTCAAAGGGCCCGTGAAGTTCGCTTTGGCAGACATGGCCAGCAATTTCGAAGCGGATGGGGCAAAATTTCGGAACGAGGAAAAGAAAGCCGACTTCCATGGCATGAAAGTCGGAGGACGCGCCTTTTTCAGCAACGCTGTGTTCAAAGGGCCGGTGGACTTTCGCTACTCGGACTTTGCCTGGCTTGATCTGAGTCGTTTCCGGCGGAAGGTCGCTGCCCACTTCCACATGCAGGGGATGAGCTACAAATACATTCGTGCGGTTCGAAAAAACGAACCCGCGTCGCACAAAGCGCTTGTGAAGTTGGCTAACCAGTCGTCTTACACAGCCGATGTGTATAGCAATCTGGAAGAGTTTTTTTTACGCCAGGGTTATCCCGCCGATGCAGATCGCGCTTTTATTGACGGCAAACATCGCGCGTGGAAACAGATTCCGTGGTCGCGGCCCGCATGGCTCGGCAGGCTGCTGTTAAATCTGCTGGTTGGGTACGGTCGCCATCCGTGGCAAGCGATGATTCCTTGTGCTGGTCTAGTTCTAATCGGTTGCTTTCTTTTCGCCGATGAGAAAATGGAATTACAGAAAAAGCCAGAACAAGGAGAAGCGCCGCGCGTTTACAACCGGTTTTGGTATAGTCTGGGTTTGTTTCTCCCGTTTGTGAATTTGCAAACGTCCGAATTGTGGAAACCAAAGAACCACTGCACGTTTCTAAGAAACTATGTGCGTGTGCACATATTGCTGGGATGGATTCTGGTTCCCCTCGTCCTCGCTGCGCTCACAGGTCTTATTAAATAATGACGTGAAGTCATGGGAAATCATCGCTGACAATCTCAGCAAAGCCGGGCTGGAGTTGGAGCTGGGTCTCAACAAGTGCCAAATCCTTAAGAAAAAATCCTTAAGAAAAGTCTTGACGTTTTTTGCCGTTCCTATGTAGTAAACGGTGCCGCCGCTTGCAGAATACACTTTTGCAGCTCAGGAAATCAGGATTCGAACTGAAAGGACCGGACCAAAATGAAAAAGCAAATTAACCCCAGTCTCAAAGCGCATCTTATCCGAGGCGCGTTTTACCTCCTGCTGCTGCTTGCCGTCTGCGCGATCCCATTCGCACTGGCGCAGCGACACGCCACGAACCGAAGCGTCGCCCCGGCAACCGACCCGAATGCGGTTTTCAACCCCGCAGTCGCGCCGCCTTCCACCGCAGCGGATCAGACACAGCCTGCTGTCTCCAGCGGCGGCCGCGGCCTTCCGCCGCTCGAGATTCCGCCATATCCCAAAGCACCGCAGGTGGTCCTCTATGATCAGTACAACAACGCTTCAGTCATTGCTACCTTGTCCGCGACGTTCACCGATTTCCCCGCGTTTAGTGCCGATCTCGCGGACGATTTCGTTGTTCCCGCAGGTCAGACTTGGAATGTGCAGTCCATAGCCGCCGACGGGGTGTACTTCCCTTTTTCCGGACCTGCCAACAGTTTCAATGTGTTCTTCTACGCCAACAACGCAGGTCTGCCTGGCACGCAAATTTACAGCGCGATGAATCAGCCGTTCTCGGTCGTAGGCAGCACTTTTACGGTCAACTTGCCTAGCATGGCGGTGCTCACTGCCGGGACCTACTGGGTCGAGATCCAGGCGAATATGACGTTTAATCCAAACGGAGCGTGGGGCTGGAGGGATCGCACAGTGCAATCGAATCAAGGCGCAGCTTGGCGAAACCCCGGCGGCGGTTTTGGTGTCTGCCCGACATGGACTCGTAAAACAACCTGCATTCCGTTCGCAGGTGGGCCAGACCAAGTATTCCGGCTTAACGGGACGATACAAGGGGCCAGTCCGACGCCTTCGCCTACGGCCAGCCCGATAGCTACTCACACTCCAACGCCTACTCCGACTGCTATTCACACTCCAACGCCTACTCCGACTGCTATTCACACGCCAACGGAAACTCCAGAACCAACGGAGACTCCGAAAGCAACGGAAACTCCAGAACCAACGGAAACTCCAGAAGCAACGAAAACTCCAGAACCAACGGAAACTCCAGAAGCAACGGAGACTCCGAAAGCAACGGAAACTCCAGAACCAACGGAAACTCCAGAAGCAACGAAAACTCCAGGACCAACGGAAACTCCAGAACCAACGGAGACTCCGAAAGCAACGGAGACTCCAGAACCAACGGAAACTCCAAAACCATAGATCGCGAAGGGCGAGCGATCTGGATTGTTGACGCCCATCGCCAAGGAAAGCGGTTCATCGTCCGAGCGGACGAAATCCTGACAGCATTTGTGGAAGCGGAACGGGCGATTCACCACTTTGCGGTGAGTTTATTGTCGTAACACCACTCTCTGAAATCGCTGTTGTGCTTGTAGGCGCTTGACATTCTGCGGCGCTCTATCCGAAAACTCCGAACCTATGAAGAAATACATCTTGTCTTTACTAGGTATGTTCGTTGCGATGGCATTTATCGCTTCTTGTCAGCAGGAGGGAACGACAGTTACGGAAGAACCTGCTAGCGGGTCACCCGCGTATATGAATCGTCCTGCGCCGTCACCGACGCGCTAGCGCAAGAAGCGCGGTTGGACTTTGGGCTGCGCGAACTCACGGCTCTTTGAAATCGCTCCTGTGCTCGTGCGTTTTGGTCACATTGCCAGCTTCATCGTAAACGCGAATCACAGCGTCGTGTGACCGGCTGCGAAACTTTGCGTAGCCGATTGCGTTCTCGACCGCGTTTGGTTCGCCATACCACAGCCGACCGAATGGCAGCGCATCGGAGATTAAAATCGACGCCACGATGATCTTGCGGGGCCGGACTTCGTAAAGGTGCATACAATCCCGAATAGTTGGAGGTTATCATTGTTAGCCGAAGTCACCCACCACCCAAACAGGTCATTGATCTTACTTCTTCGATAGCTTTACCTTAACTTTGATGGTGTCCAACAGCACCGGGAATCGGGGGATCAGCATCCCGCCGTGCTTCATGTGACCGGCCTGCGATCGATACACCTCAATGTATGCGGCCATATTCGGATCGACCGCAGCGAGACGGATCGTGGCAGTAGGGAACCTGTCCCCGAGGTTTACTTGTCCCGTCCACCGACCTTCGAGGTTTGCCTTTATCCTGGCTGAAGGCCAAAAACGCTCTGCCCCGCCGGTGAACAGGTACAGCGCTTGCTGGTTATATGCCTCTACAACCCCCGACACCCGACATTCCCTAGGCGCCACGGTGTCGCCGTCTGCGGGACTCTCTATCTTGCCCTTGACGCTCCGCAGCGCTGCATCAAGTTCATCGTCGTCAGGCTCCGTCCTCCACTTCGACCTGCCTAACCGAATCGGTAGGGCCTCAAAGATTTTGGCCAAGGATGTAAGATGATTGTCCTCCTCGATCCAAACGTACTGACGCAGAAGGTCGGGGACAGTAGGCTTACCAGCATTGCCTGCCTGGGGGAGGATCAGGGTGATAATCGCGAATCGATCACCCTTGGCACGTTCTTCTTCCTTGGCGTAGTTGATTTCGTCCTTCAGGAACGTTTCATCTTTGAAATCTGGTGTCAGGAAGAAAATGACGGCACAAGCATCCTTGAACCCTTCACGGATACCACGGTCAGGGTTCGTCCCAGCAGGCATGTCCTTCTCATCCAGCCAGGGACGGAAACCTGCTGCCCCGAGAGCGCGATAATAACACCGTATAACGGGTTTGTTTGCTCCCTTGTGACTGAGAAAAATCCTATCCTTCATCGCCCGTGCGTCCTCCAATCATCGGCGATTCTAGCGCAACTCTGAAAAGCCCGACAAGCCATTCTCGCAGCGCCAATCAAGCCGAGCTTAGGCGCTCTACCGGCAATCCTTTATCCACTGTTTTATCCACCCATGGAATTTTTTTGGGCGTGATTTGAGCACAAGTGAGATGATGCGTTTTTCTCGATTTGCCTAGCGTTGAGCACGTCAGAGCAAGTCGGGATAATTTGAGAAAACGATCCGACTATTGTCCCGAACCAGGCGCTCTACCAAGCTGAGCCACAGCCCGTTCTGCTAACAAAATAGGGCAATTTTGAAAATCTCAAACACGGTTTATGAATCGCTTTGGGCCCGCCAGGGAAAATTGCGTGCGACCGATGCCAGAGCTGTTTCTATGATTTTTTCCTTCTGCCATGGCCGATCCATGCTCGTGCTGTTGCTCTTTTTGCAGCATTCAACGCAAGGTCGGCAAAGGGCCTTACACAGAAATGGTTTGATCCGGCGGCTCATGGAGCTGCCAGTTTCGTCGCCTCTGGTTTAGAAAACTGCTGCCAAATGGCACCTTTTTTGCGCGACCAAATGCGACGGCACGGGTTTGTTGAAGAAAATGCGACCCGGTGCGATGGATTAGCCGATTACTCTACGGCGCTGAAAATAAACCCTCTCATGTTGCGCGTCGCATTCGCTACGGCGAAAAGGAGCCCTTTTGTTTAAGCGTCCCCATCCTATGAAGAAAACTCCTGTTACCAAAAAGGCGCGATCACGGAATCGTTCGCACACCAACGGAAATGAATTGCAGACCGGGCAATTGCTCACAGCACTAATGGCATTCAAACGCGGTGATTTTTCCGCGCGACTCCCGGAAAATTGGACCGGCCTGCCCGGTAAGATCGCTGACACATTTAATGCGGCGATCGAAACCAACGAGCGCATGACTCGCGAATTGGAACGGATCGTGCATGTGGTGGGAAAGGAAGGCAGAATCGCGCAGCGGGCATCGCTAAACAATGTGTCCGGCTCTTGGGCCGATGGCATAGGAT
>QHOX01000120.1 GCA_003219465.1 Verrucomicrobiota bacterium | reverse complement strand
ACGGATTCGCTTCTGAATTCTGAAATTCCGACCTCTAACCGCTGATCTCTGAATTATGGTTTCCCGACTCCCTCTTAACTCTCAACCAGCAACCCTCAACCTTTGATCCACGCACTAACGGAGCGTAACTCCTCTTCGGCTTTCCGGTTCGAGCCTTCCACTTTTCGCCTTCGGAAATGTTATGTTTAGATCTGACCCCGCTACTTTCTCCGCTGGATCATGGGCCGATTCTTGATGAGCGGCTAGCGAACCCCAATAGTAACATCGCCGATCGGCGCCACCAGTTTCATTCGTTTCCCGCCGGCGCCAATGGTCGTCCTCTCGCGCGTCTGTCCCGGTATGATCTTGATTACGCCGCCGTCAGCCACAGCGGCAGTTGCTCCGGCGATCGTACTGAACGGCTGACAGGCATCGCCCATATTTGGACCCTTCCAATCGAAATCCAGCCACACTTCATTATCGAACCCAGCCTGTTCAATCTCGCCCGTTTCGGAGATACGTCTCGGGTGGAGCAGGTCGTGCATGTCAAGTGTTAGCGTGGTATACGGCGCGGACTTGGTCGGAAGATAATGATTC
The DNA here is from genome assembly GCA_003219465.1 of Verrucomicrobiota bacterium. Classification (GTDB taxonomy): domain Bacteria; phylum Verrucomicrobiota; class Verrucomicrobiia; order Chthoniobacterales; family UBA10450; genus Udaeobacter. The sequence goes on along the minus strand of QHOX01000120.1, from coordinate 22,028 downwards.
GTGATCTCTACGACCGCATCGCTGGGACTATTCATGACGGTGCCATTTAGAAATTTGTTCGTAACATTGCCTGCATTGCCAAAGGCATCATGCGGATCATTTCGGTCCAAGTCGCTGTACTTTAGGTTCATTACCTCTGCGCCAGCGAGTACGCCATTGAGATTTAGACCAAACCAGATAACAAAGTCGAACTCATTGCCGTTCCACGTCATATAATGGGCCTCAACATTGTTCTGCAGACTCAGCGCCCTGTTTCGATACCTAACAAGTGCCTGGAATTCGTTGAAGTTTACTCCCGGGTGAAGCCACGTGTCGAAAGCTTCCATCAAACCCAACCCGTTTTCCTGGTAGATTGCGAGATAGAATCCCGGGCGACCCTCGTTTGTCGTGAAGCCCGGCCTTTGAAGGAGCTTAGCCTCTTGAGAATCGATCGGTGTACCTTGATTGATGAATATAAAGTTTCCGTCGGAAACATAATACGGGGTTCCCTGCAAATGATTCACCCACGCCGGCAATTTGATCTGAGGTCCACACGCGAAATCAGGTGCCACGCCATAGTTCCGAACGTCGCCGTATTCTGCAAAGAAGGAGAATTGTATCAAATCTTGGGCGTAGATTGCGCGGTGTCGGTATGTCGTAGGCATAAACGTTGTCGTCACCGCCACCCCAACCTGTTTCTCAGAGCCTGGAGCCGGAATGCCTAGAATATACGGATCAATCGCGTACGGGGCAGGCTGGCCCCCTGCGGTGATGAGGTAACTTGGCGAGCTTGCGAAGATTTCCATATTGTCGCAATTGCGGTGGCCCCCGACTTCAGCCTCGTCGTCGCGAACTGTGCGATGGAGCCTTTGGTGAAAGCGGCGATGCAAGTCGTTGACGAACAGATCGTGGATCGAGGGAGGAATCCGATAGTCGCTGAGAGCATCAACGAGGTGGTCACCCCCGTCCCCGTCTCCCCGGATGCCCCATGACCACTGTTTATCGGGGTCTTGCTGAGGCGGGTGTTGCATTTCATAGGCTCTCACGTTACCCGCCAATATTGCAAAAGTAGGTCCCATGGGGTCCGCACCATCCTGCCTGTCCAAAATCGCCGTGGTCATAAACCCTTGGTCGTCCCGAGCGTTTTTGGGATATTCATTTAGGCGGCGGAATGGCACCAACCGTCGAAGGTCATTCGTGGAAACTACAAAGTGTGCGGATATGTAGTCGAGGACCATTCTCGCTGCCAGACGTATCTCGTGGTCATATGCGTAGTTGCAGAGATTCACCAATGCTCGACGGGTTTCCTTCTGGTAGCTCTTAGCATTATACTCAGAAAAATCGTCCCGTAAGATCCTTTGAAGTAGATCGAGTAAGAGAAACGCACAAGAGCCGGGGGTGGGATCCTTATGAGGAGGAACCGGAGAAACGGTAACCAACGGTACTGGGTGAGTCGCAAAATATTCCGCCGCTACCTCGCCAAGACTATTCCGACGGTTGTCGAACTGCAATTGCGGATCCCTTTGATATAGGAGCTGGTTTGTTAGGTAGCGGGTCGCCATGATCATCAAAATATGATTTTCGGTTTCCCCGATGCTTTTCTTGATCCCAAGCGGACTAATCATCCCAGCCCTACTCCAAGTTTCCAGAAAAAATCCTGACGTATGAGTATCGTCATTGCCCGGCCCGTGGACAGTTCCACCCGCCAGAAGTGACGTAATCAGATGCTCTTGCGCGGCAGGCAACAGGTCGTCGTAATAGCAATAAGCCATTGGCAATAGGTGCATTTGCGACATGTCATAATTACCTTCAGTAAAATGAGCAATTACGTCGACTGCACTATTAACATTGGGTCCAAAGGTTCCGCACCATCCGGGACTCGATGCAAGGATGGCTTCAGATACAAGTGATCGCGCCACCGCTTCCGGCGGTTCGCTGTGGAGTGAGAATGCCTCCCATGTGGCAAAGTAATGGGGGTAAGCCAGAATGGCTAGACACTTTGTAGTAGGATATGTCGCAAATGCCCCAACCGCCGCAAGTACCCCATAATACGTTTTCCTCTCCAGCAGCGTGTCCCGATCGTGTGGAAGCTCCCAGAACGCGCCGTCGGGGGGCCCCGCATACGCATGGACGGCAGCTGCTACACGGTGGTCGAATTGCGCATTTGCCGTGGCAACAGCATCGGGCTCGTCAAATGCGGCGAGATGCGCCTTCTCGAAGTAGATGCAATCGCCTCGGAAATCGGACTCCGCGCGCTTCGCTGGCTGTACTTTACGGTAATAAGGATGGTGACTGGACATGTGTTGGTTATCCTTCTGCTCCTGAGCTAGCACGATACCTTACCGCTACCAGACCGATGTGGCGAACGTGGAAACGTACCGCACATTTTCCTTGTTGCCTTGCAAAGGCGCCGCGCTATTCACGTTCACACCTACTGCAATGCGATCAAAATTGGGATGAGCCCTTGTCCGCCGGCGAGCGGACGCAATGCCTTGCCAATCACCGCCCCGAATGCTCGGAGCGGATCGGCAACGCGCATCGCATGTCCCTGTGTCGGCGACGTAGTTAATAGGTCGCCCACTTCGATCGGACCAAACTGTGCATCCACCTTGCAAAAGACTTTGCCGAGCAGCGCAATCGGCTTGCGGTTACACGGGGACTGTTGCTTGTCCAGGACGAGTCCGGGTTTGTAATTCCCTGCGCCAGAAATAACACCTGCCACCCGTTTGTCGTATGGGCGAAAACTCTCTTGCAGTGTGCCCTGTTCATCCAGGGCCATGACTGTGCCCGGTTCTGCGCAGGATTCCGCAGATATATCGAAATTCTCCGCGCAGTCCGCCGCGTTGGCCAAGTTAATTTCGCCTGTCACTGTGATGTTTCCTACAAAGATTGCGGCGGTGCGATTTCCTTCGTGTTTGACGTAGAGCGCTGCGGTATCGCTGTCTGGATTCTTTTGGTAAGCAGCCATTGCTGCTGTCGATGTAGACTTGGTTTCAGCGTGAATGCCCTCATAATTAATGCTGGTTCCCAATATACCCACACCGTTGTCACTGGTGCCATAAACCCCCGTGCCACCCATAGTATTAATACCAACAACACCTCCATGGTTTGGATTGTTAGCTATTCCGCGGACACCTTCCCCTTGAGAACTCTCAAACCAACCACCGTTTCCCCCAGGCCCCAGTGGAAAGCTAGTAGGACGCCAATCGTTGATCCCGACCACTCCGCTATGTTTATTATGGTGGCTGATGCCCTGCACTCCTTCGCCCTCGGCGCTTTCTCCGTAAACACCTGCCGCATGTTTGCTGCGTCCATAGACGCCGTTGCCATTACCATCCTCGTTGACTCCAGCCACGCCCGAATGACCGTTCGCCTTGCTCAATCCGAGGACACCGTCCAATTGGGCGCTTTCTCCATAGACGCCGAAGCCTGCCCCATCCACACTTACTCCTTCAATCGCATTTGTGTTGCCAGTAACATTGTTAGTAAAAGTAGGCATAACTCTCTCCTTTTTATGGGGGGCTGAATTCCTCGCTATCTTTCTGTTTCCATGATGTCGTGATCGCCGATTCCTTCCCGTGGAATCACGACCGCTCGGTTCACGGTACACCACAACAAGCAATTTGCCATCTCGCTGTGTTCGAGCAGCGAGAAGTTCTCCAGCGTTTCCCGCAATGATGCGTTCCGGTTCGCGGATGACCTCGAGAAGCGACGTTGGCAGTTGGGGTCAAATCTAAACCTTTGACATTCATTTTTCGGACAGGGTTTTGTGATCTATCCGTTCTCGATGATTGCTGCGCCAGTAGTCGCAGCCAGTGTTTGACGCTGCAGGCGGCGCCAATGAACTCGTTTTGTAAATCGACTTTGGCTTTGCCTCGGTAATGAGGCGTTCAAGCGACGGGAACGACGGTAGCTGCTTCAATGGGAAGCGTCTCGGCCTTGTCGGTGATCAGTTTGCGCAGGAACGGAATCAGCAGCACACCGACCTCGCGTTCTAGCTCACCCCTCACAAAAATGAAGTTCATCATCACTCCCAAATCTCGGGCAACATATACCCTGGGCGGGGGTTGTCCTCTTGGACGACGGTAACTTCCACCTCAGCCAGTCCAAGGTAACGAATAGCTCTAAATCGGTGATTGCCTTCAACTACCTGATTGAATTGGTTTACCTTAATTGGCCAAGCCTCTGGTTTATCGAGCCATATATCTTTCGTGCGAACCAACTCTGCAACTCGCTCGTTATGGTATTCATGCATCAGGCGATCTCTTTCGGCGGGGTCTTGTGTCTTTTTCTGGATCTCGCCGGCAACATCGTTCTTGTAGTGCTGATCCATGATTTTCTTGCTGAACCTTCCTTCTTCGATGGCCTTCTGAACGCCTTGTCGAGTCGGATCAATCCTCTCTCCCCACCGAGCAAAACCGTATGGCGACTGCTTTAACGTGCTTACTTTAACCTTAGGCATATTGTACACAATCATTCTGAAAACGAGGCGCGTTATTCCGAACCATGACGATTTTGTGGAAGAATGCCTCGAGCCCGCCACGGCGGGTAAACTCATGTCGACTGAAGCCCGCCACGGCGGGTAAACTTCTTTCGGAACTCGGCATAATCAGCGTCCCACGCTGAAGCCCAGCTTCAACGGCCGGAATAACCATTTCTATTCGAGCAGCTTCCTCAGATTTTGAAACACGGCGTCTTCTTCCTCAGAGCGCACGCCATCGGCGACAAAGAGCTCCTGGCACAGGTCCAATGCTTGTCCCTTCACTGCAGCGGTACCAAGCCTATCCCTTATCGAAGCCAAGAATCGATCTCTGTACCCTTGATTTTCTGTCGCGTTCCGTGCGTTATCAATCGATCTCACATCGAACTGACCGAACGGTACTTTCGGGTCCCAATTGAACTTCGCGACCGTATCCGTGATCACCCTGTCCTCCGCGAGGAAGATCAAGTTGTCGGCGTACATGCAATAGTTTAGCAAGTCGACTATCGCCTCACGCTGGGGCTGGGTGAGGCCGTCTTTCGGCGCTTCCGATTTATGGAACAGTTTTCTGATTAGACTGGGCATAAAGTGTATTGACTGATTCTTCTTCGATTGCCGGTCATAAGATGTAGCAGAGCATCAGGCCTTATTTTTCTTTCGTCGAGGAGGTCGTTCTTCGGATAGCGAAAATTTTCTAGCGCCTTCGATGTTTTTGGATGTGACCGATTCGGCTAGTGAATCCAAGTCCGTAAAGATCGTGAATCGATCGAACCCAAGCAGATCGAGGAGCTCGCGACTTTCTTCCTCGGATTGGCCGTCGAAAGCAATACGCAGTACACATTCGGGCGCGATTTGCTCAATTGGCCGCGAATCTGTCCCGTGAATCGTAAACCAACCTCGTTGCGCACGCATACGGGCCATCCGCTGCATGGGATAAACCGCCACCGGCCATTCCCAATCGATCAATTGCTCAACAAGCAGATCGCCATACGTATAGAACGTTCCTTCGTCTTCATCCCAGCCTAAATAACGAGGAGCGACCAAGTCGCGCCCCCATTCAGATTCTTCATTCAGAGCATAGGGATTCAAAACCCAGATACACGGCCTGCCCGTGGCGGCTGGCCTTTCTGACTTGACTGCAAAGTAAAGCGCGACGCCGAACGATTCCGTCCAATCAAGTAATCGGGTAGGCACGCCATTATGTCGCATCGCGAAGAGATAATCCCAATCGTCGAAGCTCAAGCCGTGGAGGTCGTGCGCGCGCGCTTGGAATTCCCAAAAGAACGCATCTTCCTTGGCAAGCATTTGTTCGTCCGACCACCCGAGCTCTTTGGCCTTACGGTGCAGCGTCGGCAACAACTCGAAACGCATATCGGACAGTCCACGAAAAAAACACTCCTCATCGTCGCGGGCTCCTAAGAGTCGACGCGCCTGCCCCACTACTTTAAGGATCTCATCCCACGAGTGAACGGTAAGCGTTTTAAAATGCGCCATAGCTGATTTCAAAATTTGTGGTTAAGAGGGTTTTGTCAGCGTGTTCATGCCGCTCGCAAACCGGAAATTGGCGGATTCCACGGGTGCTGTGCCAGATCAAGGTCCGGTGCCGGTCGTCCCCAGACATCCCCGTAAATTTCTCCCTTCAGATGACTGACCACGAGTCTTTGGACAAGGTTCATGTTTGGCAAAGTGGAGTGGAACCCTCCTTTCTCTAACAATTTGTCCTTAAATTCCCAGAATCCGAAGTCGGCCGGCGTGACGCAGACAATTTCTTCGGTCGGGATAAAATTTGATCGGGCTCCGAGGTAAGGCACGGTGTTGTCGCCGGTGTAGATATCGTTTGCTGGAATCCCCTTCTTCCACTCGTTGCGAACGTTTCCAAGCTCGAACCACGGCTTACCACCATCGCTTTTAATTTGCATTGCCACGCGGGTGGTTTCATCGAGGCCCACAATCGAGAGCCACATTTTCGAGTTTGTCAGCGTTAGTCTTTCAATCCGACTACGATGTTTCCACGCGGCGTCGAGCATCGATCTTAACAATTCGATGGCGCGGGCTTGAGAAGGTCCCGACTCCAATCCGTACATACGAATAAATGAAGCAAGCGTTTGGATTACGCCCGGCTGCCAGGATTCCGGCACGAAGAGGTCGTCCGAGAATCCTTCATCAGCCGTGACTGCACCTCTGAAGGAGGGCAGCAAATAATAGAGCGCGGGAGTGACCCTCGCCGCTTCCCGCTCACGCGAGCTGCTGGGCGATGTGCCTAGTGCGCCCACACCGGTTGTTACCTTGGAAATTGCTTCCAGCGACCCGCGAAACGGCGATGCGATAGTCGCGATTTTGTCCACCTTTGTCTCACCGCATTTCTGCACATATCCGGCAACGATTAGGCCACCCATCGAATGCGCTACCAAATTCACCTTCGCCGGAAATTCTTGTTTGCCATAACCAGCCTTGTGATAATGACGTAAGAGCTTGGTGCGGTCGATGACCTCATCGACAAAAGTCGCTAGCTCAGCCTCAATTAACTCCAAAGGCTGGCGCCAATCGTAAGCAAATGGATAAACGGGCACAGGCCGGTCGGCTTGGGGAGTAAGATTGTGGCGCATCTCTTCAATAATTTCGCCATAGATGAGAACGAACACTTGGTCGGCGCTTATTCTCGCCGGTTCTATCAGCTCATAGCGGACGTCCGATGGATGAAGCGTAATCCGCTCGTATGATTTGATTAGAAGTCTGAGCGGCGACCAAACTGCCTCTGGGTCAACTGGATATTGATCCCGCAAGACACTCCCCATGATGCCGGGGAGAAAGATTACTGGAGAAGGAAGCGACCTGGCCACGTTCTAATTTGATTGCCACGCCATCGGGAAATGGGCGAGTCTTTCTTTATGCCGAAACAGCGAAGATTAGATTCTATTTCGTTTTGGGCGGCGCTTTGTGGGCTCCTTTAGCTCCGGATCGCTATCGCATTCCGGTAGTTTCGCTGCAAATGGCACCCGGTAAATACGAGACTCTTGAGCAATAATGTCCGAAGGCGACCCAGTGTCTCTCAGAGGGATCTCAGTAATGACGGCCTCAAAGCGAGGTCCAGTATCGCCTACTAGTTCGATCAGCTTGAACGTTTGAGAGTCGGATAGGCGCGGCATCCCTCCAATTGTCCCTCCAGAAACGACGCACAAAGGGTTGCGGTTTTTTTTGTCAGATACTGGGATCAACGAGCCATCCAAGCTTACATTGTTGGTATGCTTGTGGCCGTGCAGGACAAAATTGAAATTATTTTCAATTAGATACCGTTTCAGCTGTGCTGCGTCGACCAATGCTTCGAACTGTTTCAGCTCCAACTGTTGATTCCACAAATGGGAAATATGATGGTGCAGGATCGCGATTTTTGTCAGTTTATCCCAGCGGTCAGACAATTCTTTGCGCATTCTGCCCATTAGCCTCCGGAAATAATTAAGCTGGTCCTTTCCGACTAAACCTGCGTCCACAAGAGTTGAATCTCTAAGAACAAGTATCAAATCCGTCACACGCTTTGTTGAGTTTGTCCTCTCCAGTTCCATCAAAAACGTGTTCAAAGGTTCGAAGTATTTCGGATTAGTGTAAACGCCACATGCAAGGCTGGAATTGAACGCAAAGATCAACACATCATTTCTTAGATCCAAGAGAAAGGGGTGATTTGAAGTTACTTCGATCTTCCCGAAACGTACCTTGGTCTCGAGTCCGCCAATTTGCTTTTTTGTGGACCTAAGACTGGGGTGAGTCTCGTCGAGTTTCGGATCCCACCCCGGGATGTAAGCGTGTGGAAACGTGCTGCCAAACATTTCGAAGAAGTTCGCGTAGCGCTTCTGGTCCCGATCATTTCCATCGGGGATCCCCCAAGTCGGGTCGTGATTGCCAGGTGTTACAATTATTCGGTCCTCGGACGGAAGAAGTCCTCCTTCTATCCCAGTGATGAGCCATTCACGCACGGAGAGAAGCCCCGCCGGATCTCCTCGAAGCGTCATGTCTCCGCTGACGACTACATAATCTGGTTTCTTGGGGAGTGCTGCAATGTAATCACCGAGCCGCTCAAGGTTTCGTTCCCGCTCGGATAAGGGCAAGTAATCCTTAACGTCCACATCGACTAATTCACCAGTCCCAGCGTGAATATCCGAAAGATGGAGAATAATAATGCTCACAGGGAGACCTCCGCTAGAACGAACTCAGTAGTCAAAAAATGCACGTTAGGCAGTTTGTTTTTTTTCAAAGCTTCAGTCAAGGGGATTGGATAAGGCTCAGACCGATTTCAGGGGATCAGATTGGGGTCAGTCTAGGGTTGCATTGATTTGACGGACAGTGGGCTAGGGGTCAAAAACCCGAAGGAGAGCCCACATGAAGACGCAGTTGAGTAAGCCGTCTCGCACTAAGGCGAGATACACCGAAGAGTACAAACAGGAGGCGCTGGAGTTATGGCGTAAGAGCGGCCGCAGCGCAGCTAAGGTGGCAGCGGAACTGGGTATTCGAGCGCCGTTGCTCTATCGTTGGGCACGGCCCAAGCGGCAAGCCAACCACAGCAAAGCTCAGCTCAGCACTGGACGAAGTGTTGAAGAATTGGAAGCGGAGATCCGTCGCTTACGCGCCGAGAACGCTAAACTTTTGGAGCAGCGGGAAGTTTTAAAAAAATCGCTGGGCATCCTCTCCGAAGTGCCGCCCAGAGGTATGCCCGAATCGAGCAAATGAGCGCTCAATACAAGGTGGCCTGGTTATGCGAGGCGCTTCTGATCTCGCGCAGTGGGTATTACGACTGGAAGAAGCGGCGCAGCAAACCAGGACCACGCGAAGTCGAGAACACTCGTTTACGTGAGCAGATCCGAGAACAGTTTACCCGCAGTCGCCAAACCTATGGCAGCCCTCGAATCGCTCACGCCCTGGGTTGCCCAGGAAGACGTAACCGCATCGCGCGGCTCATGCGCAAGGAGCGACTCTTTGCTCGGCAACGCTCCAAGTATCGACCCGCTACTACTGATAGCCGCCACGGCGGACCCATTGCTCCTAATCGCCTTCGAAGTCTCGCCGTGCAGCGGCTCGATCAGGTCTGGGCCACCGATGCCACCTGCGTGCTCACCGGTCAAGGCTGGTTGTATCTGGTCGTGGTGCTCGATTTGTTCTCACGCCGCGTTGTGGGTTGGGCCATGAGTCAACTGCTCGATACTCCACTGGCCATTGCCGCGCTGCGCATGGCTCTGAGCCAACGCCGGCCTGCTAAATCACTCATCGTCCACTCCGATCGCGGTAGCCAATTCGCCAGTGCCGCTTATCGCCAGCTCCTCACTCAGCACGATCTAACCGCTTCCATGGCTCGCAAAGGCAACTGCTACGATAACGCTTTTATCGAAAGCTTTTTTAGCAGCCTCAAATACGAACTGGTTTACCACCACCGCTTCGCCACTCTCTCCGAAGCTCGTACCGCCATCTTCAATTACATCGAGACCTTCTACAACCGCACCAGATTCCACTCCAGTCTTGACTACCAAAGCCCAACCAATTTTGAATCCCAACTAAACCCAACAACTAAACCCAAATTACCCTCAACCAACTGTCCGAGAAAACAGCGCAAGCCCAGTCCTCACTTTTGACTCATTTCTTCTTGTCCTCCGATTTTGTTATCTTTCCGATCTCGATGATTGCTGCACCAGTAGTCGAGGTCAGCATTTGATGCTGCAGGCGGATGAGCTGGTGGACTTTGGCTTTGCTTCGGTAACGCGAACGTTTCAGGCGACGGCCCTGCTTCCCCACGGACCAGCAAGCTTGTGTTCCTCAGCCGTTCGGCTTGTCCACTGCGCTGGTTCGGAACTGGTCGTCCTTGTTTTTGAACAGGATGTTGAACGTGGTGAGTGATCCGTAACAGCGGGTGATGTACTGTTGCAGGTCGAACTTGTCCGCTTCGCTCAGTTTGTCGCTCGCGTTCACCTTCTGCTCGAGAACTCGCAGGTTATTCCGAATCATGACGATTTTGTGGAAGAATGTCTCGAGCGGGACTTCCTTCGACTGAAGCGAACTCTCCGCAGGCTGCATTATCAGTGTCCCGCGCTGCCACCGAGTCGCCAGACCTTCTACGAGCGCATCCTGTTGTTCCAGGCCAAGAGCTTCGACCACAGCGTGCGCAGTATCGCGGATCAGTTTCGCAAGCGGCATTTGTAACTCGCTCAAAGTAGCGGTCGGTTCCGCCGGTTGGAGATCGCTGGACGCCGGCGCAATTGTCCGCTGCGCGTCGTCGAATGCGATCTCGGCGGTTTGTCCGGTCAGCGATTTCACTACCCCGACGCCGTATTGCGGATGGCGCACCTTCATACCGATATGGAGCATTTCGATGTTCATGTTGCTCTCGAAGTCTGCGAAAGTTTCGCGGCTGACACAGCCGCCTCTACAGTGTGCGAGAGCGTCATCGAAAGCGCAACCACTGCGCTGAATTTGGCAATGCGTATTCCTGTTTGTGCATGAGAAGCGTCCTGCGTTAACATTCCCGCCGTTGTCACGCTAACAACAGATATGTCCCCCGAGATTGCATCAGAAGTGAAGTTTGAGATCGGACATGTTCTCTTCATTGACATTGTTGGCTACTCGCAGTTGCTCATCACTCAGCAGAGCCAGCAGCTTGATACTTTAAAACGAATCGTCCGCGGCACGGAGCAGTTCCGCTCGGCCGACACAGAGGGCAAACTGTTACGATTGCCAACGGGTGACGGAGGCGCGCTGGTGTTTCGGACGACGCCGGAAGCGCCGGTCCTATGCGCGCTCGAGATCGCCAGGGGACTGAAAAACCATCCCGAACTACGCGTGCGAATGGGGATTCACAGCGGCCCTGTAAACGAGATCACTGATTTGAACGAGCAAGCCAATATCGCAGGCGCCGGAATAAACATGGCCCAGCGCGTGATGGATTGCGGCGATAACGGTCACATTCTGCTCTCCAAACGCGTTGCCGATGATCTCGCACAGTATCCGCGCTGGCGGTCGTTTCTTCACGACCTTGGCGAATGCGAGGTCAAACACGGCGTCCGCATCGACGTGGTGAATTTCTACGGTGACGGAGTCGGGAATCCGCAAGTGCCAAAGCGGTTCCAAATTCTTCAGAAGCATCGTGCGCCGATACGCTGGGCTGTGATCGCTGCCGTCGTGGTCGCCGTTGCGTTGCTCGCTTTTCAATTCGCGCGGACGCGAAGGCCGGCCGTTGCCGAATGGCCAAGACAAACCGCGCCAGCTGACGCAAGCATGGACAAATCAGTTGCGGTGCTGCCGTTCGAAAACCTCAGCTCGGATAAGGAGAACGCGTTTTTCGCGCAGGGAATTCAGGATGAAATCATCACCACGCTTTCGAGGATCAGCGGGCTTCGGGTGATCTCGCGCACTTCGACTGCGCGCTATAGCAGTGCGCCGGAAAATCTGCCTGAGATCGCAAAACAGTTGCGCGTGAGCAATGTGCTCGAGGGAAGCGTGCAGAAGGCCGGCGATCGGGTGCACATCAACGTGCAGCTCATCCGCGCTGACGACGATGCGCATCTTTGGGCGCAAAGTTACGATCGTCAATTGACCGACATCTTCGCGGTGGAAGCCGAGGTCGCGAAAATGATCGCTGACTCGTTGCAGGCTACGCTGTCACCGCAGGAAAAAGCCAGTGTTGAAACGAAACCCACAACGAACGCCGACGCGTACGTGCTCTATTTGCGTGGCCGCGACTATCAAAGGCGACCTGATAACCTGCTGCAGGATTTTCAGACGGCGATAAATTTTGACGATCAGGCGATTAAGCTCGACCCGAAGTTCGCTCTTGCCCACGCGCGGCTTTCTGCAACCGCCAGTGTCCTGTACCATTGGTTCGAACCAACCGAGAACTGGAAGCAAAAAGCAGATGCGGAAGCAGTGGAATCGCTGCGCCTCCAGCCGAACCTTGCCGAAGGGCACCTTGCCCTGGGCCTTTATCATTATTACATCGAAGGCAATTACGACGACGCGCTTCGCGAACTGAAGCTCGCGGCGGAGGCGCTCCCCAATGACGGCGACGTTGGCCTCTATATCGCGGCAGTTGCCAGACGCCGCGGGGATTTAACGCAAGCGCTCGCCGCATACCAACACGCGGAACAGATCGATCCGCGCAATTCCGTCATGCTGTACGACATGTCACAAACGTATTTCGGTCTGCGCGATTGGCGCACTGCGGCCGAGCGAATGGATCGAGTGCTCGCACTCGCCCCTGATTCGTTCAACGTGAAGGTACAGCGTGGCTATATCGAGTTTTACTGGAAAGGAAGCACTGCATCGATTAAAACCGCGCTGCAATCTTTGCCGCCTAATTTCGATCCCGATGGGTTCGCCACCTTCGCACGGTGGGACGTGAGCTTGATGGACCGCGATGCAGACGCCGCGGAGAAAGCCCTGGCGAATTGCCCGCTCGAGACGATCACCTCGCAGACCGGAGTCGCGCTGCCGAAGAGTTATCTTCAGGCGTGTGTTTTCCTGATGCGCGGCGACACTGCCAAGGCACAGACGGGGTTCGAGGCGGCGCGGCCGGCGATTGAGAAACTCGTCAAAGATAGTCCGCAAGACGGCACGCGACGCGCGCAGCTCGGACTGCTCTATGCGTTTCTTGGACGAAAGGAGGACGCACTACGCGAAGGAAAACGAGCGATGGAGTTAAAACCGATCACACACGATGTGATCGAGGGCGCCGTCATCGAAGCTTTCTACGCTTTGATTTGCGCCCACATCGGCAACACGGATGAGGCAATAAACCGAATCGAGCGACTCCTCACCACGCCATTCGCAGTCGATTACGACGACGCAAGCATCACGCTTTCAGATCTGCGGACGCGCTGGGAATGGGACCCGTTACGGAACGATCCGCGCTTTCAAAGAATCCTCGCCGGTCCTGAACCGAAAACGATTTACAAATAAGGTGGATCGGCTTCTCCGAAGGCGATGGAACACCACGTAGCGGAGTTTCACGTGCAAAAGGATTCTCGGGAGCACAGGCTGCCAGCCTGTTCGTTTCGGCAGCTTGTCGAAACAAACCTTTCCGCTGGCACAGTGGACGCTACAGCAGAACGGGACTTCGTGATCTCCGTGGTCTCTGTGGTGAAAAATCAGGGAGAAAGTTCGCGATGGCGAGAGCCCAATCGCCAGCACGCGAGACGCGTAAGCTCCCCAGAATTCGCGGCCGACATGAGGCCGCTACAACTTAAAGCAGGCGATTGCGGTCAATCGCCTCTACCTATTCAGGTAGATCTCCGCCCTTCTCGACGAATTGACTCAAGCGTTGCCCACGCTCTCGCCCTCTCGGGCTTGCCCATCTATGTCGCCTCATCCCTGCTCGGCTCCATTCACTCGTGTTTTCCTGCATTCCCGATTCGATTGCTTCAGGATCCGTTAGGCGACGGGAACAACGGTCGTCGTCTCCATTTCCGCTGGAGTCACTTCGGCTTTGTCGGTGATCAGCTTGCGCAGGAACGGAATCAGCACGACGAGCGCGATACCGACCGCGAGGCTGCCGAGGCCGAGCTCGGCGAAGAGCTTCGCGTACCCGGGGTTGGTGGCAATCGCTGTGGTCCCGGTCGGCTCGGGGATCATTCCCGAGAAGTCGCCTGCAAAGAGTGACGCGAGGCCGGTCACTAGCATCCAGCTGCCCATCATCACGCCTTGGTACTGCTTCGGCGCGAGCTTGCCGATCATCGCGTATCCGATGGGCATGATGAGCAGCTCACCGATGCTCTGCAGCACGTAGCTCAGGAAAAGCCACGCGAATGCGCTCTTGCCATCGGCGCCGGCCAGCTTGATGCCGAGCGGGAGAATGAGAAAGGCAAGTGCCATCAACAGCAGCGACGCCGCGAACTGCTGCGGGATATCGATTCTCCACCCACGCGCGCGAATCCGGGTGAAGAGCGCCGCCAGCACTGGTCCGCCGAGCACGATGCAGACTGTGTTGATGTTCTGAATCCACTGCGGCTGAATTTTCACGGGACCGATCATCAGGTCGACGTTGTTGATCGCGAACAGCATCAGGCCGCTCGGTGCCATCTGGTAGAGGGACCAGAACATCAGCGAGCCGATTGTCAGAATCAGGTAGGCCGTCATGTTCCGCTGCTCGCGGCGATCCGAGTGGCGGACCGTGAGATAGATGAGAGTGAGCGCGACCGCGGCGCAGATCGCCTTGATGATTGTCTCCGTGCCGCCGGGCCGCTGGAGCATGAACCACACGACGGGGACGAGGCCGATGAGAATGGCGATGCCGGCGAGCTGGCGCAGCCGGAACTGTTTCCGCGTTGCCTCGAGCAGTATAGTGCTGCGATCGGCGAGCGTTCTCCAAGTGAGCGCGGCGAGGATGATGGCGACGAAGTTGCCGAGCGTGGCAAAGATAAAGAGGCTCGAGTAGCTCTCGGTGGCTTGGAAATGGCCGGCGACGCTGAACCCGACGAAGAAGCCGACATTCATACCGGCGTAGTTCCAGAGGAAGGCTCCTTCGCGGCGCGGGTCCTCCGGGGTGAAGCGCTGTGTGAGCATCATGTTGATGCAGGTGACGTTGAGACCGCTGCCGGTGAGGAAGAGAGCGAGGCCGACGTAGAACAACGCGAGCGTGCCGGTCGCGATGCACGCGCAGCCGAATACCTGCAGGGCCATGCCGCCGACAAACAAGTTGCGGTTCGAAAGGAAGCGGCCGCCCAGGTAACCGCCAAAGAGGTGCAGGCCATAGTTGAAGGCGCCGAACACACCCATCAATGTGGTGGCCGCTTTCACGCCGAGATGCAGATGCTTCGTCGCGTAGAGGACGAGCGTCGAGTAGAGAACGGCGAACCCGAGCGTCGCGAAGATCTGAATGAAGAACAGCGCAGCCGTTCCCTCCGGAGCGTGGGCGAAGCGGCGTGTGAGAAAGTTGACGCGCTTCGTCGCCCCGCGAATCTCGCCCTGCGGGTGACCTTTACTGTCATCTACCCGGCCGCTCCCGATCGAATCCGTGTTCATCCGGCGCTCCTTTGTTGCGTGACGCGCCGGGGAATGTCAAGCGGCGCCTGCGATGTTATCCGCGTTGTTCCAGGGTGGATCGAGTGGAAAGCCCGGCCGTTGCTTCGCATCCGTTACGGCTCCGATCGAAGATTCGCTGTGGCGAAAGACAATGCTGTAGTGGCAGGCGTGCCGCCTGCGCACGTCTTCCTGTACCGGCACGCGTGTCGCGTGTGTGTATTGAAGAATTGCAGCCGACACGGCTGCCTCTACAGAAAGTGTCGACTTTTGACACGCCGTCGCCACCGCGAGCAAGCTGCGGTCGCGTTCCGGCTTTGCGCAGTCAGCTTGTCGATGAGGTTGCCGACGATCTGAGCAAAACTAAATTCCACTCGTGACGACACAGGATTTCATTGCTGAGCTACGGCGCGCGCCTGAAAAACCGCTGCTGTTTGTGAATGCCGAGGGCGACACGATTCACACCCGCTATCACCTGACCGAGATCAAAGCTGCGAAATTCGATACCGTTGACTGTGATGGAAAGAAGAACCGATGGAACGAAACCATCATGCAACTCTGGGTGCCGGACAATGAGACCAGCGAAACATTCATGACTGCGGGAAAGTTTTTGAGCATCTACGAAAAAGTCAGTTCGATGATCAATGTCGACCCTGCAGCGGAAGTTCGATTCGAGTACGGCGACGAGAATTTCTTTCCCTCGAACTATCATATCGACTCAGTGACAGAAGAGATTGACGCCTTGCGTGTCGAACTACGGCCGCCACAAACGACATGTAAAGCGCGGGATCGCCGCGTCGCTGGCGCAAGCTGTTGTTGCTGAAGAACGCTGCAAAGGTGGATCGAGTTGAAAGCCCGGCCGTTGGCTTCGCATCCGTTACGGCTCCCAGCTCGACGGCTTAAGGAATCGCCGAAGGCGCGGGCATCAAAAGAGCTTGGCGCAAGCGCATCCTTGCCAACGCGCCCTCGCCGCGGCGAGCAGGCTGCAGTCGCGTTCCACCTAATCGACGAAAAGAGCGCGCGCTTTTTTAAATACCTCGTCGAATTTCTCAGCGGTCACTTTTCCAACTGAGCGAAGAATGACATGCTGTTCGACTGTGAAAAGTCGTTGCGGACGAATGAAGCAGGGCTGATCGATTTGGCCGCGCTCACAGTCGCTACTATCCATTGGAACGGCGAAAGCGTCCCAGTGCGCGCGGCTCGTGATCTGGCACAGAATTAAATCCGCGCCAGGAAGATCGGCGATCACCAGAGCGGGCCGGTGCTGTCCGCTATCGGTTCGCGGAAACGGAATGACAACGATTTCACCGGCTACAGGTTTGACCATGCGGTATCCTCTTCTGGTGAGCTCCAATCGCGCCCGAGAACCGACTCACTCAGCTCGGCACCGTTGAATCCGTTATTTTCATCCGAATTGCTTGAGCCGACCGCCTTGACCTTCCGAGAAAGCAAGATCAGTTCGCCGACTTTGCGAATCTTTTCTTCAAATGGTCGCTCGGCCAGCTCGTGGCGGAATTCGGATTTCATTTCTTGGGCAGCTTCAAATTATAGCGATGCAGAATGTCGTCCAGCAATGCTTTGTCGATCTTCACCTGATCAAGCATTTGCTCAATGCGCGCGAAATCTTTGTGCCGGCCAACACTGGCAGCGATGGCGATGATGTATTCAGGCGTCAAAACTTTGGCCGGTATGCTTTCATATTCGATTGAGTTCGCGTTGCGCACCGCTTCTTCGGTCAATCCAGAAGCAGCGAGGAATTGGACAGGGAAATCTTTGAGCAACAGATGCTCGCGCTCGACGCGCCAACCCTTTGATTGAAGATGCGAGTAGATCGCAGGAATTCCAGCGTTCAATGTTTTGTCGCTGGCGATGAACATGATGTCAGCATCGTACGTTGTGACAGGTTCGGTGTAGTAGATCGCGGCGAGCGCGCCGCCGAGCGCGTAATCTTTGATGAAGTCCGCCGAGACGAGCTCGTTTGCGGCGCGCAAAACATCGGCCAGCGGAATCGCGGAGAATTCGTAAGGCATGATTTTGTCGATTCTAACAATGAAAGTTTGTTTCGGCGAGCCGCCGCTGCAACGGACGCGAAGCGACGGCCAGGCTTTCAAACCAACACGCGAGCCGCGCGCTCCCCCGGAATTTTCCGCTGAGACAGCCGACGCTACAGGCGTTACGCTCTGCGTGTTAGCCAGCCAACTGATACTTCGGTGCTCGATGAAACAGAATCAGGTTTCTTTATTCGCAACTGCCATTCTTTGCTTCACCTTTGTTCCATTTATGCACGCAGAACAATGTCCGACAGAACGGGTGGCTGAAATTCAGGTTGCTTTGCGCACAGCAAAACTAGACGGCTGGCTTTTCTACGATTTCCGGCATAGCGATCCCCTCGCCTACCGGATTTTGAAGCTGGACGAAAAAATGTTGGCGTCACGCCGCTGGTTCTATTACGTCCCGGCCTCGGGCGAGCCGGTCAAAATTGTGCAGTCGATCGAGCAGTTTAAACTCGACTCGCTTCCCGGAAGAAAACTTGTCTTTCGCGGTTGGCAGGAATTGCATGCGCGGCTGCGGGAAATTCTGACTCCAGCGGCGAAGGAATCGAAGAGTCGCATTGCGATGCAGTATTCGCCGATGAACGACATCCCCTACATTTCACGCGTCGATGCCGGAACAATCGAGCTCGTCCGCTCGTTTGGAGTCGAACCCACCACGAGCGCGGAATTAGTGCAACGATTCGAAGCCGTGTTTTCTCCGGATCAGCACCAGATGCATGTGGAAGCTTCCGACAAAATGCATCGCATCATTCAGGAGGCGTTCGCCGAGATTGCGCGCCGGATCCGCGCCAACGAAATAACCACTGAGTGGGATATCGCGCAGTTCATGCTCCGTCGCTACAAAGAGGAAGGGATGGAGCAGGAGCCGATGATTGTGGCGGTGAACGCGAACACCGCCAATCCGCACTACATGCCGACAAAGGACAAGAACTCACCGATCAGGCGCGGCGATTTCGTGTTGATCGATGCGGCGACAAAACTGGACAAACCTGATGCGGTCGCGACTGACCAAACCTGGACTGGTTACGTCGGCGAAAGCGTGCCGGGAGAGTACTCACGCATTTTCAACATCGTGCGCAAAGCGCGTGACTCGGCGGTCGATTTTGTGCGCAAGAATATACGCGCTGGTAAACCGATTCGCGGCGCCGAAGTGGACGACGTGTCGCGGGGCGTAATCACACACGCAGGGTTTGGCGAACAATTCACGCATCGGACCGGCCATTCGATCGGCGAAGAAAAACACGGCAACGGCGTCAACATCGACGATTTCGAGACGCGCGATTCGCGGGGCATCATTCCCGGAGTTTGTTTTTCAATTGAGCCGGGAATTTACTTCGAGGGAAAGTTCGGCGTTCGATCAGAAATTAACGTTTACGTTTCGGAAAAAGACATCGAAGTGACCGGCCAGCCAATTCAAACGGACATTATTCCGATCCTGAAGAGTCGCTGATGTCTAAGGTTTATGCTGAACCGACACCATCCAGCCGACGCCAAATCGGTCTTCAAGCATTCCGAATTTGGGCGCCCAAAATGTCTTTTCAAGCGGCATTGTAACCTTGCCGCCGTCCGCAAGCGCTTTGAAGATCGTCTCGGCTTTTTCCTCGTCCGGAACGTCAATTGAAAGCGAGAAACCTTCGAAGCGCGGCTCGCCTTCGCATCTGCCGTCCGAAGCCATGAGTACCGTCTCGCCGATACGGAAGCTGGCGTGCATCACTTTGTTCTCCATTCCAGGCTGCGTCATGCCTGGCTGGGGCGCGTCCTTGAAACGGCTGAGCATCTCCACCTCCGCGCCGACAGCGCTGCGGTAGAATTCCAACGCCTCTTCGCATCGACCGCCGAAAAACAGATATGGTTGTACAAACATATTCGAGTTAGACATGCGAGCACCTTGCGATCGTTTGGCTGAACGTCAATGTGCCACTGCTTACGGCGTTCCTGGAGACTCGTGATGCCCGAGCCCAACGGGAATGAACTCACGTCACGGCTACGTAGAGTTTTCCGCTGAGCAGCCTCCGCCAAACCTCCGGCTCGCCAAGATCTGTGGTTGCGTTCGCCTTTGCGTTAATGGGGGGTAAGCAGGAAGGCGTGGGTCTGGCCATGAATCGTGCCATACCCGGTAATCTGACCGGCGTCGTTGATGCCATTGGCTTGTCCCAACACCCATCCGCTTCCCTGGGGAATCAACCTGTTGAGGTCCTGCATCCTGCCGCCATTAGTTGAAATGAAGGCATGATAAACGTTGCTACGAGTGGTGGCGAAACCAACCACAGTGCCGCTATTATTTATGGCCAGCCCCCAAGAACTGGATCCACCAAGCGTGCCGAGGTCAACCATTTCTCCGTTGCTCAGCCGGAACGCGTGGGCCGCACGGTTGCCGCGCGTGTATGCCTGGCCGGCGATTTGGTTCTGGTCATTGATCGCATAGGCAATACTCCAACTGCCGCCGAGTGTACCGAGCGCAGTCATAGTGCCGTTCTGGTAGGTAAAGCCTAGGAAGTTGCCGGCGGCATTGTAGGAATAACCAACAATCACTCCCAGATTGTTGATGCTGTGAGCGGTGCTGGAATCGCCGCCAAGTGTCCCGAGATCGGTCATCTGCCCGTTTGAGTAAAGAAAAGCGTGGTCCTCGCCGCTGACCGTATCGGAATCGCCAACGACCTGCCCAGAGTCATTCAAATCATAGGCGACACTGTAATCAGCACCGAGCGTCCCCAGATTGATCATTTGCCCACCGGTGTAAAGGAAGGCACGATAGGAGCCGTTCGCGAGAGTCGAATAACCGGCGATGTCACCCGCGGTATTGATTCCCCGCCCGTTGCCATATTCGCCGCCGAGGGTGCCGATGTTGATGAGCTGGCCGTTGCTGTAGAGAAATGCCGGATCGGTCGTGTGGGTGGAGGAGGCGCTCGATTCTCCCGCCACCTGTCCGCTGGCGTTGATGCACTGGCCATTACTATAACTGCCGAGGCTGTTCCTGCCCAAAGTTCCAAGGTCGGTAACGGTATAGGTCTGAGCAGCGGCGGCCGTCGCGAGGAATGCGGACGTAGCGAGCATCGCAATCCGCCAGAGGTAACTGTGGTCGTGAATGGATAAATTCGTTTTCATGATGTTCCTTTCTAATCAGTGACTGCAGTATTTGATCGATCCAGCGCTCGGGAAAGGCTGTTTTGGTAACAGAATTGTTACCAGCGCTTCGTCGTAAAACTCACGGGCGTTTCGATCAACAGAAAGATTAAACCGATCTTCCCAGCGAATTTCAAACCGTGCTTTCCTTATGGCGGCGTTACGATATTGCGCGCCCGGATGATCTTTCGCTAAATCGGCGGCGTGCGCGGCGCGTTTTCGAGTAGAGCGATGACTTCGTCGGTTGTTCGCACCCAGCCAAATGCAATGTTGAACGTCTCAAGGCTCGCCTGATGCATAGTTTCGCTGAGAGTAGTACACGCATCACCCACCATAATGGTTTTGAACCCGCGATCGGCTGCTTCTCGAGCCGTCGTTGCGACGCAGACGTCACTCGATACTCCCGTTACTATCACACAGTCTATTTCCTGATGACGGAGCCGTTGTTCGAGACCTGTCGTCGAGAATGTCCCGGCCGAAACCTTGTTGAGCACAAGCTCTCCCGGCATTGGCTTCAGCGCCTCGTCAATTTTCCAGCTTGGATCGCCAACGGCCCGCCAGATGCGCTTTCCCAATGTCGCCAATCCAAGTTCATCAAATGATCTGAGCCACGCGGGCAATTCCCGACCATCACCTGCCTCGCTTCCGACGGCGGTAAATACAACCGGCGATCCGATTGCCCGAAATGCATGGAGCAACTTCTGAATGCTGGGGATGACAGTCTCGCGCACCCGCTTCAGGTAGCCCGCGGACGATCCTGGCGAGAGTTTCTCAAATACTTCGGTGAACGGGAACGACGGTTGAGCGAAGTTGGGCGGCAGGATCATGTGCAGTGTTGTTAGGGCGGCGTCAGCCGAATCAGCTGCGACGAACCGTGGACCCAGGAGCTTCGGGCATCGTCGGCTCGTTAGACGCGGCGACTGTAGCGGCCGGCGGATTCAGATAGCCCAGGCCCACCGCGACCGAGTGGGCACAAATTTTCCCCGCCGACCGAGACTCCCAACAACTGCAGAGATTCTCGACGTCGATCGCGCTTTTGATTCGCAGGCCCGAGCGATAATTCTTCGCGCCTTCGCGCACGTAACCGCTCAGCAATGGCGGCTCGTATTTAGTCTCGGAGACGCGGCCGCTTTTTAGCAACTCGCGGGCAGGCTTCATCGCCTGCCATCCCCCTGCATTGAGGAGGAGTTTCTCGGTAATCGGAATATCGCTCACGGGCGAGCAACGTCGCGCATTCTGTGCGTTTACGAAAATCCGCGCGCGCTACTTCGGCCGTGAGTTCGCGATCCGCAGCAGCACGTCGGCGTGACACGGCTCGTCAAGCGCGCACCAGCAGGCGAGATCTTTGTCGTGCAGGCAGTGGCGGATGTCGCGCTCGCTGAAATTATCAGCGAGGTGCTGCT
>QHOX01000071.1:455-8864 GCA_003219465.1 Verrucomicrobiota bacterium | reverse complement strand
TCTGGGGATGCCGCTGGCGCGCGAGATAAATTACGCCCATGCCGCCGCGCCCGATCTCGTCGAGGATTTCGTAATCGCCCAGGCGCCATTGCTTATCCGGCACGTTTACTTCGGCGATTGCGCTTTCAAAAACTGCTCTCGAGACCTCGTCGCCAGGTTCCAAACCTTCGCCCAAGAGGCAACTCACACAAACGCCAGTGTGGAGTTGCGAAATCGATCCACAGCGCGGGCACGCGACCTTTTCCGAATCCGCACGTGAGGGGGAAATGCGCATCCTTTAATCAGCCGCGGCGAGGGCCGCGCACAGGTACCGGATTTCGTCCTGAACGTCTGCGGGATTTTCAACGGTGTGCGCGACTTCATCGCGCAGCAGAGAGCGGTAACGCTGCCGCATGATGTGCAGCTGTTTTTTCACAGCAGTCTCGGCCACTCCCAAGGCCGCGGAGAGCTTGGCGTAGGACACCTCATCGCGTTCCTCTGTAAGGTGGGGGCTTAACGCGTAGAAAAGTCTGAGCCTGTCCTTGCCTTCGCATTCCTCACGAAGACGTCGAAGCGCCTGTTCCACCACGGTCGTGGCCCAGCGAAAATCGAAGAGCCGCTCCGCCGGCAATGAGTCGAGCGCATGAGCCGAGATGGATAATTGCGATGGCGCCTCCGCCATCCAATCGTCCCACGAAACAAATTGCACGCCGCCACCGCGTTTGCGCGTGCGAGTTTTCTCAGCGGCCTTGATGAGAAAATTCTGAAGCGACGTGAGCAAGAGCGTGCGAAACCGACCGCGATTTACGTCGGCGTGCTGCAGCCAGGTAGGTTCCAATATCTTCAGGAAAAAATCCTGCGTGCGGTCCTGCGCGTCCTCCGTTGAATAGCCGCGCCGGCAGACAAACACGAAAACGGGCCGCCAATAGATCCGACAAAGCTCCTCAAGCGCGTCGCGCGCCTTTTGCTCTTCGCTCTGAGAGTTAGCAGCGGAAAGGATCAGGCTCCAGCGGGTCGTGGCGAACTGACGCGGCTGGCCGGCGCCCTCCTCGGAGACTTGCGGGTTCACAAGCTAACATTGTGATTAGCGCTTTTGTTTCATACAAGGTTAAACGCCAGGTACCAAGTATTGGACGACCGCGAATGATTGCTACCCCCGCCCCTTTCTCCCGTCGAAAATCAAGAGGCCTGCACAAGGCGAGTTCCTTGTGTTTACTGGAGCTCGAGAACGGGAGTTTTTCCTTTGGGATTCGACGAAGTGGGGAAGGTCCCTAGGGCGATGGCACCCGAGTGAACCGGCGTCTTGCGCGTGCCGATGACTTCGAGGCTCTCGACGACCGATGGGCTCTCGTAAAGTGTCAGCGCACCGCCCGAGCCAACGGTGTAGATCGGCACTGGGTCGCAGAGCCGGTCGAGGATGATCTCCTGTCTCCGCGTGCCGAAGAGATCTGCGGCGGCAATCTGTGGAATCGAGGCGCCGCAATTGTTCGGAACGAGCGTTTCGCTCGTTTGCGTTAGGACGTTGTCGGAAAGCATCTCGTAGGAGCGCGCGCGATAGTCGAGATTGCCGGCTTGCCCGGCGAGCACCACTATCGGTCGCCCGTCGGGAGTCTGCACGTCAACAAGGGCAAGTTGATAGGCGTTAACAAGCGAATGCGAAAGCATGCCCGAAAAAACAATCGAGTCGTTGCCCACGCCTTCGAAGACGAGGATGTTCCCCCCTTGTCCCTCGGCGACGACGATCTCGTTGCGTCCGTCGAGATCGAAATCGGCGACTACGGGATTACCCAGATCAGGAAGGCCCGCACCTACGTAATCGAAAATCAAATTCATCTGGTCGTTCGGCGCGGATTCGAAAACTTTCAACGACGTAGGAAGGCAGGTGAAGTTGTTGTCAGTCGTCACGAGCTCGAGAATTCCGTCGCCGTCGACGTCGGCGATCGTCGCGTTGAAGTCGGTGACGTTGCCTTCTTTCTGTCCCGTCCAAACGATGTGGTCGGGAAAGCCCGAAGGCGAGGACGCTTCATACCGCACGAATTCATGGTTGCAGATGCCCAAGGCCCTTTCAATGAAGAGATCGGTCAATCCGTCACCGTCGATGTCACCCATGGCGAGCAGGCCACCGTCGGGCTCGTCGATCGACCAAACCGGATCGAAATGGCCGGTTCCGTCGTCCTCGTAGAAGATGAACTTAGGCCGACCGCCGTTTACGGGCTTCGAGCGAACCACGATCTCTTGCCGGCCATTGTGATTGGCGTCGCCGACCAGCATATTCGACCAAAAGTCGTCCTGATGATTGAGAGCATCGACGATCTGAAAGCTCTGCGCCTGGTTCGAAGCGGTGGTTCCGCCTGCGCGAAGGGTGAGAGGACCCAAGAGCATTTGACCCTCTGGCGTCCGAATCGCGTGCGGATAGGTGTGCGCGAAAGAGGTCTGATCCATGCTTATGCCGACCGGAGGGAAGCCGATGCTGACAGGACGAAGGATTTCGCCTTGCACTTGAGCTGCACGAAGAGTCAGTAACACTGCAAGTAGTAGCGTGAGTTTGGTCAGTGGATCTCGCGTTTTCATATTGCTTGTTTCCTTTCTGTTTAGGTTACACTAGTCGACACGGCGCTCTCCTCGCAGACTTGCGCGTTCACAAGCGAACATTGTGATTGTCTCTCTGGTTCCATACAAGCTTAAACTGCGGATACCTTGCCAGCGGCAGCTGCTGATTGCGGGCACTACAAGTATTGGAATTGGACGAGCGCGAATGATTGGCTGATCCAAGAAGGATGAGCCAAAGATCAGGGACAATAATCACGGAATGCGAAGGGCGCGTGCTACGCGCGTTCGGCGAAGAAGTAACAATCCTTCTAGATGGCGAGCGCACGGCCGGAAAGCTAACAATGTGGACGGAAATCACGCCGCCGGGTGGCGGGCCGCCCCCGCATTATCACGTGAACGAGGAGGAATTGTTTTATGTCATCAGTGGTCGCGTGGGATTTCTTGCGAACGACAACTGGCACGAAGTCGGCGCGGGCGGAACTGCGTTCATGCCGTGTGGGCTCGTTCACACGTTCAAGAACGTCGGCGATCAACCCTCGAGCATGCTGGTTATGACCATGCCGTCAGGGATTGAGAAATTCTTCGCTCGCTGTGCTGAAGAATTCGCGAAGGCCGGCGAGCCGCCTGAAATGCAGAGGCTGTTCGAGATCGGTGTAGAGCACGGAATTCATTTCGTGCTGGAGTAACGAAATCGACAGCAGCAGTGTCAGAGGGAGCAAATACAGTTCGCTCGCAACTCATACTGCGGGTCATCTTGTAAGGATTGAAAAAACATTAAAATACTGATCGATAACATGTCGAACCTTGACCTAAGCTATCCAAACATTCTGGAGCTGTTCCCGCAGCATCTCGATCCAAAGAGAACAGAAAGCGCGTCGTTTCTGATTTGGTACTTTGAGAATTATCTACGCCTCGATACGACCGAAGCCATCGATAGCGTTTGTGATCAAAAGGGCGATAAAGGAGTTGACGGAATCTACATTAATGAGGACGCGAACACGATAGAGATCTACCAAAGCGCCATAAGCCAGAGGAAGAATTCGAGCGTCGGCGACACGGCGTTAAAGGAATTTGCCGGCACCTTGAAGCAGTCTGAGACCGCTGCGACCATTCAAAATCTGCGCGACACAGCTGGGGAGGCCGACGTTGCTGGCTTGATCGATCGGCTCGATCTCGTCAACAAGATCAGCACTTATGAGGTGGTTGGGGTTTTTGTTTCAAATATTGATCTGGACGCGAACGGGAAGGCGTATCTGAAGTCGAACCCTGCAATTCGGTTTTTTGGAGCCACGAAGCTCAAAGAAACCTTTATATCAGCTTCGCGCGATACTCGGATACCAAAGCCGCTGACCTTTGACATTTCTGGTTACGAGGCATCGACCTATGTCGTTGACAAATATCACGAGGCGATCATCGCCCCTTTGAAGGCAATCGAGCTCGTGAAAATGGACGGCATTAAAAATCAGGCGTTGTTTGCATTCAATGTTCGCGGCCCTTTGGGGCGAACGCAGGTGAATCGCGACATTGCAGAGAGCATCCGCCTGAAAACCCGGCATAAACTTTTTCCGCTTTTCCACAATGGGATAACTGTGATCGCGGACAAAATCCAGCTCACAAAAGACCGCATTAAAATCGAAAACTACTTCGTTGTTAATGGCTGCCAGAGCTTGAGCGAACTCCACAACAATGGCGGTTATCTCACCGATGATCTGCGCATCCTCGTAAAGTTAATCAAAATGGAGTCCTCGTCTCCGCTTTCTGAACTTGTCACAACTTTCTCCAACAATCAGAATGGTGTTAAGGCGCGCGACTTCAAATCGAACAATCCCATTCAGATCAGGCTGCAGAACGAGATCCGGGGCGAATACGGCGGTGAATTTCACTACGAAATTAAGCGGGGGGAGGATAGCAGGGGGTTAACGACGATAACGAACGAAGCGGCTGGATTGTTACTGTTGGCCTTTGACTTGAAGCGACCGTGGGCAACGCACCGCAAGTATCAGATTTTCGAAGACGATCATGCGGAAGTTTTTGGTCGACCAGCCGTCGACGCCGACCAGGAAAGTACGTCGCCGACAAAAAGCAGAGGCAAGCGTTGATTTCGGCAACCGACAAGATCCTCGCTGACATCGTTATCGATCTCAACGCTGAAGTGGCTCAACTTGGGGACGAATTCGATTATCGCGGCAAACTTCGTGATGAGGTTTGGGTGAAAGAGTTGGTCCATAAGATCGTTGCAGAGCACGCGAAGCTTGTAGCGCGAAACCGTATCAATTCGTTCGGGCAAGACTTCAAGGAAGCTGTCACGGCCGAAAGAACACGCCGGCGAGTCACCTCGGCCTCGCCAAAACGGTAGCTGGAAGTGTGACAAGAGAATCGCAGGTTGGGAGTACGTAACGTTGCCATGACGATGATCGCATCATGGGTCGCAATTGATTCCCGCTCCGCTTCATCTCTTTATATCGCTTCCGACAGCCGCATCGCTGACAATCGAGGCGGGCTGACGGACCACGCGCGTAAACTCTACGCGTGCAGCACGCGAGCCCACGTTTTCGGCTATGTGGGCTGGAGCGACTATCCATGCGTTGTGCTGGAGCGATTAGTGGAAGCGATCGACAGCGGGCTGTTTGGAATCGGAGACGACGTGTCAGTTCGACAATCAAAGGTTTTCGCATTTTAAAAGGATTCGCTTGCAGACCGGCTTCGCTGGGCGAATCAACGGGTCCACTCGGCGCCGTTCTCGATTCTTCACGGAGCACGGCAAGGTCGCGGTATTAAATCAGAATTCCGCCTCTGGATTCTGACGTGGGTGCCGAACAGGGGTTGGCACATTCGACGACGACGTACCAAATGGCAGCGCTCCAAAATCCTATTTTTGTTCGGAAGTACCCAGCGCGATCTACGGCGGTTTGTTCGCATTTGGCAAAAATCGGATGCGGCGAACACTAGCCGATCAATGTTCAGCGCATTCTGCGACGCTCT
This sequence comes from Verrucomicrobiota bacterium, assembly GCA_003219465.1. Classification (GTDB taxonomy): domain Bacteria; phylum Verrucomicrobiota; class Verrucomicrobiia; order Chthoniobacterales; family UBA10450; genus Udaeobacter. The sequence continues at coordinate 3,353 of QHOX01000071.1, read as the reverse complement.
CGTTGCCACATCAGACATCTGCACAGGGGGGCCGCCGCAACTCGTGGGAATATTTCGGAAAGGACCGGGTAGAAGCTTCGCTGTCGTCTACAAAGAAAAGCTATATCTCGCCGGACGGAGAGTTGATCCGGTCCAGGTGAACGAGAAACTGTTCTGCCCAAACCAACTCTTCGAGCGTGTCGACATAACTTCGACCCGTCTGCTGCCAAATGCTCAACGACAGCCTCGGCCACGCTCTATCAAACCACCGAGGCGGCCATCCATTTTTGATTCGATCCGATGAGGTTTTCTCCTCGGCGGTTTTAGAGAAGCATCAAATGTTACTGTAACGGCTACCGTCGCAACTTCGCGTCGAGATTGATCTGCGTGCCGGCGAGAGCGACTGAGACCGGGCAGGTCTTTTTCGTTAGCTCGGCTTGCTCGCGAAATTTTGCTTCGTCAATACCCGGAACGTCGGCTTCGGTTTTCAAATCGATCGATGTGATTTTGAATCCGCCCTCGCCGGGCTCCAGTTTCACGTTGGCAGTTGTGCTCACGCGTTTCGCTGGATGTCCTGCTTTTTCCAGATTGAAAGCAAGCGCCATCGAAAAGCATCCGGCTTCGGCTGCGCCGATGAGCTCCTCGGGGTTTGTGCCTTTGCCGCTCTCGAAACGTGATAGGAATGAAAACGGTCCTTCGAACGCGCCGCTGCCGAGTTTCATGTTTCCTTTGCCTTCCTTGAGTGTGCCTTCCCATACCGCCGATCCAGTTCGTGTTGCCATTGTTTTGTCTCCTTAGTTTCTAATAGATGACGATTCGCGTCAGATGCGTACAGATGCAATCGATTTCCGCCTGCCAACATTCGAGTGCGCAACTCACGCAGCTTCCGGCGCCGCAGCCCCGGGCAATGGCGCGGTCTGGTCGCGTTTTGCTTCAGCGAGCTGTCGTTGGTTGCGCCCAAGCCAGATCCCAAGGACACACCAGATTGCTCCAAGCGGACCTGCCACCCAGGAAATGCCGACCAGTCCCAAGCCAAACCACCGCATTAACGGATAGGACCAGGCGCCGATTTGATCGCCAAAGCGGTAGCCGAATGTGTCGATGAGGCTCTTGGCTTTGTATTTGTCCTCTCGGCGCAAGACGGTGAAGAGAACTTCGCGCGCTGGTCGAAGCAGCGCGAAGCCTGCGGCCCGCCGCAAAATCTGAAAAGTCGCAAGGACGGTGAGCACGGGGGCGAAACCAATCGCCGCAAATCCCACCGCACTCAAAAGCGGCATAAGCACCAGCGTGATTCCAACTCCAAACCATTTCATTAAACGGCCGGTCAGGAAAATCTGAATTAGCACCGTGATCGTGTTCACCGCGATATCGATGTTTGCCAGGAACGACGTTCGCGCGGCTCGGTCCTGCAGGTGATGTTGGGTAAGGTCGGCCTGCTGAAAATACGCCCAGGTGTTGGTGAGCGTGTAGATCATGAGAAACGCAGCGAGGCCAAGTAAGTAGGGAGATCGAGCAATGTGCGTCGCGCCTTCCCATAATTTACCGCCGATTGGTTGCTCACTTCGCTCGTCATGCGTCCGAAAATCGGCGGGAAATCGGCGCACACATTGCGCCGCAATCTCCAACATGACCGCTGTGATGAGGAGGAACAGTCCGGTGCTTAGCTTTCCGGCGAGCGAACTTGTGACAAAACCACCAACGATTCCGCCAATCGATCCGCCGACAGCAATAAATCCGAAAAGCCGTTTGCCTTGCTCTGGTGCGAAAACGTCAGCCATGAACGACCAAAACATTGTTGTGGCAAATAGATTGAAGACGCTGACCCAGATGAAAAATATGGGCGCAAGAGTGGCGCGTACCTGCGCGGCTGGCATCCAGCGCATGAGGAGAAAGAAAAGAAAAAGATTCGCGATGGCGAAACGATACGCGATCGGAATAAACCGCCGCCGCGACATGCGCGCGACGATAGCGGCATACAGCGCGTTCGCGATCAACATGCCGATCAGCGTGCCGGTGTACATCCACGGCAGATTTTCAACGCCACGGTCGGCGCCGATTTCATCGCGGATTGGCCGGATGACGTAATAACCGCCGAGAACGACAAAGTTGAAAACGAATGCCAGCAGCAGCGCGCGGATCTCGTTCGGTTTTACGTCAACGATCTTGGTGAAAACGCGTTTCACGGTAATGACGACGCACCCGCCTTCGCCGCGCTACGGCGTGGCAAGCGAATGGCGAATGACGACGGAATGACGAAGTCCGAATAATTATTCGTCATTCGAACATTTGAATTTCTTTCGTCATTCGTCATCAGGATTTCGTCATTTCTTTTTTATGCCACGCGGCGAGTACCTCTCTTTCGCGTTCCGGTGAGAGACCAGCTTTCGGATGCGATTGGCGCTCTTGCGGGAGCGACTTGAACCAGGCGAGTGTATCGCGTGCGGTGACGTCGAGCGGTCGAAACGTCAGCCCCTTACTCAACGCGCGATCGATCTTCGTCCGCGCAAGCGCATCATCTTTCCCGGTCCAAACGGGCATGTCCGACCACGGCTGCACTTTTTGCTCCGTCAAAAATTCTTCGCTCACCCACGCGAATTTCGCGTCAGATTTTAGCGCGTTTTTGATTCCGTCGAGCATAGGACCAATGCCGAACGGTTTGGCAGGACCGGTCGCATTGTAAATTCCGGTCTCATTATTTTCCGCCATCCGGATCGTCCATTCCGCCAAATCGCGTCCATCGATGTATTGAACCGAATCCTCTAGCCTACCCGGTGCCAGCACTTCGCCGTCGCGATTGATCCGAACCGGCCAATAGGTAAAGCGATCACTCTCATCCCGTGGCCCAACGATTAATCCGGGCCGGATGACGAGCGTTTCTCCCGGAAACCATTTCTCTCCCTCCTTTTCTGAAAGCACTTT
>QHOX01000071.1:0-424 GCA_003219465.1 Verrucomicrobiota bacterium | reverse complement strand
TTCATTGATTCGAGCGTTTCTTTGTACGCAGCGGCGCCTTCGTAAACTTGCAGCGGAGCGTTTTCGTCCGGACCGGTCTTTGAGTCCTGATAGACGGAAATAGTCGAGGTAAAAACATATCGATCGACGTTCCCTTTCAAAATCTGCGCGGCGTCTCGCACCCAGACCGGGAGCGTGGTGGGATTGTCGATGACCACGTCCCATTGCCGATTTTTCAACGCATCGAGATTGCCATTACGATCGCCTACAAGTTGCTCGACTTCCTTGGGCAACTCGCCTGGGTGTGTCTTGCCGCGGTTAAAGGTAGTCACTTTATGCCCACGAGTCAGTGCATATTGCACTTGATATGGTCCGGTGAATCCAGTACCGCCGAGAATCAGAATGCGCATCGGTTTCGGTGTGCCCTCCGCTACCAAAAATGTCG
>QHOX01000059.1 GCA_003219465.1 Verrucomicrobiota bacterium | reverse complement strand
CGAGGCTGGCTGAGACCTGGCGCTCCTCTTCGATCTTCACTGGGGTTTGCAGCGGATTCTCCAGCACGCTCGAAAGATTGCGCGCCTCCGGCTCGTCCATGCGTCCGCCGCTGATGACCGCGTTACCGCCGTAGATGGCCGTCTTAATAACAGGCGCGGATTGAATCACGCCATCGAGAACAATCGCGAAGCGATGACCCACATTTGCTTCAGTGATTTGCCCGAATGTTTTCGCGCCTTCAGTATCGAACCTGAGTGTGACTTCCCATCCTTCCTGACCATATCCGGCAGCCGCTTGCGACACATGGTTGCCTCCGAGGTCGGCTTTCTTTTTGACGAGCAAACGTTCTTCGATTGGCTTTCCGCCCTCAACTTGCTGCTTGTAAGTTTCGATCCGGTATTCTGGCGGAATAACTTCCTTTCCCGCATCAATCGCGCTCAAACGTTGGCCGTTGTCGGGGTAAACGAGACGGAACTCTAGCTTGGCTACGCGTGAAAGTTGGGCGCGCGCCTCCTGGATGTTGGCAGCATCGAGCCCCGGGATTTGCACCAGAATACGATCATTGCCCTGTGGCGTGATGATCGGCTCGCTTACCCCAAATCGGTCGACACGCTTGCGGATGGCTTCGATCGCCTGATCCACCATTGCTTTTGTAATTGGCCGCTTTCCGCCTTCGGCGCTTGCGGGCGGCTCCAGCCGAATCAGAAACGAAGTGCCACCTTGAAGGTCGAGGCCGAGATGGATCTTCCCCCGACGAATTACTGTACCGTCCGGTCGCTTCTCGTCGAAAGGCGGATACGTCGACCAGAGGCAAAACGCCGTGACCACAATTGTGAGCACAGTCCCCAGAATGCGGCGTAACCGATCGCTTTCGGTCGCGAAATACCACCCGAACAGAACCAGTATGGCCAGCCCGATAAAGAACGTGAGCAAAGGGGTCATCGGATTTTCGATGTTCGAATGTTGATTTTCGATTTGCTCATCACTTCATCGCTTCTCGGCCACTGGTAGCCGCGAATGTTTACCAATTTACGCCTCTTTCAGCACGTTGGTAATAGCCGATTTGTCGATCTCGATTTTTACGTTGTCGGCCACTTTCAGTAGCACGGTATTCTCTTTCACATTGGAGATGAGACCGTGAATGCCGGCGTTGGTTACCACGCGATCACCGGTTTTCAGGCTTCCGACCAATTTCTTTTGCTGCTCCTGCCGTTTTTTTTGTGGCCGGATCATCACAAAATACATGATGACGAAGATGAAAATAAGCGGCACGAAAAACGAGCCGATGCCGCCACCGGGTACGGCTGGAGGCGAGGCCGTTTGAGCCTGAGCGAAAATCATGAAAAGCATGTCGAGAATTGGAGAGCGCACCTTAAGCACGAACGCGCCCGCTGCAATCGTTCTTTCGCGCCATTCGCATCATAAAAAGATTCCAAGCACTGCGACTGCGGGCGAATTTTATCCTCGGGCCATCTAGACGGACGCGGGAGGCCGCTTGAAGGCTGCCGCTGCCAAAGCCAGACGCGTCGGTATAGCCGGAACCAAAAAAATAAAGCGCGTTATGAACAAAAGCGAGTTGGCAATATGCCTAGGAAAATGAGGGATCACGCGCGACTGACTGGTTGAGCAGATCGGCCGTCTGCAGCAGTAGGGTTTACCATGCGCACCATCTATGAATGCATTCAATTCGACACAGCCATTTGCGGGTTTCTTGAAGGCAAAACTCTCGAAGGACTTATCGACCGCCAACACCATCGTATGCATTGCCGGTGCGCATCGCTCGGGCACCTCGATGGTCGCACGGTTGTTGCACAATTGCGGCCTCTACTTGGGGCCGGACTCCGAATTGGTGCCTGGTCGGGCCGATAATCCTGATGGCTTTTGGGGAAATCGTTGGTTCGTGGCGCTCAACGACGAAGTGCTCAACGAGCTGGGCGGCGCTTGGGATCTCCCGCCGAAGGCTGAGGAGGTCTTCAACAACCGCCGTCTTGACCCTTTGCGTGTAAAAGCTCAGCTGCTAATCGAAGAATTCGGTTCGGCCAGCGTCTGGGGCTGGAAGGATCCGCGCAACTGTCTGACGCTGCCATTTTGGCGTGACCTTTTGCCCGAGTTGAAAGCTTTAGTAATAGTCCGCAATCCGCTTGAAGTCGCCTACTCCCTGCGAAATCAGAATGAGGACATTTCCTATTCGTTTGGTTTACGACTTTGGGAAATCTATAACCGACGGTTGATCGAAACGACCAAAGCTAAAAGGCGGCTCGTCATTGAGTACGATGCGTTTTTTAAGGATGCCGAATCGGAACTTCGGCGAATCACGTGCTTCGCTGGCCTGCCCGATGCCGACGTCAAGAGCGGTGCGGCTCTGGTAAAACGCGGAAGACGCCACGCCCATTTCACCATTGAACAACTTCCGACGGGCTGAAAACCGTTTTAAGTTCTCAATTGATGTCGGCGCTCGCTTCGCTGCGTCTCGCCTTGCAATCGGCCTTATCTCAATAAACAAAAGTGTGGCGGCGCGCTCGGCGCGTTCCGATGGCGGGAATCCGGTGAAGGATTACCGACCGACTTGAATCCATCGCCAAGACAAAATTATTTCTTGAGTTGCCGATCGGTTACAATATAGCTACGCAGAAGCTATGTTGAAGCCACTTTTCCGTGTCAAGGGCTACGCCCATCCAAAATACAAGTTTGTAGTCCGTGGCAAGGTTAGCGGCAAATGGCGTCGCCGCTATTTCCGAACGGAAGCGCAAGCCGTCGCGTTTGCACGGCAACAAAACGCCTCGTCCCGATCCACAGAGAAAGACCGGCCAGAACAGCCTTGGGAAAGAGCGAAGTCGGAGCAGGTGCCGAACGCTTCACCCGCCAGCAGACACCAGACTGCAGATTACGCGGACAACAACTTTGCGCAGCTCAACGAACCGACCTACACCGGACCGTACATCCAGCGGTATTTCGGCGACCACTGGAGCATGCATTTGCCATTCGCCTATGACCTCATGCGCGAATTCCGGCCGAAGGTTTTCGTCGAGCTCGGAGTTTGGAAAGGTGAGTCGTATTTCAGTTTCTGTCAGTCGGCAGCCGACCATTGCATTCCCACGCAGTGCTATGGCATCGATACATGGCGCGGCGACGTTCATATGGGCGACTTCGATCCGGAAATCGGCATCGAGGTGGCGGAATACAACTGGCGCTACTCTAGTTTTTCTAAGCTGCTCACAACAACTTTCGCTGAGGCGGTAGACCAATTTGCCGACGGGACGATCGACCTTCTGCACATCGATGGCGCGCATACTTATGACGATGTGAAGCGGGATTTCGAAGCGTGGTTACCAAAAGTATCGGTCCAGGGCATCGTCCTTTTCCACGATGTGGTCGTGCACGACCGCGGGTTTGGCGTTTGGCGCCTGTGGCAGGAGGTTGCGAAGCCCGGTCAGTCTTTCTTGTTCGGGTTCGGATACGGTTTGGGGGTCTGGAAGAAAGTCCCGGTAGTCAACAGCGATTCAGCTTGGCTGCGCAGCCTTTTCGAGGCCAACCGCGTGGAGCAAAAACGGATCAATGCTTATTACGTTACAGCAGCTACAGCGCTCGCGCTCTGGCACAAGACCCAAGATCGCAAAAACCGCGACGAAATGGCAAAGTCACTTCCCGCCCAGGTGTTTGTCGACCAGGGAGGCAGCTTTAGCGAGACATCATCCATGACCGCCGAATTGGTCCCGGGGCGGTGGCAGAGCATTCGATTCGATCATCTCGAGAAGCTTGGGCCAATGCGCCGAGGACGCATCCGACTGGACCCGGTGAACTGCCCGGCCTTCGTCAATATTTTTTCGATACGTCTAATCACAGATTCTGACAGCCGTGTATTTTACAGCGCTTCATCCGCAGCTGATTTTGCGCAAATTGATGTTTCCGGAGGCGTGCTGAAGCATGAGATAGATGGTATTTTGGCGCTGGTAGCGACTGATAGTGACCCGCAGGTTTTCCTCCCGGAGCTAAATTTTCCGAGCGGTGATAGTTGGCACCTTGAAGTTGATCTCGAGGTCCATACCGCGCCGTCGAACATTATCTTTCGCCAGAATGAGACCTTCGCGGAACTTCGCGGGTCCCTCGAAGCTAGTCAGGCTGAGGTGGGACGGCTCGTGGCGCAATGTCAAACCGCGGAACTTCAAATCCAAGCGCAGGCGAAGGTCGACAGAGAACAAATCGCCTTCATTGGAAGTCTCGAACAACAGAAGCGGGACCTCGAGGCGGAACTCCACAAAAGCAAGAACGCTCTTGAGCAGACGAAGCGCGACCTCGAGGCGGAACTCCACAAAAGCAAGAACGCTCTTGAGCAGACGAAGCGCGACCTCGAGGCGGAACTCGACAAGAGCAAAGACGCCCTTCAGCAGAGCTACGATGAAGCAACTCGGCTTTCAAGCGTGGTGCAGAATCAAAAATCGCTGCAAGAGCGTCTCGATGGCCTATCGAGGCGAATCACCGCTGCCCGCAATGCTTTGAAGCCGGGCAAACCTGCAGTCTGTACACTGTTCGATTCAATCGACAGGGAGATCAGGCGGATTCGCCATCGCTCGGTGTGGTGGAAATTCGGCATGGCGCTGTGCCAACTTTTTCCAAAGACACATCCTGCTCGAGACCTTTTCCCTGATCGGAAGGAAATGGCGCGCGAACTGAAACGCGCGTTGCAGGAGATACGGCGCGCACTCTTTTCCAAGAACGCATCGACAGAAAAGATCGCGCTTGGGCTTGGGCGAGTACTCGACCTCCAGCGTCGTGTACAACAAGTGTCAGTCTCCCTGAGATTCGCGAACAGGATTCGATTCCTTCGCAGCGACGGTGCAACTCCCTCGACTGTGGCGCGTGTTTCAAACTTGTCCCAAAGAAGCGCTGTCCGCAGTTGGCTGCTCCGGTCACAAATTAATAGCGAACCTTTATTGTTGCCCGACAACAGATTCGCGCATGTGTTCGATGCCACCTGGTATCTCAGAGAACATCCGGAGATTGCTGCCCAAGGCATTGATCCACTCGAACACTACCTCGAACGCGGCGCTAAGGAAGGCTGCAATCCTCATCCACTGTTCGATACGACGTGGTATCTCACGATGAATCCCGATGTTCGCAGCGCAAACATAAATCCATTTGAGCACTACATCGAAACAGGCGGTCGCGAGGGACGCGATCCTCATCCCCTTTTCTCCTCAAAGTGGTATCTCGAACAATACCTGGATGTAGCCAGCGCAGGATTGAACCCGCTCGTTCACTACATCACCGCGGGGGCGAAAGAACGTCGTTCACCCCATCCAATGTTCGATGCGCACTTCTATGCGGAAAAATATTCGGAGGCGGCGGACGAGTCCGAGGACCTTTTGCAGCATTACTTAACAGTCGGTTGGAAAAAGGGATTTAAACCGAATCCGAAATTCGACCCGGAGTTCTATCTTCGCACATATCCAGACGTAGCCGAAGCAGGGATGGACCCGCTGACTCATTTCGTCCTCCAAGGTCGCACCGAAGGACGAGTTCCCTGTGCTCAAGATCTGACCTTCGAGCCCTATTGCTCCAGTTTTGAGATTCCCCATGGACCTGCTCCCATGACAGGGCCAGTCACGGCTGAAGTCAAAGCAATCGCGCTTTATCTCCCGCAGTTTCACGCGATCCCTGAAAACGATGAATGGTGGGGAAAAGGATTTACTGAGTGGACCAACGTGCGCGGAGGAAGACCTAATTTCGAGGGCCATTATCAGCCGCATGTTCCCTCTGTGCTTGGATACTATGACTTACGCGATCCCACTGTGCTGCAAAAACAAGCAAAGTTAGCTGCAAGTTATGGGATCTACGGCTTTTGCTTTCATTATTACTGGTTTGCCGGGACAGTCCTCCTGGATCTTCCGCTTCAGCAAATCGTTAACACGACAGATTCGAATTTTCCGTTCTGTATTTGTTGGGCAAATGAAAACTGGACGCGGCGCTGGGATGGCAAAGAGCAGGAGATCCTGATTTCCCAGCATCACTCTCCCAAAGACGATCTGGCTTTCATCCGCAAGACTAAACCGATCCTACTCCATAAGAATTATATTCGCGTGGAAGGGAAGCCTCTGTTGGCAGTCTATCGGCCGTCGCTCTTTCCCGATCCAGTGGCCACCACTACGCGCTGGCGGAACTACTTTCGTGAATGCGGTCACGGGGAATTGCATCTGGCGATGGTGCGCAGTTTCAATGATCAAACACCACCCGAGTCCTACGGCTTCGATGCCGCGATCCAATTCCCTCCTCATTGCCCTGCTAACGCGGTCACCTCCTTGATTCCCGACAAGAGCGAACTTTTTACCGGCACAGTATTCGATTACACTGAGCTTAGAAAAATCGCACTCAATCAGCTCAAGACCCGACAGGCCAGCGCGAAAATGTATCCGGGAGTAATGCCTTCCTGGGATAACACTGCCCGGCGCCGCGGGAGGGCCACTGTCTGGGTGAATTCCTGCCCTGAGTCCTACTATGAGTGGCTTTCCGCGGTCGTAGCTATCGCGAGCACGAAACCCGTTGACGAACGACTAATTTTCATCAATGCCTGGAACGAGTGGGCAGAAGGATGTCATCTGGAGCCTGATGAGCGATTCGGTTTTGCTTGGCTTAATGCTACATCCATCGCTCTACACGAGCCGCCCCAGCCATCGCAGGACAACGATCCTTCGTATATCATCCCTCCAGCCCAACAATGTATAGAAGTGCCCCGTCTACCGGACACCGTTCGATTAAATATCTCGGTGTTGTTTTATCATCGCGACGATTTGATTCCTTCGTTCCTACAGAGCATTCTTCCACAGCTCGGCTCGGCTAAGTCCCGGGGTGATATCTCCTGCTGCCTGTATCTTGTCTTTAATTACAAAGTCGCAGCTCCAGTGCAGGCAGATATCAGAAATCTTATTAACTCTGTTTTCCCCGAGGGCGCGAGCGACGTTTATATCAGGGAAAACGGTTTCAATATTGGCTTCGGCGCCGGTCATAATGCCATCTTTCAGGAGAGCGAGTCCGACCTTTTCCTCATATTAAATAGCGATGTCCGCGTCCTGACAGAGAATTGGCTGCAAGTTCTCGTCGACCGATTTCGCGAGAGCGACGCCGCTCTGATTGGCCTCGCCAAGAGCGCCTCGAAATTGCGCGAGGACGGCTGCGGCATCCCGATTGAGCAACCGACTGAGCAATTTGATTTCGTCGATGGCTCTGTCCTCGCGATCCGCTCCGAGTTGGCGCGGCGTTATGGACTCTTCTCGGATGCGTTCGATTACTTCTACTTTGAAGACGTTGATCTCTGCCTTCGCTACCGGCAGATGGGTCTGCGCCTGGAACTTCTCGACGTTCCGTGCGAACACGATCGCAGTTCAAGCTCGCGGCTTCTCCCTCAGTACGCCGTCGAAGGAGTGCTCAATCGCAACAGGGCACGTTTCTTTGCACGATGGGGCGGTTATCTTCAGACGCGGAAGTTGCCGAACAGACTCGGACTCCGTTTTCTCAACATCGATCGGCAATTACAATGCGCCAGTTTGCCGGCGCTCTTCGCGCTACTCTCTGATCATCCCACAGCTACGCTAGACGTATTCGGCCTGCACGAACAGCTGGTACCGATTTTCAAGCACCCGCGTATTCGGCTCATTCCGTATTGGAAGACCTTTCAGAAAGACGACTATTTGCGCTACTACGACATCGAACGTAACTCCGCGGGCGATCAATCCCTGACAATGCAAATCGCGAACACGGTCGGCTGCGTGCCAAATTTCGAAGCCGTGCGCGCTCATCTGAAGTCGATCGCTTTGGATAAGGTGGCGCCGACCCTTTCCAAAACTGCACTCTTATACGTCGCTCGCAAAGAGCCTCTGTTCGACGGCCGACAGCCACACCCAAAGTGTTATGTGGCCGCGGAGGAATTCCTCTCTCGCCGCGGCTTTCAAATTCAGCTCTGGACCGAACTGGGAACCTTTGAAATAGAGAAGCTTCCTGTGGGAAAGGTGCCTTGGAAGCATGCGGCGACAGCCTCCAGCTTGAAGATACTTTGTGATATTGCCAACGCGGAGCTTGTCGTATCCACCGATAACTGGATTTCAGAACTCAGCCAGTTACTGAACAAAAGGACGTTTCTCTGGCTCGGAGCAACCACCCCCGAGCATGCATTTTGGAACTTGCGGGAAGCCGGGGTTTTCGTTGACGGCACTCTCTCCTGTTTGGGTTGCTATCACTCGTTCGGACGGAATAATCACAACACCTGTTTGCGGGGTGACACGGCCTGCATGCGTCATGAACTGAGTAACGACTTCATCGCTGCGTTGCAACGATTCCTGGAGGGCAAACCAGTCACAGCCGCCGATATCCAGACAGGACGTCAGCTTTCAGGGCAAGAACGATCGATGCCCTCGACACGTTTATCACTCGACCGCTGGCCCCGCAGTGCCGCCGCGTCAGTTCTGGTTCTAATACCCATCAGTCCTTCCTTGGATCAAGCTACAGCTCAGTGTGCGGAGCAGCTTGCCAGGAGAGCGACCGAGGGAATGCGGGAGTGTCGGATTGTTCTTGATGATACGGGCACAGCGCCACCCAGGGGATCTCATCCGCATCGCCAGTCAGGATTGGCGGCTCTTCGGCAGGATATGATCGAACGCCATTTGCGTGACGAGAGGTGGATATTTTGGGTCGATGCCGATGTGGTCGCCTATCCGGCCCACCTGCTCGAACAGCTTATCGCTCGTATTGATGGTGGGATTGCGGCACCGATTGTAATTATGGAAGGACGTCTGGATGAACCTGCAAACAAAGCCGGATTTGGCCCTGGACGCTTCTACGACATTGCGGGATTTGTTGAACGAGGACGGTGGGCTCGCTTCACGCAACCGTATTTCGATCAAATTGGCCCGGTTTACGAATTAGACTCCGTAGGGTCATGCTACCTCGTGAATGCTGACCTCTATCGCTGGGGCGGCAGACATGAGATTGACGTGGTGTCGAGTAACTTCGTTTCCGCAAATTCGGCTTGGTCAGAGGATACCATTCATCGCAATCAGGAAGCGAAAGCTAACTGCTTTACCGAACACTACAGCATATGCTCGTTTGCGCGGTCGGCTGGGCTTCCGGTACGCGCATTCGGCGATCTTATCGCGTATCATCAGAAAAGTTGAAATATGGAAGCGCCCACGGGCGGATCGCCTCATCACGGTACTCTAACAAACCCCGTGCAGGAATCGCCACCACAATATGTCGGCCCAGGTCACTTTTCTTCGCCGGTTCCTAGCGCCGACGACTTGGCGCGAGCCGTCGCTGCCGTCGCCAACCCGGCACCGGTGCTCGGCATCGATATGCGAGAGGCCGAACAACTGGCATTTCTAGAACGCTTGTCACGTTACTATCCTGATGTCCAATTTCCGGAGCAGAACGATGGCAGCACCCGATTCGCCTTCAACAATCCGTCCTACTCCTGGTGTGACGCGATCATTCTCTTCTGTATGCTCCGCGAGCTGCGCCCGCGGCGAATCATCGAAGTAGGCTCTG
>QHOX01000058.1 GCA_003219465.1 Verrucomicrobiota bacterium | reverse complement strand
CTGGCGATAATGGTGCCAAGCGAAGACAGCAACATCCACAGAAGTCCGGCATGGTGCTGCATTTCCTGTGCTTCTACGGTCATCTCACTCTCTCAACCTGGTTCACCAGCGAATACGAGAAGAGCGGCAAGAAGCTCGACATGGGTAAAGGTTGCGTCCGCTTCAAATCGTTGGAGAACCTGGCTCTCGACGTGGTCGGCCGCACCGTTGCGCGCGTGTCCGCGGAGGAGCACATGGCCAATTACCAGGCGGTGCGGGCGCTCATGGGCAAGGGAAAGAGCAGCGCAAAAAAGGGCGCCAGGAAGTCCGCGGTGAAGAAGGCGAAACCAAAGAAGTGACCCTGGCGACTTCCTTCAGCGAGCATGCCCCCTGATTTCTCCACCAATACGCCAGTTGCGACACCCGGCTTGTGACCGGCTGTGGTCAATGGGAGAACAGCGGGCCCCACCTATCGCATGTCCGAGGTGCTAAGGAACGCGGCATCGCTCATCACCTGGACGACTGGAGCCCGGAAGGCGGCCACGACTGGCCCTACTGGCATCACCAGATGTGAAGGTAGATTCGACTCCATTCGGCCCACTCGAGCGCACGGAAAAAGCTCGACACGTCGCGATGAACTGCTCAGCCTGTCGATCGTGCAATTCCGATTCCTATGATTAAAAAACTAAATCTCGTTGTCATGACGCCGCGCTGGCGGCGGATCTTTTTCTCATTCCTGTTAACCGCCGCTGCCCTCGCTGGACTAGCCGCGATCAGGTCCTCGCATGCGACGGATCAGGCCGGCTCGCCCAACCAGAAGGACTCGGCCAAAATCGCGCCGTGGGTCGTCGAACACACCGCGAATGGACACCGGGCCGAGTTCATCGTCGTGCTTGCGGATCAGGCCGACCTAAGCGGTGCAGCCATGCTGCGCGCCAAGATCGACAAAGGCCGTTTCGTTCGTGACGCATTGTGGAACAAGGCTCAGACGACAAAAGGTGCGATTCTGCAATGGTTGAGGGACCGCGGGATCGAGCATCGTTCCTTTTACATTGTGAACGCCCTTTGGGTGAAAGGCGATCGCGCCGCAGCCGAAGCATTAGCGGCGCGCAGCGACGTGGCACGTGTAGAAGGCAACCCGCGCATCCAGAATTTCCCGCAAGGTCTTCGCGCGATTGAGTCGCCTTCACAACCGAACTCTCCTGAAACCGTTGAGCCCGGGATCAATTACACGCATGCGCCTCAAGTGTGGGCGCTCGGCCACACCGGCGAGGGAATTGTGGTCGCCGGTGCGGACACGGGTTTTCGCTGGACCCATAACGCCATCAAGCCGCATTACCGCGGCTGGGACGGGGTGACCGCCGACCACAATTACAACTGGCACGATTCCATCCATGACAGCTCCGGTAATCCTTGCGGGAACGATTCGCCTTTTCCTTGCGACGATACAGGTCACGGCACGCACACGATCGGGATCGCGGTGGGCGATGACGGCGCAGGCAATCAAATCGGCATGGCGCCCGGCGCACAGTGTATCGGTTGCCGCAACATGGACGCGGGCGTGGGCACACCTGCGCGATACATCGAGTGCATGGAGTTTTTTCTCGCACCATACCCGGTTGGCGGCGACCCGAGTCAGGGCGACCCGACCAAAGCTCCCGACCTGACGACTAACTCCTGGGTCTGCCCGACCGATGAAGGTTGCTCACCGAACACTTTGCGATCGGCAGTCCAAGGCCAACGCGCTGCCGGCATTGAAATGGTGGCAGGCGCCGGTAACAATGGGTCGGACTGCAGCACGTTAATATACCCGCCTGCGATTTACGACGCCTCCTACACGGTCGGCGCGTTAAACACCGGCCGCGACCTGATCGCGTCCTTCAGCAGCCGCGGCCCGGTTACGGTTGATGGTAGCAATCGCCTCAAACCGGACATCACCGCGCCTGGTACAAATAACCGCTCGAGCTATAACACCTCCGATACCGCCTATGCGATATTGAGCGGCACCTCGATGGCGACTCCGCACATTGCAGGCAGCGTGGCCTTGCTCTGGTCCGCGCGCCCGGAGCTTCGGCCCGATCTGGATGCCACCGAAGGGACGTTGAACAACGCTGCTGTCCATATCAACTCGAGCGAATGCGGTTCCGGAATACCAAACAACGTTTACGGCTGGGGGCGAGTTGATGTCTTTGCCGCTGTCAATACAACCGGGACACCGTCGCCGACACCTACAGCCACACCTGTCCCTCCTTTAAGGGTCACTGTTTCCGTAAATCCGACTGAGATCAGCGAAGGCGAAGCGGCCACTTACACCGTGACTGCTTCATCGGCAGTTGCTCGGTCGATCACCGTTGTCTATGCCATGAGTGGCACCGCTACTAACGGCATCGATTACACACTCAGCGGTACAGCAAACCAGGTGACAATCCCGGCTGGTCAGTCTTCCGCAGCCGTTACACTGACGTCGCAGCTTGATCAGGTGACCGAAGGCACCGAGACTGCCATCATGACGCTGCAACGCGGCAGGGGCTATAAGCTGAGCCGGAACAAAGAGGCTACGCTTTCAATCATCGAATCCCGTTAGACTGCCGAAGGCAAATTGACTTCAGCGGAGGCGTAATGCGAATCGTGAATTCGAATCTCCTCCCTCCCCTTCCCCAAACATGCTCTCGTTCGTGCTCGCGCTTCTTATCTTTGGCTCTTGATCGATATGGCCAAGGCTACAACTGTATAATTATCCGGGTGCTGGTGGCCTGGCATTTTTGATTTCCGATTGGCGATCGCCAATTTGCAGCAATAGAAAGTACGCAACAACTAGCGCACATAGAAATCCCAGAACCGCCGCGCAGACGACATCGGACAAGTAATGCGCTCCGATGTACATCCGTGAGAAGCCGATCAGGATCGGGATTGGGAGGCACGCCAGGCCGACGCGCCGACGCGCGATAAGTAGAACGCCAAAGAAGGCGGTCGAAGCGCCAACGTGCCCGGACGGAAACGAGTGGTATTTGGTGCTGAAACGGGGGCCGCCCCAGTGAAGCTCCGATTTCACCGAGGGGCGAGCGCGTGGGACGGCGCGTTTGATCACGTGGCCGGCCACACCCGCCAGCGCCATCGCGATCAACATCGCGAGAAAAATGCGCGCCCAGTTCCTGCTCCGGCGGATCCAGGCGATTCCCAACAGGAGCAGGCCCAGCGCGATGTGCGATGGCCAGTCACCAAACCGGCTCACGTTTCGCATGAAATTGTAGAGACCACGGTTTTGATGCTGACGGATTAAGCTCCAGACAGGCTCATCGAAATAGAATGCGGCTGCGATCGCGATCGCGGCGGTAATGATCCCAATCGTCCAACAATAAATTTTTTTGCGATTCACAATAAGTTTCTTGTCATAGCCGTCATTCCAAACGGAGTCGAGGCTGCAACGCAGCGGACGGAGTCCGCGGGGCCAGGCTTTCAATCCCGTGGCGTAACTCCCCGCTGAATTCACGAGATGTCTCGACTTCGCTCGACATGACAAAGCTTTAGTATGGACCTTTCAGTCTTGCTTTACGCCCGCTGGTGCTCCTAATCGGTGGAAACAGGAACATGAGCCAGAGCAGGATCGAGCGGCCGGCAAAATACGCGCTATTGTTTTTCGCTTGTGTCCTCTTTCACATTCTCGGGACACGGAGCTTGCCACTGATTGACCGGGATGAGCCGCGGTTTGCGGAGGCTTCGCGCGAGATGATCGAGCGCGGCAATTACATCGTGCCGTACTTCAACAATCAGCTTCGACTCGACAAACCTCCCCTCACCTACTGGGCCCAGGTGGCGAGCTATCGCATCTTTGGCGAAAACGATTTCGCCGCGCGCTTCCCCTCGGCAATCGCGGCTGCGCTCACGACCTTGTTAATCCTCGTCTGGGGTCGCCGAATGGGAGGAGAAAAACTCGGGTGGTGGGCGGCAATTATCTTCACGCTTTCACTGCAAACTTTCGTTCATGCAAAAGCTGCTGTCGCCGACATGTGGCTCGTGTTGTTCGTGACACTGGCGCATTGGGCTGGATACGAACTTCTGCGCGATAACGCGGCAAACGCCGAACATCGAACATCGAACATCGAACATCGAACATTCCCTTGGTGGTTGATTTTCTACCTTTCGCTCGCTCTCGGTTTTCTTGCCAAAGGGCCAATCGCGTGGACACCGCTGCTGACTGTCGCTGTCGTAATCATCTACACGCGAGACTGGCCGTTAATTCGGGGGTTCAAATTTATCCTCGGAATTTTGCTGACGCTCGTCGTCGTCGCGCTCTGGGGAATTCCAGCCCTGATTCAAACGCACGGCGAATTTTTGTCCGTTGGAATTGGACGACACGTTATCGGTCGATCGTTTACTACCATGGAAGGTCACGGCGCGAGTTCACTTGGCATGTATCTTCTGCTACTGCCGTTTTATTTCGTAACGGTCTTCATCAGTTTTTTTCCGTGGTCGATCAAGTTGCCGTGGTTGGTTCGGAAATTATGGCGAGGCCGGACAGCCGGGATCAGCGATCCCGGCTACAACATGGACAAGCTCGACCAATATCTTGTCACGGGCATCGCGATCGTCTTCGCCATTTTCACTCTGGTCAGCACGAAGTTACTGCACTACACGCTGCCGGCGTTTCCGTTGCTTGCGCTTTTGCTCGCGCGGCATTGGCAGCCAGCGGCGGCTGCAACGCGTCGCTCCTCTTTCGCGGCGATGGCTGTCACAACTACGTGCGTCTGGATCGCATTTGCTCTTGTGGTTCCGCCGACGGTGGCGCGGTTTTTCCCCGCGTATCAGCTCTTCCAAGTGTCTCGCGGGTCTTTGCGGCCCGACATGCAATTTGCATCGGTCGAGTTCCAGGAGCCAAGTCTGGTCTGGTATTTTCGCTCGCGCGTCCAGGGTTTTCTCACGCCGCTGAACAAGCGTCGCGGTGCTGAGTTCATGAGCGCAGCTGGTCCACGATTTATCGTCCTGCCAACGCCCGTCGCGGGCGAACTTTTCGCAAACCCACCAGAAAGCTGGCGATTCTTTACAGTCAGTGGTTTCAATATCGCGAAAGGCAAACGCGTCGATCTCACAATCGTGTTAAAACGCGAATGAGTCGTTGAAGCGTTTTTTTCGTCTGTCATGTTGAGCGGAGCGCTGCAACGAAATGCAAAGCATGAGGCCAGGCTTTCAAACATCTCTGGCTATCGGCTTGCGGCAGATGGGTCTCCAGAAATAATCAGAGATTCTTCGCAGCGCTCAGAATGACAAAGAACCCATCCTCGCTTCAACGCTTCAACGCTTCAACGATTTAACGATTCACCACTTAACATGATCACGTTCCTTGATGGTAAACTCGTGAATGCCCTGCCCACACACGCGACCGTGGATGTGGGCGGCGTTGGCTACGAGGTGTTCATTCCGCTTTCGAGCTACGACAAACTGCCACCTGTCGGGCAGCCCATCCGCATTCTCACGCATCTGGCCGTGCGCGAGGATGCGCATGTGCTTTACGGGTTTATGACGCCGGCGGAGCGCGATCTTTTCCGATTGCTCGTCAACAACGTCAGTGGCATCGGGCCCAAGCTGGCGCTGGCAGTTTTGAGCGGGATGAGCGTGACCAGTTTCAAAGCCGCCGTAGTGAACTCTGACGTTGCAGCGATTTCGAAAATCAGCGGCCTGGGTAAGAAGACCTCTGAGCGAATCGTCCTCGAATTAAAGGATAAGGTCGGAGTAGCCGCGGCGTGGGAAGCAGCCAGCGCCGTGCATGCACCCACGCCAGAGCAGCAGCAGGCCAACGAAGCTGTGCTCGCGCTGATCGCGCTCGGCTACAAACAAATCGATGCGCACAAGGCAGTGCACGATTTGCAGCAAAAAGGCGAAGGCAAATCAGCGGAAGAACTGGTCAAACTCGTGCTCAAGAAAATGGCGGCGGGACGGTAATTGTAGGACGTTCGCCGCGGCGAACGCCTGCCATATAACGGTGTCTCACAGAGACGCCCTACAATCATTGTGCGTTGGACGTTGGACGTTCGATGTTCGACGTTAACTAAATGGTTGCCGTTGCTGAAGATCGTCTGCAAGCCATTCGCGCCGCTTTTCCGAAGGAAGGCCTCTTCGCCGAAAAAGAGTGGCTGCTCTCGCCCGACGCATTTCCGCTCGACAGGAAATTTCTCGCCGAACTCGACCAACTCGGGCATCGGCTGTTTGTTTTTCAGCGGGCTTGCAATCAGCTATATCAGCTCAGCGTCAAAGGCAGGCAGCCCGAGTGGGTGGCGCGGTATCTCGACGCCGGTAAACCAAAAGAGTTGATTGAATTTTCGCGGCGCAAAGAAATCCGTGACGATTTGCCGCGAGTAATCCGGCCGGACCTCATCCTGACTGAGAAAGGCTACATCATCGCCGAGATCGATTCGGTCCCGGGCGGGATTGGCCTGACCGATTGGCTAAACCAGACGTATTCTTCATTCGACAACGACATCATCGGCGGCGCAAACGGAATGGTGGAGGGATTTCGCGCAGTTGTGTCAAACGGCGCGGATATCGTGATCTCTCAGGAATCGGCAACCTACCGGCCGGAGATGGAGTGGCTCGCAGCGCGATTAAATGAACAAGCTGTAGTCCCGCAATCGCGGGATGACTCCGGTTCTCTTCACGACATCGCATCGTCCGGGATCAGCGATGCCGGCTACAGCTGGCGCGTTGTGGCGGCAGAAAGTTACGAACCGCGCGACGGAGGCGTTGTATATCGTTTCTTCGAACTGTTCGATCTGCCAAATATTCCTGGAATCGAAAAGACGCTGCGCGCAAATGCTGACGGCCGAGTTACGATTACGCCGCCGATTAAACCGTATCTCGAAGAGAAAATGTGGTTCGCGCTGTTCTGGCTTCAGCCGCTGCGCGAATTTTGGCGACGGGAACTTGGCGACAAATATTTTATCAAGCTACAGGAAGTGATTCCCTACTCCTGGCTACTCGATCCAAATCCCCTGCCCCAGCACGCAGTCATTCCACGATTGGAGATCCACGACTGGCGCGAGGCCGCGAAGTTCAGCCAAAAAGATCGCGACCTTCTC
>QHOX01000119.1 GCA_003219465.1 Verrucomicrobiota bacterium | reverse complement strand
TCAACAGCAAAGCTTCCGATTCGCGGTCGCTCAGGTCCACGAAAAAGGCGTTATGCTCTTTCGGTGATTCCAAGCCGGACACCGGTTTGGACTTGGCTGCGGCGTGGCGCTGGAGGTAGCGTTCGATGCCCAACTCCCAATGCTCATACGAAGGAGACGAAAGCATCGCGTCGATTGATAAGCTGCTGAGCAAACTGCCGCCGCCGGAGAAGATAATTGAGCCGTCAGCTCGCAAGGCTCTGGCGCAACCGGACCCTGCTTTCAAGGACCCGTTAGTCACTGAAATAGTTGTCGCACTGAACATGCGAAATTTTCAGCTGGCAATGGGTCTGTCACGCAAACTGACTGAGAGATATCCGCGCAGTGCCGGCGCGCAAGCTCTTCGCGGTGCTCTTGCGTATGACCTGCGCCTGTATGCGGAAGCTTCGGCGGCATTTCGGACCGGGACAACCATTGATCCAAAATACCCTTTTGCCTATTTCGGACTGGCCGCAGTTGAGGCGACCCAGGGGCAGTATGCGGCGGCGATTCCTCATCTCCAGCAGGTGCTCAAGCTCCAGCCCGACGCCGCGGGCGCATACTATGTCCTGAGCGACTGCGCATTTCACCTTGGCCGGAAAGAAGAAAGCGTGAACTACGCGAGAAAAGGTGCGGCTTTGGCTCCATCGGATGGCTACATGTGGTTGCAATTAGCAAAGGCAGAAAAAGCTCTCGGCCACAATGACGCGACGTTGGATGCAATCGCAAAAGCAGCGCAGGTTTCGCCCGATAGCGGAATGATGCTCGCGGTCCTCGGTTTCAGTTACATTAATCTCAATCGCATTCAGCAGGCCATTCCCCCACTCGAACGCGCGGCGAAACTCCTGCCGCACAACTACCTGGTACAATCACAGCTCGGTTACTGCTTGATGACGGTCGGGCAAGCGGACGCGGCGATTGGGTATTTGCGGAAAGGCGCAAGCCTAAATTCCAGTTACGGCCCGGTGTGGGAGCACCTCGGGGTGGCCGATCAAAAACGAGGACGCCAGCGCGACGCAGTAGATGCACTGGAAAGAGCGACCCAACTTATGCCAACGTCGCGTTACGCGTGGCAACATCTTGCTGAAGCTTATCAGCCGACTGGTCGCACCTCTGACGCGCTGCGCGCCGCTGCTCGCGCGCAAAAATTGGGATACAAGAAGAAGGCGTAATTTGCCTTCTCGATTGCTCTAGCGTCTGCTGTCCCCAGCGGAGTTTTCGTGCCGGGATCAAATGCGCTGAGGACAGCGCACGCTACAGCAAGAGCTCTTGATCATTAGATCAGTGACTCAGAACTGCTCGCGCGCTTTTGACAGAGCACCGTCTGAAAGCGGCGCAGCAGCCCGGACTCCAAAGCGCTTCGCGCCATCCGTATAAATCCGTGTGAATCTGTGGCTGATTTAACTCCGTGTGCTCCGTGATCTCTGTGGTAGAACCACTATTTCAGAAACAAACTCATGCTACCGAGATCAATGATGGCGTGGCAGAGGTAAAGGGTGTCCATGCCGAGAATCCCGGCAATTTTGCTGCTGCCTTGTTGCAATGCGAAGTGAGGCAGCGGAGCGATGCCAAATTTTTCCGGCGGCGCTTTGAACGCGCCGATGCTCAGGTCGTTAATTTTTGCCGCGCTAATCCGTTTCGACGCACCGCCGGCAAACTGCGCAGAGATCCGCGTCGGTTCCGACGCGATTCCGAGCGATTTAACGAACGACTCGTGAAAGGTGGTGACAAACGCGCCGGTATCAACGAGCAGACACGTCGGTTGCCCACGGATTAAGCACGGCACGATCAGCGCGCCATTCTGCTCCCGCTGCATGGGAACTCGTGTGAATTTCCCGGAAGAAGCAATGGAACTGAGGTTTATTCCGCGGCCCTGATCGACTTTGAAGAAAACAAGTTTGGTTCGGCAATTAATCACTGCTTTGTGCCGGAGTAGAATATCGAGCCCAAGCATTCCATCGACGTGACCTGTGCCGCTACCGGAATGAGATGAGCTGCGCAGGGCGATCGGGCTCCTGCCAAAATTCATGGCGCCTGCGGTGACGTGCGCAAGACCAACGGGCAACAACTGACCATTAATTTCGCTGCCCATCGTGAACACCTGAGATGGTACCGAAAAGCGAACCTGGTTCAGAGCTCGCTGGAATGGTTTTACGCCGGCTGATTCGGCGGCATCTCTATCGAGGATGACCTGGCTTGCTCCGGTGTCGACGAGCAAATTCGCGGGCTGCCCGTTGATTCGGACCGACATGATCATTTTGTTCATCGGTCCGTAGTACACCGGCACCGCTTTGTAGCCAGGCAACTGCATCGCGGAACGATTTTTGGCGGCGCCAAGAGTCGCGAACGGCGCGACGGCGAGAAGAGCAAGCACGATCACGGCACGTCGAATCCTCGACCTGCGTCGGGATTTGGAGTGCGGCGACATGTCGCCGCTTTTGAAAGCGCGGATATGTCCGCGCACTCCATGAACCATGCGTCTTCGCATCACTGTCGCCATTCCGACATTCGGCATCCCACCGGCATTTCTCCAACTCCTCACCCTCCCCTCTCCTCTTCTGAAAAGGCGAGGCGACCCAATTCGCTTTCTGTCGCAACACCAAAACGCACAGCTGTAGTGTCCGGTGTCCTCAGCGGATTTGCTGTCACGTGCCCCTCTGCGCTGAGGACAGCGCATCCTACAGAATTGCCCCTCTGCGCAGGCTACAGAATCGGGGCGGCTCACAGTCCCGTGGGATAATCGATAAATTCCCATGGCACCCTGAATCGTTTCGACAGATGCGCAGCGAGCGCTTTTACGCCGAACACTTCCGTGGCGTAATGTCCGCCCAGCAAAAGATTCACGCCGAGTTCTTCGGCGGCAACTGCGGCCCAGTGTGGCGCCTCGCCGGTAATGAACGTGTCAATTTTTTCGTCTGCGACACGGTAAATTTCCGAACCGGCGGCGCCAGTCACGATGCCGATCACGCGCGTCTGCTTGGGACCGAAGTCGAAAACTTTCACCGGGCCGCTCAACGCTTTTTGTAATTTACGAACGATCTGATTCCGCGGCAGGGACGCGCGCACCTTCAGCCCCACCGGCTGACCTTTTTCTTCGAGAAACGGTCGCAGCGATTTTAAGCCGAGCGCGCCGACGAGCTGTGCGTTGTTGCCGATCTTCGGATGAATATCCAGAGGGAGATGCGCGCTGTAGAGGGCGATGTCATTTACAAATGCGATCCGCAGTTGCCGGCGCAACGGGCCTCGTATCGGCTGCAACCCCGGCCAGAACAAGCCGTGGTGCACGATCAAAAGATCGACGTCTCGCTTTTGAGCCTCGGTCAAAACGGGCGTGGATACATCAACCGCTGCGCAATACGCATAACCCGGCCGGAATTTTCGATCTGAAGACCGTTAAGCGCGTTGTCCCAGTCGCCCACTTCACGAATGCGCAGAAAGCGATCCGTGTAACTGACGATTTCGGAAAGTGATGGCATGCCTAGTGATCCACTCCCAAGCTCCAAACCCCAATTCCCAATTCCCAAACAAGTTTCAAATTAGAAAATCCAATGAAAACAATTATTCGCTCTTCGAGATGATCGCAGAGAAAATCAATGTCAATTCGCGAGCCTCCTCCGCTAATTTGTCGCGAGCAGATGCGGTGCTTTGCGACGAACCCGCGTCGATCAAACGCAAGAACAACCGGCTCTCTTTTGCTTCTTTGCGGCAGATCTTCAGGCGCATGAGAAAGTCTTTCTTGCTCAGTGCCTCATCGGCTTCGATCCAATTTGCCGCGACCGAACCTGACGCACGCACCAACTGCCGAACATCTTCCGCGTTGCTAACCGTTTTTGGCAACTGTTTCACGAATGCACGCATTGCTTGCGCAAATTGAAACGTTCGCTCTTCGAGATCGCGGGGCTTGGCTTTGTCTTCCATTTTTGGGTTGGGATTTTTACCCCTTTACTTGGGATTTGGTGCCTGGGATTTGGGATTTGTTGCCGTAGGCAGCGTTACCGCGAAAATCATCACTCGTCCTTCGATCCCGCGGACTTCCTGCGGTGGCAGTTCCTTGAACGTGAACGAATCGGCTGAGCGATCGCGCACCGCAGCGGTCACGAGCAACGGTCTCCCGACCGTCTTCGTCAGGCCTTGTATGCGCGAGGCGACGTTCACGGTGTTGCCAATCGCGGTGAACTCCAGCCGTTGCGGTGAACCGACGCTGCCGACAATCGCCGGGCCGGAATGAATTCCAATTCCAATTTGTATGGGCCCGCGCCCCTGCCAAGAAAGTTCGTCATTCAAATCGTTCACCGCACGCAAAATCTCGCGTCCGGCCGACACCGCCTCGCGGGCATGATTCGAATCGGAGTCGCCTGCGCCAAAGATCGCCATGAAACCATCTCCCAAATATTTGTTGACCATGCCGCGATGTTCCTCCTCAACCGCGCGTACGCTCACCCGGAAAAATTCATTCATGATCTCCACGACTTCCGCAGGCGGGGACGCGCTCGCCCGGGCCGTCCACGAACGCATGTCAACGAACATGACGGTGATTTCTTCTTCGACGCCGCTCAATCCAGGGTCGCGCGCGAGGATTCGTTCCGCTGCGCGTCTGCCCACGTGAAGGCCGAAAGTTTGACGTAATTTCTCCTTGTCTTTGAGCTCGCGCACCATCTGATCGAATTCACAGAGCAATCGGCCAAATTCATCTGCGCGTCGGGCGCCTGCGTGACTAAGGTCTATGGCCAAATTTCCGTGTGAAACCGCGTCGGCCGCGGCGCGCAGTAGATCGATCGGTTTCGCCACGAGCCGGCTCATCATCAGCGCAGTGAAAATTCCGAACGCGATGCCGATTACGCCGACGAAAACTGCCAGCCAAGCCGCGTTCATAGCCGGTGAGCGTGGCGCCAACATTAAAAGCAACAGCGACGCGATCGGGCAGACTGATGCCGAGACCGCCCACATGATCCCGCGGCCGCGCAACGACAGTGTTAAGATGTTCGGCGTACGATCGGCACGCACATCACGAAAGAAAACCGGAAACAATCCCCACTGACTGGCGAGTTCGACCAGGAAAAATGAATGCGTGACCGCGATGAAACCCGAGACACAAAACGAAATCGGCAGATGCCAGAGCAAGCGCGGATCCAACGGATTTTGGACTTGAAGCAGCGCGCCGATAAAAACGGGTATGCACAGGAACCAGGCGATACCGCAAATCGCCGCTGCAAACCACGGCAAATGAATCAGGCGCCGACGCGCCTGCGTGAGTTCCTGTAGCGGCGGTCTCTGATCGCCGGCTTCCATCTGAAGTCGATGAGACAGGTCCCGAAACGAAAAAATTCGTTTCAGCCACAAATACACGC
Source organism: Verrucomicrobiota bacterium (assembly GCA_003219465.1). Taxonomy (GTDB): domain Bacteria; phylum Verrucomicrobiota; class Verrucomicrobiia; order Chthoniobacterales; family UBA10450; genus Udaeobacter. The sequence continues at coordinate 21,244 of QHOX01000119.1, read as the reverse complement.
CGGTGGGATAAACAATCGCATTGTAAACGACGACGGTTTCGAAGAACCGTTGTCGCAATGCCGGCGTGAACATTGGCTCGATAACAGTCGCGTTGTACCAGATGTTAAATGCGCTCCCGAGAATCTGCGGGACCACCGGCGCCAGGGCTGTGAGCAAAAGCCCGTAACGCGAGCGAAGCGCGCTCGTTTCACCTTCGGTAGCCACAACGTTGATGTGATTCGATCTTCATTCAGCTTCTGCGCGAAATGGCAAATCCCAAGTCCCAAATCGCAATAGTTCTCATCCGTGGAATCCGTGCAATCCGTGGTCAAGACGTTTTGAGATTTGGCTTTTGAAATTTGGGATTTGCTGCCTTCGGCAGCATCCATGGGCGAAAATAATTCAAAAGGATTAATCGACCGCGATTCTGCTGCGCGCACTCGCGTTGCACTCGAGCAAAGTCGGTGAGCGGACCAAATTGAAATCCGGCGCTCAACGGCCGGAAAAAATCGTCCTGATGACTCGGTAAAATGTATCGCGGCTGCAATCGTTCGAGCGCACCGGCCAGTCGTGCACGCGAATCGGGCAATGCCATGCCGAGGATTGCGAGGTCCACACACTCGTTAGGTGGCAATTGCGCCGGTGTTCCGCCCGAGTCGATGTAAATGCGCTGGCCGTTTACCTCGATCAAGAACGCGAGCGGTTCACCGCAAATCCAGTCGGCAGCGCGTCGCGGCACACCCGCCTGCGGTGCCGGTCGATCAAACGGGACTTGGCCGAAGAGTCGATCGTGCGTCGCGGGCAGCACACGAATTTTCCATGGACCGATCTGTCTAACGTAGCCGGGCCTCACAGCGTCGCCGGACGCTGCGCCTGCGCGCCTGGCGAGGTCAACACTGGATCCGGACGCGATCAGACGCGCCCGTGTCTTTGCCATGATGGTTGGCACATCCAGCAGATGATCGAAATGTCCGTGCGTGACCAGAATCGCGTCAGGGTTTGATGCGAGGTAGCGCAGTCCGTCGTTGATGCGAGAAGCGTTTGGTTGAATGCGCGAACCAAGTGCAACACTCAACAGATCCACACGCGAGAAGTAAGGGTCGACAAGCAACGCGTGGCCCTTGAATTCAAATTGGTAACCGTTAGTGCCGAGATAAGTCACGCGCACCCCGTTGCGCGGTGGGCCCGGAGAATCCGCCACAACCAGATGGACATATGAGCCGAGTCCCGCGCCAAAAGCATTCGTGGTAAGTGTCAGCAAAAGCAAAAAGCGCACGTGACCACGGATAACGCGGGCGTCACCGATGTGGAAGCCAAAGCGGCGTTCGACATAAAGGCTCTACAAATCTGCCTAAGCCGAGTCGTTCGTGGTCGATCTGTTCTGATTCTGTTTGCTTGACGAATTCCGCACGTCTTGGGATTTTCAAACGAAACGATTGCCATGAAGGTGGAATACACGGATGCGCCGACGGCCGTGCCGGAAGCGACTACAGGCGATAAAATGCCGTGCCCGTATTGCGGGCACCTCCTGCCGAAGGATGCCGAACGGTGCGACCGCTGCGATTGGGTGCGCGGCGCGACCCAAACCGCAGAAGGCAAAGCGAGCGACGCGGTAGCAGTCATGTTCAGTATCGTTCCGGGTCTGGGACACATTTATAAGGGACACATCCTGGTGGGCTTGCTCTGGATGATTGGCGCAATCCCGGTAGGGATTTTTGTTTTCCTTGCGGCATTCGCTTCTGCCGGGTGGGGGCTCGGCCTGTTCTTCTTCTATCTCGCCGCCGTGATGCTTCATGCCTACGGGGTCGAGGATCGCGTCGTGCCGCCGAAAGAGGACGAAGGCGAAGAATACTAAACTGGTTGAAGCGCTGAAGCGTTGAAGCGTCTGGTCCGCGAGACGGCGCTTGCATTAGCGCCTTTGGCGTTACGGTTATCCAGCAACCGCGGCGTGAATTTCTTCGAGGATTTCCGGCATCCCGTAGCGGAATTTCCAGTTTGGATAATGCGCTTGGAACTTTCGCACGTCGCTGATCCACCAGATGTGGTCGCCGATGCGATTGGTTTCCTCGTAGGTCCAGTTTAACTTTTTGCCGCTGATCTGTTCGCACATTTCAATGGCTTCGAGCATGGAACAATTGCTCTGCCGACTGCCCCCGATGTTGTAGACCTCGCCTGCACGCGGGGCTCTGACGAATTCCGCGAACGCTTCGACTAGATCGAAGCTGTGAATGTTATCGCGGACCTGTTTGCCTTTGTAGCCGAACACACGATAAGGCCGACCGCTCACGGCACAGATCATCAAGTAAGAGAGAAAACCATGCAGCTCGGTCCCAGCGTGCGCCGGCCCAGTGAGACAGCCGCCACGGAAGGAGACGGTCGGCATCCCGAAATATCGTCCATATTCCTGGACGAGAATGTCTGCTGCAACTTTCGACGCGCCGAAGAGCGAATGCTTCGTGTAATCGATGCTCATCGTTTCAGAGATACCGGGCTCGTATTCGTGGCCGGGCTCTATTTCCCAGCGTTTCTCTAATTCGCGAAGCGGCAGCCGATTTGACGTGTCGCCATAGACTTTGTTCGTCGATGTAAAAACGAACGGCGCCTCGGGCGAAAACGTTCGCGCGGCTTCGAGCAGATTCAGCGTCCCGTTCGCGTTAACGGTGAAATCGGTTTGCGGATCGCGCGCGGCCCAGTCGTGTGACGGTTGCGATGCTGTGTGCACGATGGCTTCAATTGTGCCGCGATGTTGCTTGAACAAATCCATGACCGCGGCCGGCTCGCGAATATCCATGTCATGATGTTTGTAATCGCGAAAGTTCGCGATCAAGTCGTCGCGGGTTTTTTTCGTGGAAGCTTCGTCGCCGAAAAATTCTGCGCGCATGTCGTTGTCGATTCCAAGGACACGCGCGCCCTCTCTCGCGAAGCGCCGCACGCTTTCCGAGCCAATCAGTCCCGCAGAACCTGTAACGATGATGGTGCGTGTCATGGCGATTTCACTAGCGGCGTGTCATTCGCCAATCATCCAGGTCACTTCGCCCGCCGCGGGATTCACTCGGGCGGCGGGAAATTGCTGGTCACCCGCGAGCACCCCTTCGATTAGCCGGGGACTTTTCGACGCGCCGACGAGAAACAAAATCTGCCGTGCGTGATTGATCAGTGGAAAGCTGAACGTCAACCGCCATGCGTTTAGTTTGGGAACAAAGTTTGCAATGACTCGACGCGTCATTTCTTCCAATGCGGCGGTGCCGGGAAAGAGCGACGCCGTATGGCCATCGTCGCCGAGGCCGAGAAGAATCAAATCATGTTGATAAATACGCTCACCATGCTCGGTGGCGATGGCGTCCAGTTGGGCTTGGTACTCATGCGCTGCGGTTTGCGGATCAATCTCGCCGCGCATACGCATGATCGATTTCTCAGGAACGGCAGCAGGCACAAAAAGATTTTTGCGCGCCATTCTGAAGTTGCTCTGCGGATCGTCCGGCGGCACGCATCGTTCGTCCCCGAACGTGAAGCGGATCAGCTGCCATGGCAGGTCACGCGCCTCCGCCGCGATGCGCGCGTAAACCGACGCGGGCGTGTTCCCGCCCGAGAGCGCGATCCGAAATTCATTGCGCTCCGACATAGCTTTGCGGGCCTGTTTGAGAATGAAGCCAGCAGCGTCGCCGATGAAATTGTTTGTTCGAACTACTCGAGGGTGCGTTTCCATGCGTTTCCCATTTGCCTCTCCCTTTTGAAGGGAGAGGGTCAGGGTGAGGGTTGATCATCGCATGCTATGGTACGTCACGCACCCCTCACCTCAATCCTCTCCCCTCTGAAAGGGGAGAGGCGCACCGCAAACATCAAATGGCGCAGTGTGACTGGCCTCGTTTCTGCAGGTACCGCTGGTGATATTCTTCCGCGCGCCAGAACTTCGATGCCGATTCGATCTGCGTCACGATCGGGCGGTTGAACCGGCCGCTCTTTTCCACTTTTTCTTTTGAAGCGGCGGCTGCCGATCGTTGCTCGGGCGAATGATAAAAAATCACGGAGCGATATTGCGTTCCAACATCGGGGCCCTGCCGGTTCAATGTAGTCGGGTTATGATTCGACCAGAAGACGTCCAAAAGTTTGTCATAGCTGACCTGCGAGGGATCAAACTCGATTTCCACCACCTCGGCGTGTCCGCTCTTGTCGGTGCAAACATCGTGATACGTCGGATTCTCTTGTGTTCCTCCCGCATACCCGACGCTGGTGGATACAACACCTTTCAAGTTGCGGAAAGTTTCCTCCACGCCCCAGAAACAACCCGCACCGAACGTAGCTTTCTCCGTTTGCATACGAGGACGATGAAGCGATTACACGAGGCGCGCAACCAAATGCTTGTGGACAATCGCTGCTTGACTTGGAAGGCTCGCTCTCATTTTCATAGCCCTTAAGTCCAATAGCGGTCGAGTGCGATCGCGGGTACTGCAAATGCCTAACCGCAATGAACAATTCTGTCACTACTCTCCAGCAGATCCGTCCGCTGCTGCCTGTTCGGCTCTTCAATGGCTTCGGAGCGTTGCTGGAAAAGACGCGCATTCGATCGACTCCGATGTCAGCGACGGATTTGATCGAGACTGCAAAGAAACGCTGCGGTCTCGACGATTTCGGCCAGGACGATTTTTTTGAAGCGCTGTCGCGCTTGCTTCAGTCATGCCAGGAAGAGGCGCAGCTCAACCTGATCGGAAAAATGGCCCTGAAGGTAGACGTTTTGGACACATTGTGCGCGCGTCTGAAAATGAAACGGGACCGGCAGCTCTACCCAAACATTACGCGGCAGGAGATCCGCGAACCGCTCTTTATCGTAGGCTTGCCTCGTAGCGGCACCAGCGTGTTGCACCGTCTGCTCGCCACGGACCCGGAGCACCGAGCTCCGCTGATGTGGGAAGTGAGGTCGCCATCGCCACCTACCCGTGCCAATGAGAAACGCCGGATTCAGCAGGCGACGCAAAGTTGTAACTTCTTTAACTGGCTCGCGCCTACATTCCGCTACGTGCACACGGTCGGTGCTGAAGTTCCGCAGGAGTGCGTCAGCCTTATGACGCCGACGTTTCTGAGCGATCAGTTCGACGCGATGTATTATGTGCCGTCATACCGCACCTGGTTTTTTCGCCAGGATTTGCGGCCCGCATACGAATATCACCGTCGTTTTCTTCAACATCTGCAGTTTCGGAGAGCTGGTCGCCGGTGGATCCTAAAAGCGCCTACTCACATGTTTGCCATGCCGGCGTTGCTGTCGGTTTATCCGGATGCTCTGTTCGTGCAGACCCACCGGACGCCGGTCGATTCGATGGCCTCTGTGTCGAGTCTGGTCACGATCCTTCGTAGCGCGTTCAGCGATGCCGTTGATCCGATCACGGTGGGCCGGGAGGCAATCAATTACTGGTCCGACACTATGGAAAAATTTTTGCCCGAACGCGATCGATTGGGCGACAAGCGCATTTGCGACATCAAATATGACGAGATTCGTCGCGAACCCATCGGCGCAGTCCGGCAAATCTATGATTATTTCGGGTGGTCATTACCGCGGGAAGCAGAGCAGCGGATGCGCGGCCTCATCGCAAGCCAGGCCACGAGACAATCCGCCAGCCATCGATATGACTTATCGCAGTTTGGTTCTTCCGCGAAGGAAGTGCTCAGTGCGTTCGCGCAGTATTGCGAACGATTTGATTTGTCGGAAAACATTCCTGCACAGCCGGAGCAAGCAAGCCGCTGGATTGCCGGATCCCATCGAGCAGCAACAATTCGGGATGACATTTGAGGTTTGCCGTGTGATTCGCGCCGATCATCCCAGTTTGCCGGGACATTTTCCCGGCGCGCCTCTCGTGCCCGGAGTCGTAATCCTTGATGAAGTGCTCGCAGCGCTGATTGAATGGCATGAGGACTCACAGCTCACCGGTATACGAACAGTGAAGTTTCTCGCGCCTCTGAAACCGGAACAGCCATTCACGATTTCTCTATCCGCGAAGAATGAGCGCGCTGGTGAGGTACACTTTTGCTGTCGCGCGGAAGACCGCGTGATAGTCGAAGGTCGACTTGAGGTCTGCCGGGGAGTAAAATGAACTGGTGAACGCCGTCGCATTTGACGCGCACAAATTCAAGTCCGAGCCGAGCGACCCGCGTCTCGCCGAGTGCCTCAGGGGATTTCCGCCGGCGATATTCAGCGAACGCTTATACCAAAGCATCGAACTGATGGAGCGTTACAGCATCGAACTGGCTGTTGACTTGTTAGGTCAATTGAACCTGGCACAACAGCTCGGCGCGTGGCGATCAGCGGACGAGCTTTGCGGGCTGCTTTGTTTTCAGCCGCCTTTCAAACTTGCGTTACGCTGGATCCTGGCGCGCCTGGTCGAAACTGGCTGCCTGGAAGTCGACGGCGACAGTGAAAGCCGCGCGTATCGTTTGCGGAAGACGCCGTGGGAACCTGACCTTAAATCCCTGCGTGCACTCGGCCTGAACATTGATCCCGGTAACGCGGCCACATTGGATTTGTTAGATCTCGCCGCAAGCGTTTATCCGCCCGTCGCAACTGGCCAGCAAAACGGCGATCAAAACCTCTTCGGGCCCCAAGGAGTGCCCCTTTGGCTCAAGTATTTCCACAACGACAATCTGACTTACGCGGTAAACAACTGGGTAGGTGCTGCTGTAGCCGCCGATCATCTTTCCTCACAGCGGCCGCTCCAAATCCTGGAAATCGGCGCTGGAACAGGCAGCGCCACGGAAATTTTGGTGACAGTGCTTGATCAACACGGCCTTTTGTCGCGGCTCGCGCGTTATATTGTTACCGAGCCGAACGCGTACTTCCGGCGTTGTAATCAACGCAAATTGGCAGCGCAACATCCGAACCTCCCGTTGGAATGGGCGACGCTCGATCTCAATTTGCCGTGGAACACTCAACAGATCCCTTCAGGAGAATTCGATCTGGTCTATGCCGTTAATGTGATGCACATCGCGAAGAATCTCCTGTTTAGTTTGAACGAAGCGCGTTCGGCGCTTGCTGTGGACGGCTGGCTGGTAATCGGCGAATGCATCCGGCCTTATGCCAATCAGCCGATCTATCCGGAGCTGATGTTTCAGATCTTGGACAGTTTTACCAACGTTAAAACGGATCCGGAGATTCGCCCGAACCCGGGCTTTCTGACCGCTGAGCAATGGCGCCGCGCTTTTTTGCGAGCAGGCTTCGGTTGCGTGGAGGTTGCGCCGGACGTCGAGGCGATCCGTGGGATTTATCCGCATTTTTTCACCGGCGCCATCTGTGGACAGAACAGTACCTGAACGTGTGCCTTGTCGGGAAAGTCGCTCGAGCCAATGGATAATTACTCAACCACAAGCGCCCCACAAGGACGCGGCTACGGCGTTTCCGACAGGAGTTCCAAAATATCAGAGGCAGATCGCTGGGTGAGTTTGCACGAACGCGGCACGCCGGTTTCGCTGGAAGTGATCGCCTGGGTAGCGCTGCACCTTGGCCGGTGGCTAGCCAGGCTGCTATTGTGGCCGGTGATAGTTTACTTTGTTATCACGACAGATGCAGCGCGGCGGGCGTCTTACGAATTCCTGAAGCGCGCGCGCGGGCGTTCAGTTCATTTGTGGCACGTGTTTCGGCATTTTTATTGTTTTGCCGCTACCATACTGGACCGCGTTTATTTGTTGCGTGGTGAATTCGAACGATTTCGCGTTACAATTCACGGAAGAGAACTGTTGCAGCGCCAGATTGAAACCGGCAAAGGCGGCATCTTGTTAGGCTCGCACCTGGGCAGCTTCGAAGTCTTGCGCACGCTCGGGGTGATGAAGCGAGGTTTTCCGCTCAAGGTGTTAATGGACACCGCGCATAACCAGAATATCACCCGTTTTTTTGACGCGCTTAACCCTGGGATTGCCGGCACAGTAATCGCGCCGAATCGGCCCGATACATTGATCAGGGTCAGAGAGAGCCTGGATGCAGCCTGCTTCGTTGGGATGTTAGGGGATCGCGTTTTCGGCGCCGACAAGACAACGCAATGTCAGTTCCTAGGCGCGCCTGCTACCTTCCCGGCCGGTCCCATCGTGCTTGCAGCAATGATGCATTGCCCCATGGTTTTGTTCTTCGGCCTCTACCGTGGCGGGAACCGATACGAAATTTACTTCGAACATTTCGCCGACGAGATCATTTTGGATCGAGAGCATCGCGCGGAAGAGATTCAGTCGTGGATGCAGCGTTATGTCGCGCGGCTTGAGCACTACGCGCGTCTTGCACCTTACAACTGGTTTAACTTCTATCCGTTTTGGGATTCATAAAAAAAAGAACAACCCACTAAACACACCAACAGACACGAAAATTTGTAGATGGATTATACTGCAATCTACAAAGCGGAAATTCGCACGCTGATCCCCCATTCCGCTCTGATGTGCCTCTTGGATGAAGTCGTGCAGTGGGACGACCGATCAATCGCGTGCGTCAGTAATACGCATCGTGACCCGGCAAACCCGTTGCGCCGCCACGGGCGCTTGTCGGCCGTACACGCTTTCGAGTATGGCGCGCAAGCGGCGGCTATTCACGGCGGTCTGCAAGCCCGCGCGACGGGCACGATCGCGCGACGGGGATACTTGGCTGCCCTGCGGGACGGACGGTTACACGTTACAAGATTGGATTACATCCATCTGCCCCTTCGGATTTGCGCCACACGTCTGTTTGGCGATGGCGCAAACACCGTTTACGAATTTGTTGTCTCGGCCGCCACTGTTCTCGTCGCCGCAGGCCGAGTTACCATCGTAGAACGCGCGTGAGAATGCGCTGAGGACAGCGCACGCTACAGCACACACGCAGGCGACGTTGTAGTGTCCGCTGTCCTCAGCGGATAACGCGGGCTCACATGACGATCCCGCCATCGACACACAGCACCTGGCCCGTTATGTAAGCCGCTTCTGGGGATGCGAGGAATGCCACCGCAGCGGCGATTTCTTCTGGCGTGCCGGTCCTGCCGAGCGGGATTTTGCTGTGAATCGTATCCTTAACTTGATCGGAAAGGCCGGCGGTCATGTCGGTGATAACAAAGCCCGGCGCCACGGCGTTCACAGTGATGTTGCGGCTGGCCAACTCGCGTGCGAGCGACTTGGTGAACCCGATCAAGCCTGCTTTGCTCGCCGCATAATTCGTCTGCCCTGCGTTGCCCATCAAACCAATGACCGAGCTGATATTTACGATCCGGCCGCTGCGCTGCTTCGTCATCGCGCGAACAAGCGCATGAGTAAAACTGAACGCGCCGCGCAGGTTAGTGTTGATCACCGCGTCCCAATCTTCGAGCGACATCCGCATCGCGAGCGCGTCGCGCGTCACACCGGCATTGTTCACCAGGATATCGACCCGGCCAAAATCCGCCAGAATCCGAGCACCGGTTTTTTGGACGGCTGCGTGATCTGCGACGTCGACGGCGTAAGCTTTGGCTGTCTCGCCGCGCTTTATGTTTATCTCATCCGCAATCTTGCTGGCGTTTTCATCCGTCCGGCTCACGCACGCCACGCGCGCGCCTTCACTGGCAAAGCGCAAAGCGATAGCGCGTCCGATCCCCCGCCCCGCCCCAGTAACGATTGCAACTTGACCTTCAAATCTCATGTCGCGTTCCATTTGTAATCACTAATGCGCACGAATAAACCCGAATTTGTGGTAGGGCGATCACTCCCGTGAGCCAGCAACGGCGCGCAGAGGACTGCGCGCCCTACCAAACCGCACGGTAAACCCCGTTGTCGACTACTCCACCGCTCCGTAACGACGCTGGCGGCGGCCGAATTCTTCCACGGCGGCAAAGAGATCCTTTTTTGTAAAATCAGGCCACAGCTTCGGCGTGACGTACATCTCGGTGTAAGAAGTTTGCCAGAGCAGAAAATTCGAGAGGCGCATTTCGCCGGACGTGCGGATCAGGAGGTCGGGATCGGGATAGTAGCGGGTGTAAAGATGTTTACTGAACATCTCCACATCGATCATTGCCCTGTCGATGTGACCGAGCTCGATCGCGCGCAACAAACTTTTGATTCCGTCGATGATTTCCAGGCGTGCGCCGTAGCTGAGCGCCAAAATGAGGGTCAGACCGGTGTTGCCTGCGGTCTGCTCGATGGTTTTGTGAAGTTGTTCCTGCGCACTCTGCGGCAGATCGGTCAACCGACCAATCGCCTGAAGGCGCACATTTTTCTCGAGCAACTCCGGTGTTTTGTCCTTCAGAAATTTCTCCAACAAACGCATCAGCGCGATGACCTCAGTTTTCGGACGCTGCCAGTTTTCAGCAGAAAAAGCATAGAGAGTCAGATATTCCACTTTCAATTCGCCGCAGCCTTCGACGCATTCTCTAACTGCCTGCGCACCGGCTTCGTGACCTTTGATGCGCGGAAGTCCGCGCGACTTCGCCCAACGACCATTGCCGTCCATGATGATCGCGATATGGCGAGGAACAGTTTTCATGCCCGCAGACATCGGTGAGTGCCTAACTTCGGGAATTTCATGCCGCCAAGCAAACGTTGGCTACGGCAATCCCAAATGACGAAATCCGAATGACGAAGCTCGAAGGAATGGCGAATGATGCTTACTGCGCTTCTTCGTCATTCGTGCCTTCAGCTTCTTTCGTCATTCAACATTCGTATTTCGTCATTCTGCGTAGCCCCGGCGCCAAGCGCGAACTCACAAAATGATCGTTTCTCCGCGTGTGGGGCCAACACTCACCATCGACAACTTTGCCCCGGTCAATCCGGAGATGTATCTGACGTATTTTCTCGCAGCCGAAGGTAGCTGCGAAAATTTTCGTGCTGCGTGAATCGATGTTTTCCAGCCGGGGACTTCTTCGTAGATCGGTTCGCAATTTGCCAGCTGAGTTGCGTCGCATGGCGGAACATTCAGCCGTTTTCCGTGTAGCTGATAGGCAACGCAAACGCGAATGGGATCAACTTGGTCGAGTCCATCCAGGTTCGTGATGGCGATTTCGTCGATACCGTTGATCATCCCTGCGTAGCGAGTTGCCACGGCGTCGAACCAACCGCATCGCCGCTTGCGCCCGGTTGTCGCACCAAATTCTCGACCCAGGTTGTGAAGCATCTGCGTCAATTGCGCGTCCTCGCTGGGCAATGCGCCCTCGCCGACGCGCGTCGAGTACGCCTTCATCACGCCCACAACGCGGTCCATCCGATGCGGCGGCACGCCGGTGCCCGTACACGCGCCGCCCGCTGTCGTGTTTGAAGAAGTCACATACGGATAGGTGCCGTGGTCGATATCAAGGAATGTTCCCTGGGCGCCTTCGAACAATATCTTTTTGCCGCGCTCCATGGCGCGATGCAGGTAAACCACCGTGTTCGTCACGTAGGGCCGCAATTTTTCACCGGCCGCAAGAAAACTTTCGTTCACATCGCGAAAACTGATCGGTTTGGCGCCCAGCGCCTGAAGGATTCTGTTGTTCTCAATAATCTTCGCCTGCAATTTCTTCGAGAACACAATCGGCTGAATCAGGTCGGACATGCGCAGTCCCGTGCGTGCCGCCTTGTCGCCGTAGGCTGGACCGATTCCCCGTTTTGTGGTTCCAATGCGGCCGCGGCGCAGCTCGCGCTGTTCGTCGAGTAAGCGGTGATACGGCAGAACGAGGTGCGCGCAATCGCTGATGAGCAAATTCTTGACTATCTTGATTCCCAATTGACGCAAGCCATCCAGTTCGGCCACGAGCGCGACTGGGTCGATGACGACGCCGTTCCCGATCACGCATACTTTGCCGCGCCTGAGAATTCCGGACGGGATCAAATGAAGCACATACTTCACGCCGCGATGGATGACCGTGTGCCCGGCGTTATTCCCGCCCTGGCTGCGGACAACGATATCCGCCCGCGCTGTAAGCACATCGATAATCTTGCCCTTGCCCTCGTCGCCCCACTGCATCCCGATCAAAATTGTGTTCGCCATGGAAAATAGAAATTTGGGCAAAAAATTTTCCCGATGCATCCGGCAAGGACACAGTCGGGACTTGCCTACAGATAATAAGTTAGCGGAATCGCCGCGCAAGAAATTTCGCCTTTTGCGAAATTCTGAGTCCCTGCAGTCAAAATCGGCGAACAACGCGCCTTCTCTTCGCCCTAATGAAGCAGGTAGGGCGCGTCACTCCGTGCGCGCCGCACTGGATCTGCAGTTAACGGCGCGCAGAGGACTGCCCGCCCTACCTCAGCTCGCCACAAACTGCTCACCTTCCCGAAGGAGAGGGACTCGGCGGCTCTCGTCCCGATTCCATCATCGTCGGCCGAATCGGGCCGATCCCCTCCAGATTTGTACTTCGCGGTTTCGCCGGGAGCGACGAACTGCTTTGCTCAATCGGCGTTTTGGTTTTCACCGGCCTGGGAGTTTCAGCAACGGTTGGATTCAGCGCGGGAGTGCTTTCGACATCCGGCTCGCGCGTTTTCGTTGGTTGCGAAACAGATCGGTCGTTCAATCCTTCCGCAGCGCGTGCCCCAGCCGTTCGCATTTCTTCAAGCGTGAGCGTTGCAGGGGCAGCCTTGTTTTCACGGGGCTTCGATTTTCGTGGCGTTGGCGTAGGCGTCTCAGAGGGAAGTTCCTCGGAAGGCAGGACTGTTTGCTTTGGAGACTCCGGTGTTTGCCTCACAGGCTCGGGTTTTTTTTCGCGAGCAACGATTACTTCCTGCGCATGTATTTTTTCGATGAGAATGCTGCTGCAGAGTAGCGCCAGGAAAAATCCCTTCAGCATCATGCCGCCTGACAAACGAATAAACCCATTCACAAGCCCTCGTTCATAAGACGTTACCGAATTCAACCAGCCGGGCGCTGCACCTGAATTACGGGCAACGGAAAACGCAGTCGCAATTCGTTTTCCAGATAAATCTCGACGTGATGCAGCCCGTATTGCTGAAACTGCACGCCGCCAAAATAATGAACGTTGGTCGCGTGGCCTTCCATCTCTTTCAGCACAAATTCGACTTCCGCCTGCGCGACTACCTGCTGTTCGTCCACGCCTATGATGCGCGCCCTTTGCCGAAACTTGCCCGAGCCGCTGCACCAGCGCGTCCAAATACAAAGCCGAAGATAATTGATCGGTAATGCAGGGGCCGGAATCACGCTCAGGACGCCGATGAGGCTTTGCATGCCGTTGACTTCACAGCGGACATCCTCACAAATGACTGCGCTTTGCAGGTCCGGAAGAATAGGGTCGGTCTCCATCGTTGGCTGATCACATCATTCCACGGATCAACAGCGTCAACAATCCAAGACCGAGCACAATCCGATAAACCGCGAACGGCACAAATCCGCGTGCTCGAACCCAGTTCATGAACCAAGCCACCACCGCAAGCGCGACGAAAAATGAAACGACAAATCCAATTGCCAGCACGATCCAGTCATGCGCCGTCATCGTGAGCGGCGCAATCTCCGCTTCGTGATGGTGCGGTATCACGGATTTCAGAAAATCGTATCCGGTAGCTACGGCCATTGTCGGCATCGATAGAAAAAAAGAAAATTCGAGCGCCGCCGGACGCGACATGCCGGCGATCTGACCGGCAGCGATCGTGGACATTGAGCGCGACGTTCCGGGAAAAACCGCCGAGAGAATTTGCGCCGCACCGATCCAGACCGCCTGCGGCAGGGTCATTTGCTCCATGTGTGTCGTGCGGGGGTGGGTGAAAACTGCGTCAACGATCCACATGACGATTCCGCCAACGAGCAGCGCGAACGCCATCACCCAGAGACTCTCCAGGTTTTTGCCGATCACTTTGGCCAGTGCCCATGCCGGGATTGCGGTCACGACAAATGCGATCAGCGTCAGACTCAACGGATGTGTGAAGATGGTGCGATCGCCACGTTCGCCCCTCGGAAACGTACGAACAAACTGCACGATTCGATGCCAAAAATAAACTGGCAAAGCCAGAATGGCACCGAGCTGGATCACGATCGTGTACATTTTCCAGAACCCATCGTGCAGATCGATGTGCAGGAATGCTTCGCAGATGCGCAAATGCGCCGTCGAACTCACGGGAAGAAATTCGGTCAGTCCTTCCACCATCCCGAGGAACACAGACAGAAGATAATAGTACATGTTTCCGCCTACGCCTTAGCGTTCACTGTCATTCTGAGCGAAGCGAAGAATCTCTGATAATTCATGGAGTGAGTGGCAACAGAAATAGACCTGAGATGTTTCGCTTCGCGCAACATGACATTACTTGACGGGCTCGCACTCCGCGCTCACAGCGCCTCCATGCCACGTTCACCGGTCCGAATACGCACCGCCTCTTCGACCTCAGTCACAAAGATTTTGCCATCGCCGATTTTTCCGGTCTTGGCCTTTTCCAGAATTGCCTCGACTGCGCGTTGCGCGCGATCGTCGGCGATCACAATCTCGAATTTGATCTTTGGAAGAAAATCCACCGTGTACTCGGTGCCCCGGTAAATTTCGCTGTGCCCCTTCTGGCGGCCAAATCCTTTCACCTCGCTCAGAGTCATTCCTTCGACGCCTGCCGCCATCAGCGCTTCTCGCACCGGCTCAGCTTTGAATGGCTTGATGATCGCCTCGATTTTCTTCACCGCGCCAAATTAAACCTGTCTGCGTTCGAAATGGCAAGCACGGCGGGACCGCAGTTTTCTGAGAAGCGCGTGCGTTCCCCCCAACGTTACACTTTACGGCCGAATTTTTTCTCCAACTCGGCAAGCGAAATCTGGATCATCGTTGGCCGCCCATGCGGGCAGCAGTAAGGCAAATCGCAATCGAGCAAATCGCGGATCAACTTTTCAACCTCGGGAAAACGCAACGGATCGTTGGCTTTGACCGCGTGGCGGCAAACGCTTTTCGCAATCATCTCTTCACCCAGCCGCATCGTTGAAGCGCTGTTGCCGGCGCTCTTCAGATCGTCAATCACCTTTCGCATAAATTGCGCCGCATCTGAGACATCCAAAAAACTGGGAAGAGTATCGATCTTGAACGTGTCCGGCCCGAAGCTCTCAATGCCGATTCCCATCCTTTGAAGAATTGAGAGGTTGCGCTCAATCCAATCGGCGTCGCGCGGCGGAACGTCGAAGGTTTGCGGCAGAAGCAGCTTTTGCGTGGGGACGCCTTGCTCTTCCATCCTGCGCCGCAATTCTTCGAAGAGGATGCGCTCGTGCGCCGCATGTTGATCGACCAGGACGAGGCCGTCCGCATTTTCCATCAGAACGTAGAGTCTGCTCAGGACGCCGATGATCTCGAACTGCTGCTGCGGAGCTTTCGCAGCACGTTGTTGTTGTTTGAGTGCAGGCGCCTCGCCTGCGGAATCGAGGCGGAGCGCCTGCCGTACAATTTCTGGGACTGGTGCCCGGCCGGAGTCGGCGCCTCCGGCTACAGCAACACGGAGATGTGGTAGCTCGCGATGCGCTTCTTCGGGAGCGGACACCTCGGAGCGCAGAGTTAAATCTGGAGCCCGTCTACCGGAAACAGCAGCGGGCGGCTGGACTGGTGCGCGAAATTTTTGCTGCCAGCCGGCCCGAGCCGTTTCCAATGTTTGTTGAATGCAGCGAACGATCGCTTCACGCACGCCATTCGGATCGCGGAAACGCACTTCGCGTTTTGCCGGGTGCACGTTTACGTCCACCGCCGCGGGATCAAGCTCAAGAAAGAGGAACGTAACCGGGTATTGTCCTTTCATAAGGGCGGTGTGGTAGCCTTCGCGAATAGCCCCGGTGAGCAGACTGCTTTCAATCGCACGACCGTTCACGAACACGAGCTGTTGAGTGCGGGCCTGTCGGCTCAGACCTGCCTGCCCGGTAAAACCGCTGATTCGAACCTTGGGCGAAGCAGCGTCACTGATTTCGACGAGACGCTGTAACAGCTCAGCACCGTATAAATCCCGGATGCGATCGCTGAGCGTTACCGCAGCTGGTAATTGGAACAACATGCGATCGTCGCGTATTAACGAGAAACCGATCTGAGGATGACCGATGGCTTGAAGATGAAGCTGATGTTCGATGTTGCGGCTTTCTGTGTTCTCCGAACGAAGAAATTTTCGGCGCGCGGGAAGGTTATAAAAAAGCGAACGAACCTCGACTTGCGTTCCAGGTGCTTCACCGCCGTCGCGCGCGACGTCGATCTTGCCGCCATTAACGATAATTTCGGTCCCGGCGATGGCGCGCGCTTCGCGCGTGGTCAGGCGAAATCGCGACACACTGGCGATGCTTGGCAGAGCTTCGCCGCGAAATCCGAGTGTTGCCACGGCTTGAAGATCAGCAGCAGACCGAATCTTGCTCGTCGCATGCCGCTCCAGCGAAAGCAGCGCGTCATCGCGGTCCATGCCGCAGCCGTCATCTATGACGCGAACGAGAGAAATTCCTCCGCGACGAATAACGACATTGATGTTGCGAGCACCGGCGTCCAGACTGTTTTCGACCAATTCCTTCACGACTGAAGCCGGGCGTTCCACCACTTCGCCGGCGGCCACCTGGCTGGCGACGGTCTCAGGGAGCAATCGGATCCGGCCCATTTTGTGTCTGATTGTAAATTCCAGATTGCCGATTGCGAAGAAAATCGACCGGTAGGGACGCCGCGCCGCGGCGTCTGGACGGCGCCGTCCCTACCAATTTTGACTTGGATACCTCGCAGCGGTATTTTTCAGCGCAATGATTAACGTCACGGATAACGCTGTTCGACAGCTCCGGAGTTTGCTTTCGCAGCGAAAGGAAGATTCGCACCGAGGCTTGAGAGTAGAAGTGGCTAAAGGCGGCTGTTCCGGTTTGCATTACGAGATGACGCTCGATCAATGCAAAGACGGCGACGCAATAGTGGAGCGCGACGGCGTACAATTTTTTATCGACGACGAGAGCGTTCCATACCTGCGTGGCGCGACCCTGGATTTCACCGACGGTCTGACCGAAACTGGTTTCCGAATCGTCAATCCAAACGCATCGCGTACTTGCGGATGCGGTTCGTCGTTTGAAGCAGCGCAGTCAGGTTGAGATCCGGAATCTTCGCGCGCTGAACTGATGGACTATGGCACTCATCCGTACGATCCGTACCAAGACGAACCATACACGCGTCGACGGCAGCGAACCAACTATTTTGCCTGGACTGTCGCGATTTTGCTTTTGACCGGTTTCGCGCTGGCAGCATGGCTCGGCAGTTTCTATATCTTCAATCAACCAGAGCGGCCTGACAGCTATCGAATCCTGCAAAAACTGCACAAGATCGAACCTCCGAAGCGGTTCGAGCTCACGGCCGCGCCGGCAGGGGAATTTCTTAATGCGAGTCAGCTTTACGAGCAATACGTGGGGATGGGCGCCGCCGAGTTGGCGAAGACCAACGCCGAGTTGCTGCGCAATTACATTCGAAACTACCAGCAGGTCCGCGGTCTGGTCCCCTACGTGGTAGGTCGATACACCATTATTGCGGTGCACGAACTCGGCCCTGGGGATGTGTTTCCTTCGGGCATGGCAGCGCTTACTGCTGCTGTTGATAGCGGCGAGTTGCTCATGGAACACGTTTACCCGGCGAAACCCGAGGCCCTGCCGCTCATGAAACAGACGCTGACAGTCGGATTGGAAGTGAAACTGGAGCGCACACACGATATTTCTGCAGTGATGCACGCGGAGCGGTTGATTGACGGCCGAATTCTGGTCACCGCTGTTCCGCTGCTTTACGGAAGTTATACCGTTACACGCGGCCTCGGCACGTTTCGTCTTGAGCCGCCGCCCAGTCTGGATCTCGCTGCGGGTTGGCCGTTATTCAAAGCACAGGAACGCGCTTCGGTCGAACAACGCCTGGCCGAATACCGACAAAAGATGGCAGCTGCTCCAGCCGGTCCGGTACCCATATCGGGACTGGGTGCAAGCGCTACTCCGCCCCCCGCCAGAAACGAGTTGGTGCGGATCGAACAGGCCAGGCCTGTTGCGCCGCTATCGATGACACCGCCATTGGTCGCGAGCAATGCGAAGCTCGCTAAGCCGACGCCATTGCCGAAAGGCAAAAAGGGCAGGAAACAAAAACTGGAATCTCCAGTGCCGGCATCGACTCCTGCGCAGGCAGTGGTCGCTCAGAACAAATCTGCGCCAGCTGCTACGCCCATCACAGTTGCATCCGCGCTTGCTCCTCCGAGCGCGCTAAACCTTCCTGTTGCGACACCAGCACCCGCGTCTAAAGCCCCCGACGTTGGAACCGGCGCGGCCACACAGAGTTCGCCGGTTGCGATGGCTACCCCGGTGCCCGTTCTGCCTGCTCAACCTGCTCCACCCGATACGTCCAATGTAGCCCTGGCTTCAAACGCCGGCGGTGGCAGTTGGAAAACATTTGCGCCAGGAAAAATGCCGCTCGGAAGACTCATCGGGACCGGGGACTTGAACGACGTCGCCGACCGCGGACTCGCTGGCGAACGCGTTTATTTGAAAGGCCAGTTCGTGGTGAATTTTGCCGACGCGAACAAGGCCGTGTTGCGGCCGCGGACGACGTTAACAAGCAAAGTGCTGCATCTCGGCGGCGGGTCATCGACGCGCATCATTGTGGAATTTCCGCGCGGTTACACTCCTCCGCCGCAAGGCGCTGTCGTGAACCGGGACGAGATGCGGCCTTTTGAGATCACCGAGGTACGCAAACAAGAAGACGGACAACTGAACGTCTTCGTGCGCGAAATCATGCAGCCGAATTAGGTAGGGACGGCGCGCTGCGCCGTCCGGACATCGCAGCGCGATGTCTCTACCCGGGGTTACTCGGTGCGTGAGCGCAGAATTACTTTTCCATCGCGTATCTCGATTGTGCCGATGTCGTACGCGTTCCGCTGGTCAGCGAGGTACTCGCGCAGCCGTCGGGAGCGATATTTCCAATTCAAAAAATCAGTCGGCACCTTCTCGCCGTTAATCGTGATGCGGCTGAACTGCGGGTTGTCGAGTGGCTGGGTGCCGTTCAGTTCGATCGCGACATCGCCATTAAAATAATAACCAGGCCTGCCAAGAAATCCTCCGATCGGCACACTCGTCTGTAGGCGAAGCTGATTGCCTTCAACCGAGGCAAAGACATTGCCGCGCACGTCCGCGCCCGTGGCGATCAAGCCATTGATGTCATCCGCGCCCAGCTCGATCTCCGCTGGTTGACCCGCGCGCGTTTTCTGTTCGAAATCCTGCCAGCGTTCCCGGACACTTTGCATCTGTTGATCCGATGCGCTGAATTCCGGCACCGCCTTTGGTGCTTCTGCGATCGAACGCGTTTTGGCTAGCCAGTAGCTGCCATAGAACAACGCCGAGTGACGGTGAAGTCCCCAATACACACCGGCAAAGCAAGCAATCGCCAGCACAATGGCAAATACCAAAAGAATCAGGCAGCCTTGCGCGAAACAACCCAGGCCTTTTCTTCGCGGCGGCGCTTCAACCCAAGTGTTCATAACTCTAGCGCGTCTGTGTCAGACGCCATTCTCGATTTCCAACTCGATACATCGTTACATCGTCACACCGTCACATCGATTCACGATTTAACGATTCAACGATTCAACGCGGCGCAGCCATCTTCTGTTGCGCTTCGATTAATTTGCCGTACAACGCGCGCAACCCGTCCGAGAGCACGCGCGCGCCACCGATGATCGGCATGAAATTCGTGTCGCCGCTCCACCGCGGGACGATGTGAATGTGCAAATGATCGGGGACACCTGCGCCCGCGCATTCGCCGAGATTCAAACCGATGTTGAACCCCTGCGCCTTTACCGCGGCGCGTAAAAGCGCCTGCGCGTGCACGACCAAGCTCCACAACTCAATGACCTCGTTCTCACCGAGCGCCGAAAGCTCCGCTACTTTCCGATACGGCACCGCCATCAAATGCCCAACCGTGTACGGATAACGGTTCATCATCAGGAACGAATTCTTGCGGCGCGTGATTACAAGATGCTCTGCGTCATCGCTGGCGCGCCCTGCCGTTTCGAGAAAATCGCGGTCACGCGGTTCCTTCTCGAAATACTCCACCCGCCACGGAGCCCACAACGTCTCCAATTCCTTATTTGAAAATTCTTCGTTCGCCATGCGTTTTGTCCGTTGAAACTAAGATCGTGCGTCCCAAAGTCGAGCCGGCATTTCTGCTGCTTTTTCTCTGTCATTCCGAGCGGAGTCGAGAATGGAGCGGCTGGGGAAGCCACGACATAGACGGGAAGACCAAAGGTTGAGCGAACTGGAAGTGAGCGAATCAAATCTCTCGATGATGCTTCTCTTTGTCTGCGCATCCAGCACTATGGCTGATCGTCTTTGTGGAATCGCCAACTCGACGGCAAAATGCAGGCAAAATATAATTACGCCGCTTAAAATCGTACCGAGGTAATAGTTATGCGAATTGTTGTTTTGATAATCGTCGTCTTGCAAGTGGCCGTGACCGGCAAATTGAATGCTTCTCCAGAACAGGATGCAAAAACCGTGGCCGCCTTAGACACGAAATATCAAGCCGCAGTCAAGGCGAATGACGCTGCGACAATGGCGCAGATCCTGGCCGACGACTTCGCGTTGGTAACCGGACGGGGCAAGGTTTACGGCAAGGCCGACCTGATTGACTCGGCTCGCAAAAAAGAAGTTACTTACGAACGCCAGGACGAGGAACCCGGAACACAGAAGGTCAGAGTTTGGGGTGACACAGCCGTAGTAACTGCGCGTTTATGGATCAAGTCGATGCAAGGCGATAAGCCAGCCGACTACAAACTCTGGTTCAGCGATACTTATGTTCGCACTCGGGCAGGCTGGCGCTACGTGTTCGGCCAGGCTTCTCTGCCACTGCCCAAAGCGGAATCCATGTAAACTGAGGTATCATATGCGACACATTGTTTTCATACTTGTAACTGGCCACATGTGTTTTCTAACGAGCGTACTCGCTGACGATAAGTCAGCAGCCGAAACCGAACTCAGCAAACTGAAACGTGAATACGCCGATGTTCTCGCTCTTGAAGGCACAGCCAAAGGCGAGATTCTGGCGATCGCCAAAATCCTGCGCGCAAATCCAAAGATCGCCGTCGATCAGACCGCAGCAAGCAGCGAGTACTGTTTCAACAGCGGCCTTGGTACGATGGTTCATTTCACGACCCAGCCGGAGAGCACGCCAGAAGACATCGTTTACGAATTCGACGTATCCGGGCTCATCGCGGCCGGCTTGGACCCTGCGCGTCTGCAACCGCTGCCGGAGCGCGGCCGAATGACGCCTGGCGTTTGGTATTTCCTTCCAAAAGGACAGCAAGATCCGCATCACGCCCATGCGATGGCCAATCCCACGATCGCAATTGCTGTCAACGTCAAGTGACGGGAAAAAGGGGATAGCCAATGAC